>NZ_JBAGKC010000006.1:0-344172 GCF_037034245.1 Streptomyces sp. CA2R106
GACCCGCCGGGCTGCCCTGCCCCTTCCCAGCTGCTCGGGTCCTAGCCGCTCGGGACGAGGCGGGACAGCAGGCGGCCGAAGTCGATGAGGCGGGCGATCTGGCCGGGGCCGCCGTCCTCCAGGGACTTGCTGAACCGGAAGGACTCCGGGCGCAGGCGCGCGGTGACGTGCGGCGGCGGGGCGTCCGGGTCGGGCTGGATGGTGGTGACCTCGTGGGGCATGGCGGTGGCCAGCACCAGGTAGACCCCGCGGTCCACGCGGTGCCCGCGCTCGTCGTGCCCGACGAGCGTGCGCATGCCGATGTGGCCGATCGCGTCGAGCGGCAGCACCTGCACCGAGGAGTCCAGCACGGTCCCGCCCGGGGCGCTCTCGTCGGCGGACTCCTCGCTGTGCCACAGGATGAGCCGCCGGCCGTCGCAGACCGCCGCCTCCTGCCAGATCGAGGTGCCGGCCTCCGTCAGGTCCACCACCCGCTCCAGGGTGAAGCCGCGCACGCGGCGCCGGCCGAGCACCCCGCCGATCGCCTCCAACGCGATGTCCGGGTGCAGGAAGTAGGCCTGCACGGCGTCCCTCAGCCGGGGGTGGGCGGACCAGTCCGCGCCTGCGGTACCCACGCCCAGATCCGTCATCGGGCGGCTCCTCGTCGCCTTGCTGAACATCTCCACACCTGCTTCGCGGTCCCGACTCATCAGGCCGACTCGACCCGTCCCCCGTTGCACCTTACCCACGGGGAGTGACAAGCCGGAGCCTGCGGGCGAGGACCGGCAAACCCCGACCGGCCGCCGGGCGCACGGCTCCTGACGGGCATGCAAAGCACAGGCAACGGGGCGTCAGGCGGGAGCAAAACACGGTCAGCGGCGAGCAAAGACGCTCGGAAAACGGGCCGGGCGGCGGGCGGCCCCTCGGCGGCCGTGGTGGGGGCTCGGGGGGATCTTCCCCGCCACGGCCGTCACCCAGCACAACGCGCCTGCCCGGAAGGGGTTACGGTGGCGGACATGCCCACCGTGATCCTCGTCCGGCACGGCCGTTCGACCGCCAACACCGACGGCGTACTGGCCGGCTGGACCCCCGGCGTCGCCCTCGACCACACCGGGCGCGCCCAGGCCACCGCGCTCGCCGCCCGCCTCGCCGCGCTCCCGCTGGCCGCGGTCGTCGCCAGCCCCCTGGAGCGCTGCCAGGAGACCGTCGGCCCGCTGCTGGCGACCCGGTCCGAACTGCCGCTGCACACCGACGACCGGTTCGGCGAGTGCCACTACGGCGACTGGACCGGCCGGAAGATCGGCGAGCTGGTCGCGGAGCCGCTGTGGGAGACCGTGCAGCGCCACCCCTCCGCCGCGGTCTTCCCCGGCGCCGAGGGCGAGTCGATGCGGGCGATGCAGGCCCGCGCGGTCGACGCCGTACGGGACTGGAACGCCCGGATCGAGGCCGCGCACGGCCCGGACGCGCTGTACCTGGTCTGCTCGCACGGCGACGTCATCAAGGCGCTGGTCGCCGACGCGCTCGGCATGCACCTCGACCTCTTCCAGCGGATCAACGCCGACCCCTGCTCGGTCACGGTGGTCCGCTACACCCCGCACCGGCCGTTCCTGCTGCGGCTGGGCGACACCGGCGACCTCACCGGGCTGATCCCGGTGCCGCCGGCCGAGGGCGCCGCGGACGCGCGCGCGGCGGGCCGGATCGACCCCGGGGACGCGGTGGTGGGCGGCTCGACCGGCACCTCGTGATCTCCTTCCGCAGTAGGGTGGATGACCGGCGGCCCGCGCCCCGGCGTGCCGCCCGCCACCAGCACAGTCGATCCATTCGATCGCGTCGAGTAAACGGAGCAGGGCGTGCCCCGTCAGGTCTTCTTCTACGAACACCCGGAGCGTTTCGTCGCCGGGACCGTCGGTCAGCCGGGACAGCGGACGTTCTTCCTCCAGGCCACCGCGCTGGGCCGGACCACCAGCGTGGCGCTGGAGAAGACGCAGGTGGCCGCGCTCGCCGAGCGCATCGACGAACTCCTGGACGAGGTGGTGCGCAGGACCGGCGGCAATGCCGCGGTGCCCGCCGTCGCCCCCAGCGAGATGCTGGACGCCGCCCCGCTGGAGGTGCCGGTCGAGGAGGAGTTCCGGGTCGGCACCATGGCGCTGGCGTGGGACGGCACCCATGAGCGGATGGTCATCGAGGCACAGGCCCTGGT
Source organism: Streptomyces sp. CA2R106 (assembly GCF_037034245.1). Classification (NCBI taxonomy): domain Bacteria; kingdom Bacillati; phylum Actinomycetota; class Actinomycetes; order Kitasatosporales; family Streptomycetaceae; genus Streptomyces; species Streptomyces sp. CA2R106. The sequence continues at coordinate 2,180 of NZ_JBAGKC010000006.1, forward strand.
GGAGCTGGTCGGCGGGGACGAGGAGGAGCTGGAGGCGGCCGAGGAGCAGCTGCTCCAGGACGACGAGAACGGCCCGCCGCTGCTGCGGGTGCTGCTCACCGGCGCGCAGGCCCGGTCGTTCGCCAAGCGCGCGCTCGACGTGGTCTCCGCCGGCCGCCCGCCCTGCCCGCTGTGCAGCCTGCCCCTGGACCCGGAAGGACACGTATGCCCGCGCCAGAACGGGTACCGGAGGTCGGCCTGAGCACCGGGACGGACCCGGGGACCGGCACCGCGGCACCGGCCGTCACCCCGGCCGTCGCTCCGGCCGCGTTCGACCCGCGGGACATGGAGGCGCTGCGCCACGGCGAGCTGACGGTGCGGGGGCAGATCCGCGACGCGTCCAACGCCGTGCTGCTGTGCGAGAGCACCCACGAGGGCCACACCGTCGTCTGCGTGTACAAACCGGTACGCGGCGAGCGGCCGCTGTGGGACTTCCCCGACGGCACCCTCGCCGAGCGCGAGGTCGCCGCCTACCTCGTCTCCGAGGCCACCGGCTGGGGCCTGGTGCCTCCCACCGTCCTGCGCGACGGACCGTACGGCGAGGGCATGGTCCAGCTGTGGATCGACTCCGCGGACGAGGACGACCCGGCCGACGACGACCCGGCCGAGGACGCCGGTGAGGACGCGGGCGCGGACGAGGAGGCCGGCGGCGCGGGGGGCGCCGGTGCGCTGCTGGCGCTGACGGAGGACCTGGAGCCGGCGCCGGGCTGGAAGGCGGTCGTCCGCGCCGAACTCGACGGCGGCGGCACCGCGCTGCTCGTCCACGCCGACGACCCGAGGCTGCGCCGGCTGGCCGTCCTGGACGCCGTGGTGAACAACGCCGACCGCAAGGGCGGCCACCTGCTGGTCGCCGCCGACGGCCGGCTCTACGGCATCGACCACGGCGTGACCTTCCACACCGACGACAAGCTGCGCACCCTGCTGTGGGGGTGGGCGGGCGAGCCGCTGCCGGTAGAGGCCGCCGACATGCTCCGACGGCTCGCAGCCGACCTCTCCGGCCCGCTCGGCGACCGGCTGGCCGAACTCCTCACCCCCGCCGAGACCGCCGCCCTGCGCGCCCGGGTGGACCGGCTCCTGGCCACCGGCGTCCATCCCTCGCCCTCCGGCGAGTGGCCCGCCATCCCCTGGCCGCCGGTCTGACCGGGCTGGAGGGCCTGGTCACGGGCGGGTTTCCGCCGGGCCCGCGAGGAGTGGGCGCGAGGCCGCCCGGTTACCCTCATCTCATGCATGCCTGGCCAGCCTCCGACGTCCCCGCCCTTCCGGGCACCGGACGCCCCCTCCGTCTGCACGACACGTCGACCGGGGGACTCGTGTCCGTCGAGCCCGGTCCGGTCGCCCGCCTGTACGTCTGCGGGATCACCCCGTACGACGCCACCCACATGGGGCACGCGGCGACCTACAACGCGTTCGACCTGGTGCAGCGGGTGTGGCTCGACACCAAGCGCCAGGTCGAGTACGTGCAGAACGTCACGGACGTGGACGACCCGCTGCTGGAGCGGGCCGCGGACACCGGGGACGACTGGACCGCGCTCGCCGAGCGCGAGACCGCGCTGTTCCGCGAGGACATGACGGCGCTGCGGCTGCTGCCCCCGGCCCACTACATCGGCGCCGTCGAGGCCATACCCGGCATCGTGCCGCTGATCGAGCGCCTGCGGGAGGCGGGCGCCGCCTACGACGTGGACGGCGACGTGTACTTCTCGGTCGAGTGCGACCCGCACTTCGGCTCGGTCTCCCGCCTGGACGCGGCGGCGATGCGGGTGCTCTCCGCGGAGCGCGGCGGCGACCCGGAGCGCCCGGGCAAGAAGAACCCGCTCGACCCGATGCTGTGGCGCGCCGAGCGGCCGGGCGAGCCGAGCTGGGACGGCGCGTCCCTCGGGCCCGGGCGGCCCGGCTGGCACATCGAGTGCGTGGCGATCGCGCTGGACCATCTCGGGATGGGCTTCGACGTCCAGGGCGGCGGCTCCGACCTCGCCTTCCCGCACCACGAGATGGGCGCCTCGCACGCCCAGGTGCTCACCGGCGGGTACCCGTTCGCGAAGGCGTACGTCCACGCCGGGATGGTCGGCCTCGACGGCGAGAAGATGTCCAAGTCCCGGGGCAACCTCGTCTTCGTCTCCGCGCTGCGCAAGGACGGGGTCGATCCGGCCGCGATCCGGCTGGCGCTGCTCGCGCACCACTACCGGGCCGACTGGGAGTGGACCGACGCCGTCCTCGCCGACGCCGTCGCCCGCCTCGGCCGCTGGCGCGCCGCCGTCTCCCGCCCGGACGGTCCGTCCGCCGACGCGCTGCTCGAAGAGGTGCGGGCCGCCCTCGCGGACGACCTGGACGCGCCTCGCGCCCTCGCCGCCGTCGACGCCTGGGCGGCCTCGCAGGCGGCGGGTGGGGGTACGGACACAGGTGCCCCCGGGCTGGTCTCCCGCACGGTCGACGCCCTCCTGGGCGTGGCCCTGTAATACGGCGCGCCGCTACTCGTCGCCGTCTTCCCCGGAGGAGCCGGAGCCGCTCTCGTCGTCGCCCTCGGCCTCGTCAGGAGCGGACTCCGGCTCCTGACGGGGCTCGGGTTTGGCGCGGAAGTTGGGCACCCCGTCCGTACCCTCGCTCGTCGCGTAGTCCCCGGGGTCGCGGCGCCGCAGGTACCGCTCGAACTCCTTGGCGATGGCCTCGCCGGATGCCTCCGGCAGCTCCGCGGTGTCCCGCGCCTCCTCCAGCGTCTGGACGTACTCCGCGACCTCGCTGTCCTCCGCGGCCAGCTGGTCGACGCCGACCTGCCAGGCGCGGGCGTCCTCGGGCAGCTCGCCCTGCGGGACGCGCAGGTCGAGCAGGTCCTCCAGACGGTTCAGGAGTGCCAACGTGGCCTTGGGGTTGGGCGGTTGGGAGACGTAGTGCGGCACCGCGGCCCACAGGCTCACCGCGGGGATGCCCGCGTGCGTGCACGCCTCCTGGAGGATGCCGACGATACCGGTGGGGCCCTCGTAGCGGGACTCCTCCAGGTTCATGGTGGCGGCCAGGTCCGCGTCGGAGGTGACCCCGGAGACCGGGACGGGCCGGGTGTGCGGGGTGTCGCCGAGCAGCGCGCCGAGGACGACGACCATCTCGACGCCCAACTCGTGGGCGAAGCCCAGGATCTCGTTGCAGAACGAGCGCCACCGCATGCTGGGCTCGATCCCGCGCACCAGCACCAGGTCGCGCGGCTTGGGCGACTGGATGCGGACCACCGACAGCCGGGTGGTGGGCCAGGTGATCTTCCGGGTGCCGCCGTCCATCCACACCGTGGGCCGGTTGACCTGGAAGTCGTAGTAGTCCTCCGCGTCGAGTGCCGCGAAGACCTCGCCCTTGAACTCCCGGTCGAGGTGGTCGACCGCGGTGGAGGCCGCGTCCCCGGCGTCGTTCCAGCCCTCGAACGCGGCCACCATGACCGGGTCGATCAGCTCGGGAACACCCTCCAGCTCGATCACCCAGCTCCTCCTTCCGGCCGGCGGAGGCGGCGGTCCGCCCCCGTACCGGCTTGCCGTGCGCGCGGTGTACGTCCACGTGCGGGAACAAGCCTACGGCGTCGGGGGCGGTGCGCCGCAGTCCGCGCCGGGGCCGGCCCTCCGCGTGCCGCCCCGCACACCCCGCCGGCCGGCTCCCCGGCCGCTGGAACCGGAATACGTCGGATCTGTTGTCGACCATTTCCGGCCTCCCTCTGGACGGAGCGCGCCATCCGGGGCTATACATCGGATCACCGATAGAGATCCGATGTCTCGTGACGGGAGAGTGCATGAGTCCGACCATCACCGGGGTCGAGGTGTCCGACATCCGCTTCCCGACCTCGGAGCAGCTCGACGGCTCGGACGCCATGAACCCCGACCCGGACTACTCCGCCGCCTATGTGGTGCTGCGCACCGACGGGCCGGACGAACTGGCCGGACACGCGCTGTGCTTCACCATCGGCCGCGGCAACGACGTCGTCGCCGCCGCGATCGGCGCCCTGCGCCCGTACGTGGTCGGCCGCACCGTGGACAGCGTCACCGCCGACCTCGGCGGCTTCGCCCGCCTGCTCACCCACGACTCGCAACTGCGCTGGCTCGGCCCGGAGAAGGGCGTGATGCACATGGCGGCCGGCGCGGTCGTCAACGCCGCCTGGGACCTGGCCGCCCGCCGGGCCGGCCGCCCGGTGTGGGAACTGCTGGCCGAAATGACCCCGGAACAGCTCGTGGACCTGGTCGACTTCCGCTACCTCGGCGACGCGCTGACCCGCGACGAGGCCCTGGAGATCCTGCGCCGCGCCGAACCCGGCCGCGCCGAGCGGGCGCGGCGGCTGCGCCGCGAGGGCTACCCCGCCTACACCACCGAGCCCGGCTGGCTCGGCTACACCGACGAGAAGCTGACCCGGCTGGCCCGCGAGGCGGTCGCGGCCGGCTTCACCCAGATCAAGCTGAAGGTCGGCGCCGACCTCGACGACGACCTGCGGCGGATGCGGCTGGCCCGGGCGGCGGTCGGCCCGGACATCCGGATCGCCGTCGACGCCAACCAGCGCTGGGAGGCGGCCGAGGCGATCACGTGGATGCGCGCGCTCGCCCCCTACGACCCGTACTGGATCGAGGAGCCGACCAGCCCCGACGACGTGCTCGGGCACGCGGCGGTGCGCGCCGGGCAGCCGGTGCCGGTCGCCACCGGCGAGCATGTCGCCAACCGGGTGGTGTTCAAGCAGCTGCTCCAGGCCGGCGCCGTGGACTTCGTGCAGATCGACGCGGCCCGGGTGGCCGGGGTCAACGAGAACGTGGCGATCCTGCTGCTGGCCGCCAAGTTCGGCGTGCCGGTCTGCCCGCACGCCGGCGGCGTCGGCCTGTGCGAACTCGTCCAGCACCTCTCGATGTTCGACTACGTGGCCGTCTCCGGCAGTTGGGACGACCGCGTGATCGAGTACGTCCCCCACCTGCACGAGCACTTCACCGACCCCGCGGTGGTCGCGGGCGGCCGCTACCGGGCGCCCACCGCCCCCGGCTTCTCCGCCCGCATGGTCCCCGCGACCCTCACCGACTACCGCTACCCGGACGGTCCGGTCTGGGTGGCCCGACAGGAGCTGGCAGCCCGATGACCGACGCCCCGCACACCCCCGTCCCCACCGCCTCCGCCCAGGACCTCGCCGGGCTGACCGCCCTGGTCACCGGCGGCGCCTCCGGCATCGGCGCCGCCACCGCCCGGCTGCTGACCGCCCGCGGCGCGCGCGTCGCCGTACTGGACCGCGACCCCGCGGGCGCCCCCGAGGGCACCGTCCCGGTCCAGGCCGACGTCACCTCCGACCAGGCGGTGCGCGCCGCGGTCGCCGAGGCCGTCGGCACCCTGGGCAGCCTGCACATCCTCGTCGGCAATGCCGGGATCGGCGCCGTGGGGACGGTGGAGGACAACGCCGACGACGAGTGGCGGCGGGTGCTGGACATCAATGTGCTCGGCCTGGTGCGGACCGCCCGCGCCGCCCTGCCGCACCTGCGCGCCGCCGCGGCCGCCCGCCCCGGCAGCGCCTCGATCACCCACACCTGCTCCATCGCGGCCACCGCCGGCCTGCCCCAACGGGCCCTGTACAGCGCCAGCAAGGGCGCCGTGCTCGCCCTGACCCTCGCGATGGCCGCCGACCACGTCCGCGAAGGCGTCCGGGTGAACTGCGTCAACCCCGGTACGGCCGACACGCCGTGGGTCGGCCGGCTGCTCGACCAGGCCGGCGACCCGGCCGCCGAGCGGGCCGCGCTCAACGCCCGGCAGCCGATGGGGCGGCTGGTCAGCGCCGACGAGGTCGCCGCCGCGATCGTCTACCTGGCGAGCCCCGCGGCCGCCAGCGTCACCGGGGCCAGTCTCGCCGTGGACGGCGGCATGCAGGGCCTGCGGCTGCGCCCGTCGGCCGACTAGGGTCCTGCCTGCCGCGACGGACCCCCGTCGCCGGCCCCGCCCGCACGCCCGAACCGCACTCCCCGCCCGCACCCCGCACCCGTTTCCCGCTAGGAGGGACCCACCGCATGCCCGTACCGGCACTGCCCCGGCTCGGCCTCGGCTGCGCCCCGCTCGGCAACCTCTACACCGCGATGACCGACGAGCAGGCCGAGGCGACGGTCGCGGCCGCGTTCGCCACCCGCGCCGGGCAGCCGGCGTACTTCGACGTGGCGCCGCACTACGGCCTGGGCCGCGCCGAGGAGCGGCTCGGCGCGGCGCTGGCCGGGCGGGACCGCGGGTCGTACCTGCTGTCGACCAAGGTCGGCCGGCGGCTGCGGGACCTGCGGCCCGGCGAGACCCCCGACGGCCAGGGCTTCGTCGACAACCCGCCCCGGGCCCGGGAGTGGGACTTCACCGCCGACGGCATCGAGGCCACCTTGGAGGGCTCGCTGCGCCGCCTCGGCGTGGACCGGGTCGACCTCGTCTTCCTGCACGACGTCGAGGACCACCTCGACGAGGTCCGCGCCACCGGCTTCCCGGCGCTCGCCGCGCTGCGCGACCAGGGCGTGGTCGGGGCGATCGGCTTCGGCATGAACCACAGCGGGGTACTGGCCGGCCTCGTCGCCGACCTCGACGTGGACGTGGTGCTGTGCGCGGGCCGCTGGACGCTGCTGGAGCGCACCGCGTACGACGACCTGCTGCCGGTCTGCGAGCGGCGCGGCACCCAGGTGGTGGCCGGCGGCGTCTACAACTCCGGGCTGCTCGCCGACCCCCGGCCGGGCGCGCCCTACGACTACCAGGCCGCGCCCGCCGGCCTCGTCGAGCGGGCCCGGCAACTCCAGGCGGTCTGCGGCGAGTTCGGGGTGCCGCTGCGGGCGGCCGCGCTGCGCTACCCGTTCGCGCACCCCGCGGTCACCTGCGCGGTGGTCGGCGCCGCGAGCGCGGCCGAGGTCCGCGACAACGCGGCGCTGTTCGACTACGACATCCCCGCCGAGCTGTGGCCCGCGCTCGTCGCGCAGGGCCTGCTCGACCCGGACGTGCCGCTGCCGGCCGCCGCCCTCCCGGCGGTGGGGCGGTGACCCGGCCGCTGCGCATCGACGCGCACCACCACCTGTGGGACCTCGACCGCCGCCCGCAGCCCTGGCTGCGCGGCGCCGCCCTGGCACCGCTGAACCGCACCTTCGCGCTGCCGGAGCTGCTGCCGGAGCTGGACGCGCACGGCATCGACACCACCATCGTCGTGCAGTCCAGCTCCTCGCTCGAGGAGACCCGCGACCTGCTGGCCCTCGCCCGCGCCTCGCACGGCCGGATCTCCGGCGTGGTCGGCTGGGCCGACCTCACCGACCCCGACGCGCTGCCCGGCGTGCTCGCCGAACTCGCCGCGGCCGGGCCGCTGGTGGGCATCCGCCACCAGGTCCAGGACGAGGCCGACCCGCAGTGGCTGGACCGCCCCGACGTGCGCGCCGGGCTGCGCGCGGTGGCCGCCGCCGGGCTCGCCTACGACCTGCTCGTCACCCCGCGCGAGCTGTCCGCCGCGCTCGCCGCCGTCGAGGAACTGCCCGAGGTGCGCTTCGTGCTGGACCACGCGGGCAAGCCGCCGATCGCGGCCGGGCGGTGGGAGCCGTGGGCCGAGCAGATCTCCGCGGTCGCCGACCACCCCAACACGGTGTGCAAGCTGTCCGGGCTGGTCACCGAGGCGGAGTGGGCGTCCTGGCGGCCGCAGGACGTGCTGCCCCACGCCCGCCACGTCCTGGCGGCCTTCGGCTCCGACCGGGTGCTCTTCGGCTCCGACTGGCCGGTGTGCACGCTCGCGGGCCGGTACGCCGACGTCGTCGCGCTCGCCGAGCAGGCGACGGCCGACCTGAGCGCGGACGAACGGCACGCGGTGTTCGGCGGCAACGCCTTCCGCGTCTACGGCCTGGCCTGACCGGCACGGCCTACCTGGCCTGACCTGCTTGGCCCGACCTGCCCGGCCCCTACAGGGTGGAGCGCAGCCACTGCTCGACGCTCGCCACATGGACCGTGGCCCAGGCGCGCGCCGCGTCGGGGTCGCGGTCGCGCAGCGCGCCGAGGATCGCCCGGTGCTCGTGGAGGGTGCGGGCGATGGCGTCCTCCTGGGTCACCCCGCGCCAGATCCGGGCGCGGGTGGTGGGCCCGGACAGCCCGTCCAGGAGCGAGCAGAGCACGGAGTTGCCCGAGCCCTGCACGATGCCGCGGTGGAAGTCCAGGTCGGAGGCGACCAGTTGCTCCACCGAGGGGGCCGGGCCGAGCGCGTCCAGCTTGCCCTGGAGGACGTCGAGCTCGTCGGCGGTGAGTCGGACCGCCGCCATCGCGGTCGCCGCCGGCTCCAGGATGCGCCGCACCGCCAGGAACTCCAGCACCGTGTCGTCGCGGTGGAAGTCCACCACGAAGCTCAGCGCCTCCAGCAGCAGTTGCGGGTCCAGGCTGGTGACGTAGGTGCCGTCGCCCTGCCGTACGTCGAGGATGCGGATCAGCGACAGCGCGCGCACCGCCTCGCGCAGGGAGTTGCGGGACAGCCCCAGCTCGGCCGCCAGTTCGCTCTCCTTGGGCAGCCGGTCGCCCGGCCGCAGCGCCCCCGAGACGATCATGTCCTTGATCTTCTCGATCGCCTCGTCCGTGACCGCCATCCGGGCCTCCCCGTGTCGGGCCTGCCGGCACCCTGCCGGGCCAGACCTCCGATGTATCCCCATTATGGGCCACACCCGCCGCCACGTCCCCACGCCCGCCCCCGTACGGGGCCGCCGCGCCGCGAAACCGCTGGAGCCGGCCCGGCCGCACACCCATACTGGCGCGCGTGATCCAGCACGAACTGATCGACCGGGTGCGGGCGTTGTGCCGCGCCGACGAGGGCGTCCGCGCCGCTTTGATGTACGGCTCCTTCGCCGCGGGGGAGGGCGACGCGCACAGCGACGTGGAGTTCTGGCTCTTCCTCGACCCGGCGGCGCGCGCCGCTCTCGACCCGGCTGCCTGGTGCGCCCGGGTCGCGCCGGTCCGCCTGCTGCTGCGCAACGAGTTCGGCACCCATGTGGCGCTCTTCGCCCAGGCGGTCCGCGGCGAGTTCCACTTCGCCACCACCGCGGACATCCCGTCGGTGGGGGAGTGGCCGGCCAGGGGCGCGGCCGTCGACGCGATGGTCGTGGTGGACCGCGACGGCGCGCTCGCCCCGGTGCTCGCCGCGCTGCCCGTCCGCGCGCCGCTGCCCGGCACCGCCGAGGAGGTCGCCGACCTGTGCGGGCGGTTCGCCAACTGGATGGTGCTCGCCGCCCACGTCACCGCCCGCGGCGAGCACCTGCGGGCGCGGGACGCCCTCGCGCACGCCGCCCGCCACCTGCTGTGGATGGCCCGCCTGGCCGAGCACAGCACCGCGCACTGGCTCACCCCGTCCCGCGCCGCCGAGGCCGAGCTGCCGCCCGCTACCGTCCGCGCCGTCGCCGCCGGCACCCTGCCCGCGCTGTGGCGCGAGGGCCGGGAGCGCTGGCTGGCCCTGCTGGAGCGGACCGGCCGCGTCCCATCCGCCGAACTCCTGGCGGAACTCGACGCCCTGCTGGACCCCGCGCCGCCCCAGCCGTAAAGCCGGACCCCAGCCGTAAAGCCGGACCCCAGCTGCAAGGCCGGACCCCAGCTGTGAAGCCGGGCCGCCCCCGCCGGGAAGCGGCGGGGCCGCCCGCCGTCCCCGGAGGAACAGCGGGCGGCCCCGGCTGATTCGAACGGCCGGTGCCGTCCTCAGTCCTGGCGCTCCTTCAGCAGGCGCGCCACGCCCTCCCTTACCTCCGGCGTGTCCAGACCCCGGATGGTGAGCGTGGTCCGACGCCGCAGCACGTCGTCCACGTCCTGTGCCCACTCGTGGTCGCGGGCGTAGACCACCTGGGCCCAGATCTCCGGCGCGTCCGGGTGGATGCGCTCGGCCAGCGCCGGGTCCTCGTTGGCCAGGCGGGCGATGTCGAAGGCGAGCGAGCCGTAGTGCCCGGCGAGGTGGCCCGCGGTGTCGGCGGCCATCCGCGGGCCGGGCGCGATGCCGTCGACGACCAGCCGGTGCGCGACCGCGTCGCGGCTGGCGAACCCGGGCAGCGGGGCGCGCTTGGGCAGCCGGGACAGCGGCTCCAGGTCGTCGGCGAGCGGGTGCCCGGGCAGCTCGGCGAGCTTCGCCATCACGGTGCGGCCGATGTGCCGGAAGGTGGTCCACTTGCCGCCCGCGATGGACAGCATCCCGCCGCGGCCCTCGGTGACCACGGTCTCCCGCTTGGCCTTCGCGGTGTCGCCCGGCCCGCCCGGCAGCACCCGCAGCCCGGCGAAGGAGTAGGTGATCAGGTCCCGGGTGAGCTGGTGGTCGCGGACGGAGAACGCCGCCTCGTCCAGGATCTGGGTGATGTCGGCCTCGGTGACCGCCACCTCGCCCGGGTCGCCCTCGTACTCCTCGTCGGTCGTGCCGAGCAGCAGCATGTCCTCCCACGGCAGCGCGAAGGTGATGCGGTACTTGTCGATCGGGGTGGCCAGTGCCGCCCGCCACGGCGCGGTCCGCTTGAGCACCAGGTGCGCGCCCTTGGACAGCCGGATCGAGGGCACCGCGGTCGGGTCCTCCATCCGCCGCAGGTGGTCCACCCACGGGCCGGTCGCGTTGAGCACCAGCCGCGCGTCCACGCCGAACTCGGCGCCGTCGGTGCGGTCGCGCAGCTCCGCGCCGGTCACCCGGCCGCGGGTGAAGCGCAGCCCGGTGACCTCGGCGTGGTTGAGCACGGTCGCGCCCGCGTCGACCGCCGCCCGCACCGTCATCAGGGCCATCCGGGCGTCGTTCATCTGCCCGTCCTCGTAGACCGCGACCGCGCGCAGGTCGTCGGTGCGCAGCTCGGGCACGTCGCGGGCGGCCCGGGCCGGGCTGATGACGTGCCCGACGCCGTCCCGGAACGCGGACAGCGCGGAGTACGCGAACACGCCCGCGCCGAGCTTGGCCGCGCCGTGCGGGCCGCCCTTGTAGACCGGCAGGTAGAAGGTGAGCGGGTTGGCCAGGTGCGGCGCGACGTCGTGGGAGACCGCGCGCCGCTCCAGGTGGTTCTCGGCGACCAGCCGCACCGCTCCGGTCTGGAGGTAGCGCAGGCCGCCGTGGAGCAGCTTGGAGGAGGCCGAGGAGGTGGCGCCGGCGAAGTCGCCGGCGTCCACCATCGCCACCCGCAGTCCCGACTGGGCGGCGTGCCAGGCGGTGGTGATGCCGAGGATGCCGCCGCCGATCACCAGCAGGTCGTACGTGGCGTGCCCGAGCAGTTCGCGGGTCTCGGCCCGCCCGGGGTTCGTGCCGGCGGTCGGGTGCGTCCCCAGCGCGGGGACGCGTTGCAGGGTGGTCATGGCGTTCTCAGTGCTCCTCTTCGATCCAGCCCATGGTCCGGGTCACGGCCTTGCGCCAGTTGTGGTACTCGCGCTCCCGTTCGGCGTCCGCCATCCGGGGCGTCCATTCCGCCGCGCGCCGCCAGTTGGCGCGCAGCGTGTCGGTGTCCGGCCAGAAGCCCACCGCGAGTCCGGCGGCGTAGGCCGCGCCCAGGCAGGTGGTCTCGGCGACCATGGGGCGCACCACGGGTGCGGCCAGCACGTCGGCGAGGGTCTGCATGAGCAGGTTGTTGGAGGTCATGCCGCCGTCGACCTTCAGGGCGGCCAGTTCGACACCGGAGTCCTTGGTCATCGCGTCGGCGATCTCGCGGGTCTGCCAGGCGGTCGCCTCCAGGACGGCGCGGGCGATGTGCGCCTTGGTGACGTAGCGGGTCAGCCCGGCGATCACCCCGCGGGCGTCGTCCTGCCAGTAGGGGGCGAACAGCCCGGAGAATGCCGGTACGAAGTAGGCGCCGCCGTTGTCCTCGACGGTCAGCGCCAGCGTCTCGATCTCGGCGGCGGTGCTGATCAGGCCCATCTGGTCGCGCATCCACTGCACCAGGGAGCCGGTGACGGCGATCGAGCCCTCCAGCGCGTACACCGGCGCCTGGTCGCCGATCCGGTAGCCGACGGTGGTGATCAGGCCGTTGTGCGAGTCCACCGGGGTCTCGCCGGTGTTGAGCAGCATGAACGTGCCGGTGCCGTAGGTGGACTTGGCCTCGCCGGGCGCGAAGCAGGTCTGGCCGAAGAGCGCGGCCTGCTGGTCGCCGAGGGCGGAGGCCACCGGGACGTCCGACAGCCCGCCGATGTCCGTGGTGCCGTAGACCTCGGCGGAGGAGCCGATGCGCGGCAGCACCGCGGCCGGCACGCCGATCTCGTCCAGGATCTCCTGGTCCCAGTCGAGGGTGCGCAGGTCCATCAGCAGGGTGCGGGAGGCGTTGGTGACGTCCGTGACGTGCACCCCGCCGTCCGCGCCGCCGGTGAGGTTCCAGATCACCCAGGAGTCCATGGTGCCGAAGAGGATGTCGCCGGCCTCGGCGCGCTCGCGCAGGCCCGGCACGTTGTCCAGCAGCCAGCGGATCTTCGGGCCGGCGAAGTACGACGCGAGCGGCAGCCCGGTCTTCGCGCGGAACCGGTCCTGGCCGACGTCCCGGCCCAGTTCGCGGCAGAGCGCGTCGGTGCGGGTGTCCTGCCAGACCAGCGCGTTGTGCACCGGCTCGCCGGTGTGCCGGTCCCACAGCAGCGTCGTCTCGCGCTGGTTGGTGATGCCGATCGCCTTGACGTCGGAGGGCGCGAAGCCGGGCACGTCCTGGGCGGCGCGGCGGACGGCGCCGGCCACCACCTCCTGGACGTTGGTCCAGATCTCGGCGGCGTCGTGCTCCACCCAGCCGGGCTTGGGGAAGATCTGCTCGTGCTCCTTCTGGTCCACCGCCACGATCCGGCCGTCCCGGTCGAAGACGATGCAGCGGCTGGAGGTGGTGCCCTGGTCGATGGCGGCGATGAAGGGGCCGGTGCCGTGCGAACCGCCGGCGTCCTGTGCGGCCGGGTCGGCGGAGGCGGTGGCGTCGGCGGCGGTGGTGCCGGTCTCGTGCGGGGTGTCGGTCACGGTCTGCTCCTGCTGGGTCTGGCGTCCTGTGCGGGCGGGTCGGTGGGCGGATCGGGCCGGTGCCGCGTGTCTCGTGTTCGGGTGCGGCGGTCGGCGGCGGGGCCGGTACGGCGGCCGTGGCGCGCGCGGAAGGGGGCCGCGCGCGCCACGCGCGCTCGGGTGGGCGCGTTACATGAAGGCCAGCCTGTACAAGCCACCGGCGATCGCGGCGCCGACAAGCGGGCCGACCACCGGAATCCACGCGTATCCCCAGTCCGAGCCGCCCTTGTTGGGCAGCGGGAGCAGCGCGTGCACGATCCGCGGGCCGAGGTCGCGCGCGGGGTTGATCGCGTAGCCGGTGGGGCCGCCGAGCGACAGGCCGATACCGACCACGAGCAGTGCGGTGAGCAGGATGCCCGTGCCGTTGAGCGCCAGGCCCTTGGTCATGCCCTGGGTGAGGATGAACTCCACCAGCACCGCGGTCGCGATGATCTCGGTGAGCAGGTTCTGCACCGGGTTGCGGATCTCCGGGCCGGTGGAGAAGACCCCGAGCACCGGGCCGCCGGGCTGCGCCTCCGCGTCGGCGCTGACCGGTCCGGCCGGGTCGGCCTTGGGGGCGCCGCCGGCCTCGCCGGCCGCGACCGCCTGCGCGGTGCCGTCGGCGGCCCCGCCGGCCGCCGGGCCCACCACGGCGGGGTCGGTCAGGTGCGCGTGGAACTGGCCGAGATAGGCCGCCCACACCAGTACCGCGCCGATGATCGCACCGCCGAACTCCCCGATCAGGTAGTACGGCATGGTGCTCCAGTCGCCGGTCTTGATGGCGACACCCAAGGTGACGGCCGGGTTGAGCTGGCCGCCGGAGTAGCCGTTGGCGATGTAGGCGCCGCCCAGCACCGCCAGGCCCCAGCCGAAGGAGATCGCCACCCAGCCGGCGTCTCTGGCCTTGGATCGTTTGAGGGTCACCGCGGCGCACACTCCGCCGCCGAGCAGGATCAGCACGGCGGTACCGAAGAGTTCGCCGATGACTATGTGGCCGTTGGACACGTCGACTCCTTTGTCCCAGTCCCTGAGCCGCGGTCCAATATTCGTCCGTTGTTCGACATTGTCGACCGCAGGTCGAAAGTCTCGCCCCCTGCGATGACCAGGTCAAGAGCCGTGTGACCGACCAGACTCATGACTTCCCGCCCGCCGGTCCGGGCACACCGCGGCAAGCCGCCCCGAAACGCCCCGCCCGGCACCCCGGGCCGCATCAGAACCGGCCCGCGCCCAGGTCGCGGGAGACCGCCCGCGCGCAGTCCCGCACCGCCGCGACCAGCTGCGCCCTGATCCCGCCGCCGTCGCAGACCCGCTCCACCGCGCCGGTCACGCCCACCGCGCCGACCGGCATCCGCCGCCGGTCGTACACCGGCGCGGCCACCGACGCCACGCCCTCCCAGGTCTCCTCCAGGTCCGCGGCCCACCCGCGGGCCCGGGTCAGGTCGAGCACCGCCTCGAAGTCCGCCGCCCGCGTGACCGTCCGCCCGGTCAGCGCGGGCCGCTCGCCCTCGGCCGCCTCGCTGTGCGCCACCGGGTCGTAGGCGGCCAGCACCTTGCCCAGCGCGGTGCTGTGCAGCGGCTGCATCGCCCCGACCTCCAGCACCTGGCGGCTGTCGTCGGGCCGGAAGACGTGGTGCACCACCAGCACGCCCTGCTGGTGCAGCACCCCCAGATACGCCGCCTCGCCGCTGGAGCGGGCCAGGTCGTCGGTCCACACCAGGGCCCGGGCGCGCAGCTCGTGCACGTCCAGGAAGCTGTTGCCCAGCCGCAGCAGCTCCGCGCCCAGCTGGTACTTGCCCGACGCCGGGTCCTGCTCGACGAAGCCCTCCTGCTGGAGGGTGCGCAGGATGCCGTGCGCGGTGCCCTTGGCCAGCCCGAGCGAGGAGGCCACGTCCGACAGGCCCAGCCGCCGCTCGCCGCCGGCCAGCAGCCGCAGGATCGCCGCGGCGCGTTCCAGGGACTGGATGGGACCTGGCATGGCGGCGCTCCAAGATCTGCGGGACGGTGCGGTTCGCCGGCCGCCGCGCACGCCGACCGGGGCGGTGACCGGGGGCGGCAGCGGGCGGCAGGAGATGCTCCGGGTCGACAATGTCGACCTTGGACATTCTTCATCATGGCAGACCACGGCCCGCACCCCACCCGTACGACCCGTCCGGTGGCTGGAATCGCCCGAGTCTTTCCGGCCGCTCCCGCTACTCTGGCGGAGTGCGTGCCGCGCCCCCGGGGGCGCGGCGGCGCATAGCCGACAGCCGTCGCACTCCAGGGAGCAACCCATGGCCTTGCCGTCCCCCTCGTCCACCCCCGCCGCGTCCGCGCACGACGCGGCCCGGGTCGCCGCACTCCGGGAGGCACTCGCCTCCCGCGTCGTCGTCGCCGACGGCGCGATGGGCACCATGCTCCAGGCGCAGGAGCCGACGCTCGACGACTTCCAGCAGCTCGAAGGGTGCAACGAAGTCCTCAACGTCACCCGCCCGGACATCGTCCGCTCCGTCCACGAGGCCTACTTCCAGGCCGGGGTGGACTGCGTCGAGACCAACACCTTCGGCGCCAACCACTCGGCGATGAGCGAGTACGACATCCCCGAGCGGATCGAGGAGCTGTCCGAGGCCGGCGCCCGCCTGGCCCGGGAGGTCGCCGACGGCTTCGCCGCCGACGGCCGCCGCCGCTTCGTGCTCGGCTCGATCGGCCCGGGCACCAAGCTGCCCACCCTCGGCCACATCGACTACCTCACCCTGCGCGACGGCTACCAGGCCAACGCGGCCGGCCTGATCGCCGGCGGCGCCGACGCCCTGGTCGTGGAGACCATGCAGGACCTGCTCGGCGTGAAGGCCGCCGTGCTCGGCGCCCGCCGCGCGATGGCCGCCGCGGGCGTCGACCTGCCGGTGATCTGCTCGGTGTCGGTGGAGACCACCGGCACCATGCTGCTCGGCTCCGAGATCGGCGCCGCCCTGACCGCGCTCGAACCGCTCGGCATCGACCTGATCGGCCTGAACTGCTCCACCGGCCCCGCCGAGATGAGCGAGCACCTGCGCTACCTCGCCCGCCACTCCCGCATCCCGCTCAGCTGCATGCCGAACGCGGGCCTGCCGGTGCTCACCAAGGACGGCGCGCACTACCCGCTGTCCCCGTCCGAACTCGCCGACGCGCACGAGATGTTCGCCCAGGAGTACGGCCTGTCCCTGGTCGGCGGCTGCTGCGGCAGCACCCCCGAGCACCTGCGCCAGCTGGTGGATCGGATCGGCGGCCACGACATCGTCCGCCGCGACCCGCGCGCCGAGCCCGGCGCCGCCTCCCTCTACCAGACCGTGCCCTTCCGCCAGGACACCTCCTACCTGGCGATCGGCGAGCGGACCAACGCCAACGGCTCGAAGAAGTTCCGCGAGGCGATGCTGGAGGGCCGCTGGGAGGACTGCGTGGAGCTGGCCCGCGACCAGATCCGCGAGGGCGCCCACCTGCTCGACCTCTGCGTGGACTACGTCGGCCGCGACGGCGTCGCCGATATGGCCGAGATCGCCGGCCGCTTCGCCACCGCCTCCACGCTGCCGATCGTGCTGGACTCCACCGAGGTGGACGTGCTGAAGGCCGGGCTGGAGAAGCTCGGCGGCCGCGCGGTGCTCAACTCCGTCAACTACGAGGACGGCGACGGCCCCGAGTCCCGCTTCGCCCGCGTCACCGCGCTCGCCGCCGAGCACGGCGCCGCGCTGATCGCGCTGACCATCGACGAGGAGGGGCAGGCCCGTACCGCCGAGAAGAAGGTGGAGATCGCCGAGCGGCTGATCGCCGACCTCACCGGCAACTGGGGCATCCGCGAGTCCGACATCCTCATCGACTGCCTGACCTTCACCATCTGCACCGGCCAGGAGGAGTCCCGCAAGGACGGCGTCGCCACCATCGACGCCATCCGCGAGCTCAAGCGCCGCCACCCGGACGTGCAGACCACGCTGGGCCTGTCCAACATCTCCTTCGGCCTCAACCCCGCCGCCCGCACCGTGCTCAACTCCGTCTTCCTCGACGAGTGCGTCAAGGCCGGGCTGGACTCCGCGATCGTGCACGCCGCCAAGATCCTGCCGATCGCCCGCATCCCCGAGGAGCAGCGCCAGGCCGCCTACGACCTGGTCTACGACAAGCGCGCCGAGGGCTACGACCCGCTGCAGAAGCTGATGCAGCTCTTCGAGGGCGTCGACTCCAAGTCCCTGAAGGCCGGCCGCGCCGAGGAGCTGATGGCGCTGCCGCTGGAGGAGCGCCTCCAGCGCCGGATCATCGACGGCGAGAAGAACGGCCTGAGCGCCGACCTGGACGAGGCGCTGGCCGAGCGCCCCGCCCTCGAGATCGTCAACGACACGCTGCTGGCCGGGATGAAGGTGGTCGGCGAACTGTTCGGCTCCGGCCAGATGCAGCTGCCGTTCGTGCTCCAGTCCGCGGAGGTGATGAAGACCGCGGTCGCCTACCTCGAACCGCACATGGAGAAGAGTGACGACGAGGGCAAGGGCACCATCGTGCTGGCCACCGTCCGCGGCGACGTGCACGACATCGGCAAGAACCTGGTCGACATCATCCTCTCCAACAACGGCTACACCGTGGTCAACCTGGGCATCAAGCAGCCGGTCTCCGCGATCCTGGAGGCCGCCGAGGACAACCGCGCCGACGTGATCGGCATGTCCGGGCTGCTGGTGAAGTCCACGGTGATCATGAAGGAGAACCTGGAGGAGCTCAACCAGCGCGGCCTGTCCGCGAAGTACCCGGTGATCCTCGGCGGCGCGGCCCTGACCCGCGCCTACGTCGAGCAGGACCTGCACGAGATCTACGCCGGCGAGGTCCGCTACGCCCGCGACGCCTTCGAGGGCCTGCGGCTGATGGACGCCCTGATCGGGGTGAAGCGCGGGGTGCCCGGCGCGGCGCTGCCGGAGCTGAAGGCCCGCCGGGTGCCCAAGCGGGAGCAGCCGGAGGAGCCCGAGGAGGTCAACCTCGGCCAGATCCGCTCCGACGTCGCCGTGGACAACCCGGTGCCCGCGCCGCCGTTCTGGGGCAGCCGGGTGGTCAAGGGCATCCAGCTCGCCGACTACTCCTCCTGGCTGGACGAGGGCGCGCTCTTCAAGGGCCAGTGGGGCCTGAAGCAGTCGCGCGCCGACGGCCCGAGCTACGAGGAACTGGTCGAGAGCGAGGGACGCCCCCGGCTGCGCGGCCTGCTGACGAAGCTCCAGTCCGAGCACCTGCTGGAGGCGGCCGTCACCTACGGCTACTTCCCGTGCGTCTCCAAGGGCGACGACCTGATCGTGCTCCACGAGGACGGCACCGAGCGCACCCGCTTCACCTTCCCGCGCCAGCGGCGCGGGCGGCGGCTGTGCCTGGCCGACTTCTTCCGGCCCGAGGAATCCGGCGAGACCGACGTCGTCGGCTTCCAGGTGGTCACCGTCGGCAACCGCGTCTCCGAGGCGGCCAACGAGCTGTTCGCCGCCGACTCCTACCGCGACTACCTGGAACTGCACGGCCTGTCCGTCCAGCTCGCCGAGGCGCTCGCCGAGTACTGGCACGCCCGGGTCCGGGCCGAGCTCGGCTACGCCGGGGAGGACCCCGCCGACGTGGTCGACATGTTCGACCTGAAGTACCGCGGCGCCCGCTTCTCCCTGGGCTACGGCGCCTGCCCCGACCTGGAGGACCGGGCCAAGATCGCCGCCCTGCTGGAGCCGGAGCGGATCGGCGTCAAGCTCTCCGAGGAGTTCCAGCTGCACCCCGAGCAGTCCACCGACGCGATCATCGTCCACCACCCGGAGGCGAAGTACTTCAACGCGCGCTGACCAGCGGTTCATCCGCCGTTCAGCGGGCCGGGAGCGCCCGTCGTAGACTTGTGGGTCCGGCACAGGCCGGTCGTCTCCCCGCACCTTCCGCGGGGCACGGCGACCGGCCTTCGTGCCCCCCGGAGCCCAGGAGTACCGAGGAGTGGGGCCTATGACGAGCAGCATCCCGGTCGCCGCCGTCCGCACGCAGGAGGAGGCCGACGACGGCCCCTGGGCGGTGCTGCTGGATCTGGACGGCACCCTGGTCGACACCGAGGGGCTGTGGTGGGCGGCGGAGTCCGCGGTCTTCGCCGACCTCGGGCACGTGCTGGACGAGGAACACCGCTCGGTGGTCGTCGGCGGCCCGATGACCCGCAGCGTGGGCCACCTCGTCGACGTCACCGGCACCAGCGTGCCGCTGCCCGAGCTGATGGCCGCGATCAACAGCCGCTTCGAGCACCTGGTCGCCGAGGGCGCGCCCCTGATGCCCGGCGCCCGGCGGCTGCTGACCGAACTCGTCGCGCACACCGTGCCCACCGCACTGGTGTCCGCCTCGCACCGCCGCACCATCGACGCCATGCTCCGCTCGCTCGGCCCGGAGCACTTCGCCTTCACCCTGGCCGGCGACGAGATCGGCCGCACCAAGCCGCACCCGGACCCGTATCTGGCCGCCGCCGCCCGGCTGGGCGCCGACCCCGCGCACTGCGTGGTCGTCGAGGACACCCTCACCGGCGTCGCGTCCGCCGAGGCGGCCGGCTGCCGGGTGGTCGCGGTGCCCTCGCTGGTGCCGATCCCACCGGCGCCGGGCCGCACCGTCGTACGGTCCCTGGAGGACCTCGACGTCCCTTTTCTGCGCTCCTTGCGCACGGCCCTTCACTGAGCGTGTGATCTTACCCGCTCCGCTTGTGCAGACCACTGACTTTGGCCCACCCGTTGGTGCTGATCACCGCAGATCTCGGTATCGTCGCCCCAGCGTGCCCCGCGCTGCCGCCGCCCTGCTCCTGTGATCCGGGTACGCGGGCGGGCCTGTTGGGCCTTTCGGGCGCGCCACGAGCCCCCGGCACATGCGCAAGAGGAGAACTAGCAACGATGAACCGCAAGCTTCTGGTGCTGCCGGCCCTGCTCGGCGCGTTGGCACCCGCCATCACCGGGTGCGGCAGTTCCGGCGGCAGCGGCGGCAGTGGCAAACCCATCGTCGTCGGCACCACCGACAGCATCGAGCTCACCAAGGACAACCCGGCGCCGCTGGACCCGGCCACGTCCTACGACAGCGCCACCTGGAACATCTTCTACAACACCTTCCAGATGCTGCTGACCTACCAGCGCGGCAGCACCACGCCGACGCCCGACGCGGCCAAGGAGTGCCACTACGACGGCACCTCGGGACTGACGTACCAGTGCACGATGCGCGACGGCGAGAAGTTCTCCACCGGGCGCGCGCTCACCTCCGCGGACGTGAAGTACTCCATCGACCGGATGCAGAAGATCCACTGGGCCGACGGCCCGTCGTCGCTGATATCCGACGTCAAGAGCGTGGACGCGCCCGACGCGCAGACCGTGGTCTTCCACCTCAAGCAGCCCGACGCGACCTTCCCCGCGAAGCTCGCCACCCCCGCCGCCGCGATCGTGGACAGCACCGTGTACCCGGCGGCGAAGCCGTACACCGGCTGGCGGCTGGTCGGCTCCGGCCCGTACAAGCTGGACTCCTGGACCGCGGGCAAGCAGGCGGTGTTCACCAAGAACGACCACTACGACGGCACCCTGAAGATGCACAACAGCGCCGTCACCCTCAAGATGTACGCCGACTCCGACACGATGGAGAACGCGCTCAAGTCCGGCGCCCTGGACGTGATGAGCCGGCAGATGTCGCCGGACCAGATCCAGAAGCTCCAGTCGAACCCTGACCCGGACTTCAAGCTCACCGAGTCCTCCGGCGGCGAGGCCCGCTACCTCTTCCTCAACACCGACGCGCCGTCGCTGAAGAAGACCGCGGTCCGCCAGGCGATGGCCCAGCTCGTCGACCGCCAGGCGATCACCCGCGACGTCTACCAGCGCACCGCGGTACCGCTGTACTCGGTGGTCCCGCAGGGCATCACCACCCACGTCAACTCCTTCTACGACACCTACGGCGAGCCCAGCGTCAAGAAGGCGCAGAAGACCCTGGAGAACGCCGGCATCACCGACAAGGTGCCGCTGACCATCAACTTCCGCCGCGACAACGGCGGCACGATGAACCAGGCCGAGGCCGAGGCCATCGCCAAGCAGCTCAACGCCTCCGGGCTCTTCGACGTCACCGTCAAGAGCGAGCAGTGGAACGCGTTCCTGAAGGCCGCCGGCGAGGGCAAGTACCAGGTCTTCGCGCTGAGCTGGCTGCCGGACTTCCCCGACCCCGACAACTACATCGCGCCGTTCTTCGACAAGGAGACGTTCATCCCGCTGCCGTACGACCTGACGCAGATCCGGAACACGATCCTGCCGGAGACCCGCCGCCAGGCCGAGCGCAGCGCCACCACGGACGCCTTCGACGAGGCGCAGAAGCTCGTCGCCGAGCAGGTGCCGATGCTCCCGCTGTGGCAGGCGAACCAGTACATCGCCGCCCGCAACGACATCACCGGCGCGGAGTGGGCGCTCAACGCGTCGACCACCACGCAGTTCTGGGAGCTGGGCCGCGGCGCCTCCAGCTGACCGCGACCGCCGCGACCGCCGCGCCCCCGGGCGCGGCACGCGAAAGGGCAACGCCCCTGCGCCGGACCGGTGCAGGGGCGTTGCCGTGGGCGGGCGGCTCGGCTCAGCCCGCGCCGGGCCGCACCAGGCCGCTCTCGTACGCGTACACCGCCGCCTGCACCCGGTCGCGCAGGCCCAGCTTCGTCAGCACATGGCCGACATGCGTCTTCACGGTGGTCTCGCTGACGAACAGCTCGGCGGCGATCTCCGCGTTCGACAGGCCGCGGGCCACCAGCCTCAGCACCTCCACCTCGCGCTCGGTCAGCGTGTGCAGCGGCTGCGGCAGCGCCTCCTCGCCCGACGGGAGGCGGCCGGCGTACTTGTCCAGCAGCCGCCGGGTGATGCTGGGCGCGAGCATCGCCTCGCCGGCGGCCACCACCCGGATCGCCTGCACCAGTTCCGCGGCCGGCGCGTCCTTGAGCAGGAAGCCGCTGGCCCCGGCGCGCAGCGCCTCCACCACGTACTCGTCCAGGTCGAAGGTGGTCAGCACCAGCACCTTCGCCGGGCCCGACCGGTCCGGGCCGGTGATCTGCCGGGTCGCCTCCACCCCGTCCATCCGGGGCATGCGGATGTCCATCAGCACCACGTCGGGCTGCAACGCCCGCACCTGGTCCAGCGCCTGCTGCCCGTCCCCGGCCTCGCCGACCACGGCCAGGTCCGGTTCGGCCTCCAGGATCATCCGGAAGCCGGTGCGCAACAGGGGCTGATCGTCCACCAGCAGGACGCGGATCGCCACAAGTACTCCTTCGCTAGACCGGACCATTCTCGCCCACGAGGGGCCCGGTGCCGCCCGCGTCGGCGGGGCGCGCCAGCGGGTACGGCGGGGGAGTGCCGCCGAACTCCGGGCACAGCGCCTGGTGGTCGCACCACCCGCACAGCGGGGTGCGCCGCGGCCGCCAGTCACCGCTGGCCGTCGCCTCCTGGATCGCCTCCCACAGCGCCAGCAGCCGCCGCTCGGTGCGCAGCAGGTCCGCCTCCGACGGGTCGTACGTCCGCACGTCGCCGCTGCCGAGGTAGACCAGCTGGAGCCGGCGCGGCACCACCCCGCGCAGCCGCCACAGCACCAGCGCGTAGAACCGCATCTGGAACAGCGGCTCGTCGGCGTACTCCGGGCGGGGCGCCTTGCCCGTCTTGTAGTCCACCACCCGCAGGTCCCCGGTGGCCGGCGCCACGTCCAGCCGGTCGACGTAGCCGCGCAGCGTCAACCCCGACTCCAGCACCGTCTCCACGTACAACTCGCGCTCGGCGGGCTCCAGCCGGGTCGGGTCCTCCAGCGTGAACCACCGCTCCACCAGCCGCTCGGCGCTCGCCAGCCACTCCGCCAGCGCCGCTGCGTCGAGCGCGCCCTCGGCCGCGGTGAACAGCCCGGCCAGCTCCGGGCGGGCGGCCAGCAGCCGCTGCCACTCGCCGGGCACCATCGCGCGGGCCCGCTCCGGTGTGCGCTCGGCGGCCGGCGCGTCGAACAGCCGCTCCAGCACCGCGTGCACCACGGTGCCGCGGGTCGCCGCCTGGCTCGGCTGCTCCGGCAGCCGGTCGATCACCCGCAACCGGTACAGCAGCGGGCAGCGCATGAAGTCCGCCGCCCGCGACGGCGACAGCGACGCGGGCGGGCGCGGCGGCAGCCCGCCGCCGGGGCCGCCCGACGGCCCCTTCGCCGCGGCCGCCCCGGTCTGCTCCGCCTGCTTCGTCTGCGTCCCCATGGCAGACGACCTTACGGCCTGCCACCGACACAGGGCACGCGCCGGTGTGCCCCACGCGACAGGGCCATATCATGGGCCCGATGCCCCTCGTGCCGCATGATCGGCACGGGGGTCTGTTTTCAGAAGGGGAATGAGTGAGCGAGAGCGGCGGTCCACCGTCCCGGAACACCCGCGCGCCGGGCCGCGGCGGCGAGGACGGCACGGACAAGCAGCCGAGGGAGCCGGGCGGCGGCATCCTCATGGGCAGGTTCCTCGGCGTCCCCATCTACGTCGCCCCCAGCTGGTTCCTGGTCGCCGCACTGATCACCTGGGTCTTCGGCGGACAGCTCGACCATGTGCTGCCCGACCTCGGCGGCGTCCGCTACCTCGTCTCGCTCTTCTTCGCGGTCGCCTTCTACGCCTCGGTGCTCGTCCACGAACTGGCGCACACGGTGGCGGCGATCCGGTTCGACCTGCCGGTGCGCCGCATCCAACTCCAGTTCTTCGGCGGCGTCTCGGAGATCGAGAAGGACTCCGACACCCCCGGCCGCGAGTTCATGCTCTCCTTCGTCGGGCCGCTGCTGTCGCTGGTGCTGTCCGGGGTCTTCTACGGCGGGATGCAGCTCGTCGACCGCGGCACCGTGCCCGGGGTGCTGCTCGCCGGGCTGACGGTCAGCAACCTGATCGTGGCGATCTTCAACTTCCTGCCCGGACTCCCGCTGGACGGCGGCCGCATGCTGCGGGCGGTGGTCTGGAAGCTCAGCGGCGACCCGATGAAGGGCACCGTGGCGGCCGCCTGGGCCGGGCGGGTGCTCGCGCTGGCCGTCCTGATCGGCATGCCCATGCTGTCCTACCTGCGGGGCGGCGGAGAGAGCGGCGCGGACTCGCTCACCGACGCGCTGCTGGCCGCGATCCTCGCCGCGATCATGTGGACCGGCGCGGGCAACGGGCTGCGGATGGCGCGGCTGCGCGAGCGCCTGCCCGACCTGCGGGCACGCACCCTGACCCGGCGGGCCGTGCCGGTCTCCTCCGACACCCCGCTGTCCGAGGCGCTGCGCCGGGCGAACGAGGCAGGCGCGCGGGCCCTGGTCGTCGTGGACGGCAAGGGCGACCCGACGGCGCTGGTGCGCGAGTCGGCGATCATCTCGGTGCCCGAGCACCGGCGCCCCTGGGTCGCGGTCAGCGGCCTGTCCCACGACCTGCGCCCGGGGATGCGGGTGTCCGCCGACCTCACCGGCGAGGAACTCCTCGACACCCTGCGCGCCACCCCCTCCACCGAGTACCTCGTGGTGGAGCCCACCGGCGAGATCTACGGCGTCCTGTCCACCGCCGACGTCGAGCGCGCCTTCGTCGCCGCCATGTCCCGCGCGGCCTAGTTCCGCGCGGCCTGGTTCCGCGCGGCCTGGCACCGCGGACCACCCGCCCGTGGCCGCCGTCGGAACGGGTGCCGCGAGCCACTAAGGTGGTCCTATGTCCGAACCGACTGGTGCAGCCCGCAGGCGCGGGCCTTTCAGAGTCGGGGACCAGGTCCAGCTCACCGACCCCAAGGGACGCCACTACACGTTCACGCTCGAAGCCGGAAAGCAGTTCCACACCCACAAGGGCGCTTTCCCGCACGACGAGCTGATCGGTGCCCCCGAGGGCAGTGTGGTGCGGACCACGGGAAACGTCGCCTACCTCGCGCTGCGCCCCCTGCTCCCCGACTACGTCCTGTCCATGCCCCGCGGCGCCGCCGTGGTCTACCCCAAGGACGCGGGGCAGATCCTGGCGATGGCCGACATCTTCCCCGGCGCCCGGGTGGTCGAGGCAGGCGTCGGCTCCGGCTCGCTGAGCAGCTTCCTGCTCCGCGCGATCGGCGACCACGGCATGCTGCACAGCTACGAGCGCCGGGCGGACTTCGCCGAGATCGCCACCCAGAACGTCGAGCGCTACTTCGGCGGCCCGCACCCGGCCTGGCAGCTCACCGTGGGCGACCTCCAGGACCACCTGTCGGACACCGACGTGGACCGGGTCGTCCTCGACATGCTCGCGCCCTGGGAGTGCCTGGAGGCCGTCGCCAAGGCCCTGGTGCCCGGCGGCATCCTGTGCGCCTACGTGGCCACCACCACCCAGCTCGCCCGCACCGTGGAGGCGATCCGCGAGCACGGCACCTTCAACGAGCCGGCCGCCTGGGAGTCGATGGTCCGCACCTGGCACGTCGAGGGGCTCGCGGTCCGGCCCGACCACCGCATGATCGGCCACACCGGCTTCCTCCTCACCGCCCGGCGGCTGGCCGACGGCGTCGAGCCGCCGCTGCGCCGCCGCCGCCCCGCCAAGGGCGCCTACGGCGAGGACTACACCGGCCCGGGCGGCGGGAGCGGCGCCGACAGCTGAGGTCCGTTTCCGGCCAACTTCACCGCGCCGCCGCCGGTTTGCCCGCCCGGGCCGCCGGCGGCGGCGCGGCGCTTTTCCGCCACCTGGGGACGTACCGGACGGGTCCGGGCCCACCGGCGAGACCGCGGGGACCGGCGGCCCGGGTCCGCACCGCCCCCGCCGTACCGCGCCCGTGTGACGTGTGGCACCATGCTGGCCACCCCCGCAGACCGAACCCCCAGGAGCCAGGCGAGTGCAGCCCTCCGCAGGTCAGGCCCTTCCGCACACGCACAGCCGCGCTGTGCACTGGATCACCACGGCCGCCGCCGTGGGCGCCCTGGTCGGGGCCATGGCCCTGGTGCAGCCCGCGGACGCCAGCCCCAAGGCCGCCGCCAGACCCGCCGCGACGACATCCGGGCCGCCGGTCGCCGCGCCCGACCCGAACGCCGTCAGCTACCCGCTGACCTGCGCCCCCGGCGCCAAGGTGGACGTGATCTCGCACGTCTCGGCCGACTTCGACGGCGACGGGCGGCCCGAGACCGCCGTCGTGGTCCGCTGCCACTCCGACACCGGCACCCCGCCCAGCGGCGTGTACGTGCTGTCCGCCCCGGCCCACCCCGGCGGCGCTCCGAAGATCGCGGTCACCCTGGTCAGGCCCCAGGACGACCGGCAGATCTCCGACTTCCGGCTGGACGGCGACACCGTCAAGGCCACCGTGCTCGGCTTCTCCAGCGACGACGTCGCCCGCTGCTGCCCGGACCTGAAGCGCACCTACACCTGGGAGTGGCGCGGCGACCGGTACGTGGCGCTGCCCGGCCCGGCCGCCGGGGCCGTCTGAGCCGAGGGCCGCCGCGGTCAGTCGGCCGCCGGGCCGTACACCTCGACCCGGTCCGCCACCCGCCGCACATGGATGCACTCGCCCGGGCACTCCCGGGCCGAGTCCACCACGTCGGTGAGCAGCGGCAGCGGCACGGGCACGGTGGCGCCCGGGGACTGGCGCAACTCGTCGTCGGAGTCCTTGACGTACGCCAGCCCGTCGATGTCCAACTCGAACACCTCGGGCGCGTACTGCACGCAGATCCCGTCGCCCGTACACAGGTCCTGGTCGATCCAGACCTCTAGTGCCTCGGCTGCGCCCTGGCCCTGGCTGTCGCTCACGCGGAACCCATCCCTGCCGTTCGTCGTTCCGGAAATAACCGGGGAAGCACCCGGGGAAGCAACAGCCCCCGGCGGCTGTTGACCCGAACGACGATACAACCGGCGGCTTTCGAATGGAGATCGGCGGGTATCCCAGTGGCGGAGGGACGTGCGCAAGGGTGAAGATCGGACACACCGCGATCGTCTTTGTGATCTAGGGGTTTCAACCCCTACCAGCCCAGGTAGGGTCTGGGAACGTCCAGCTCCCCTTGGAGGAGGTGAGGACCGTGGCGGCCCACGACGACGAATTCAACCGTGGCGGCCGACCCGCTCGTGGTTCGGAAGACCCCATGAGCCAGGTCGCCTTTCTTGAGCAGGAGATCGCCGTCCTGCGACGCAAGCTCGCCGACTCTCCGCGGCACACGAGGATTCTCGAGGAGCGGATCGTCGAGCTGCAGACCAACCTGGCGGGCGTCTCCGCACAGAACGAACGGCTCGCGAGCACCCTGCGCGAGGCCCGCGACCAGATCGTGGCCCTCAAGGAGGAGGTCGACCGGCTGGCCCAGCCGCCGGCCGGCTTCGGCGTGTTCCTACAGGCCAATGACGACGGCACTGCCGACATCTTCACCGGCGGCCGCAAGCTGCGGGTCAACGTCAGCCCGTCCGTCGAACTCGACGAGGTCAAGCGCGGCCAGGAGCTGATGCTCAACGAGGCGCTGAACGTCGTGGAGGCGATGGAGTTCGAGCTGGTCGGCGACATCGTCACCCTCAAGGAGATCCTGGAGGACGGCGAGCGCGCCCTGGTGATCGGGCACACCGACGAGGAGCGCGTGGTCCGGCTCGCCGAGCCGCTGCTCGACGGCACCCTGCGCACCGGCGACGCGCTGCTGCTCGAACCCCGCTCCGGCTACGTGTACGAACGCGTGCCCAAGAGCGAGGTCGAGGAGCTGGTCCTCGAAGAGGTCCCTGACATCGACTACCGGCAGATCGGCGGCCTCGGCAACCAGATCGAGCAGATCCGCGACGCGGTCGAGCTGCCCTACCTGCACGCCGACCTGTTCAAGGAGTACGAACTGCGGCCGCCCAAGGGCGTGCTGCTGTACGGCCCGCCCGGCTGCGGCAAGACGCTCATCGCCAAGGCGGTCGCCAACTCGCTCGCCAAGAAGGTCGCCGAGGTCACCGGCCGGCCGCAGGGCAAGAGCTACTTCCTGAACATCAAGGGTCCCGAGCTGCTCAACAAGTACGTCGGCGAGACCGAGCGGCAGATCCGCCTGGTCTTCCAGCGGGCCCGGGAGAAGGCCTCCGAGGGCACCCCGGTCATCGTCTTCTTCGACGAGATGGAGTCCCTGTTCCGCACCCGCGGCTCGGGCGTCAGCTCCGACGTGGAGAACACCATCGTCCCCCAGCTCCTCGCCGAGATCGACGGCGTCGAGGGCCTGGAGAACGTGATCGTGATCGGCGCCTCCAACCGCGAGGACATGATCGACCCGGCCATCCTGCGCCCCGGCCGGCTCGACGTGAAGATCAAGATCGAGCGTCCGGACGCCGAGGCGGCCAAGGACATCTTCTCCAAGTACCTGGTCGACACCCTCCCGCTGCACTCCGACGACCTCGCCGAGCACGGCCAGTCCCGGGCCGGCACCGTGGACGCCATGATCCAGTCGGTGGTCGAGCGGATGTACTCCGAGAGCGAGGAGAACCGCTTCCTGGAGGTCACCTATGCCAACGGTGACAAGGAGGTCCTGTTCTTCAAGGACTTCAACTCCGGCGCGATGATCCAGAACATCGTGGACCGGGCGAAGAAGATGGCGATCAAGGACTTCCTCGACCACGACCAGCGCGGGCTGCGGGTGAACCACCTGCTCGCCGCGTGCGTGGACGAGTTCAAGGAGAACGAGGACCTGCCGAACACCACCAACCCCGACGACTGGGCGCGGATCTCCGGCAAGAAGGGCGAGCGGATCGTGTTCATCCGCACCCTGGTGACCGGAAAGCAGGGAGCGGACACCGGACGCTCCATCGACACCGTGGCGAACACCGGACAGTATCTGTAAGCACTACCCTCCGGCTGCGGGTCCCGACCAGCGGGTACCCGCAGCCGGTGTGTTTCGGGCCCGGACGGGCCGGAGCCGGGCAAGGAGGGCCGCATGACCGTACGGCGAGTAATGGGTATCGAGACGGAGTACGGCATCTCCGTCCCCGGCCACCCCAATGCCAATGCCATGCTCACCTCGTCCCAGATCGTCAACGCCTACGCGGCGGCGATGCACCGGGCGCGGCGCGCACGCTGGGACTTCGAGGAGGAGAACCCGCTGCGGGACGCCCGCGGCTTCGACCTCGCCCGGGAGGCGGCCGACTCCACCCAGCTCACCGACGAGGACATCGGCCTCGCCAACGTGATCCTCACCAACGGCGCCCGGCTCTACGTCGACCACGCCCATCCGGAGTACTCCTCGCCGGAGATCACCAACCCGCGCGACGCGGTGCTGTGGGACAAGGCGGGGGAGCGGATCATGGCCGAGGCGGCGGTGCGCGCCGCCCAGCTGCCCGGCGCCCAGCAGATCCTGCTCTACAAGAACAACACGGACAACAAGGGCGCCTCCTACGGCACCCACGAGAACTACCTGATGCGCCGGGAGACCCCGTTCTCGGACATCGTCCGGCACCTGACGCCGTTCTTCGTCTCCCGGCAGGTGGTCACCGGCGCCGGGCGGGTCGGCCTCGGCCAGGACGGGCACGAGGACGGCTTCCAGCTCAGCCAGCGCGCGGACTACTTCGAGGTCGAGGTGGGGCTGGAGACCACCCTCAAGCGCCCGATCATCAACACCCGGGACGAACCGCACTCCGACGCGGAGAAGTACCGCCGGCTGCACGTGATCATCGGCGACGCCAACCTCTCGGAGATCTCCACCTACCTCAAGCTGGGCACCACCTCGCTGGTGCTGTCCATGATCGAGGAGGGGTTCATCAAGGTCGACCTCGCGGTAGACCAGCCGGTGCGGACCCTGCACGAGGTCTCCCACGACCCCGGGCTGCGCCGGCTCATCACACTGCGCAACGGCCGTAAACTTACGGCCGTACAGCTCCAGATGGAGTACTTCGACCTCGCCCGCAAGTACGTCGAGGAGCGCTACGGCGCCGACGCCGACGAGCAGACCAGGGACGTGCTGACCCGCTGGGAGGACGTCCTGGGCCGCCTGGAGACCGACCCGATGAGCCTGTCCGGCGAGCTGGACTGGGTGGCGAAGCTGGAGCTGCTGGAGGGCTACCGGCGCCGCGACGGCCTGGACTGGGACGCCGCCCGGCTGCACCTGGTCGACCTCCAGTACGCCGACGTGCGCCCCGACAAGGGCCTGTACAACCGCCTGGCGGCCCGCGGCCGGGTCAAGCGGCTGCTGACCGAGGACGAGGTGCTGCGGGCGGTACAGCGCCCGCCGGAGGACACCAGGGCCTACTTCCGCGGCCGCTGCCTGGAGCAGTACGCCGACGACGTGGCCGCCGCCTCCTGGGACTCGGTGATCTTCGACCTGCCCGGCCACGACTCGCTCCAGCGCGTGCCCACCCTGGAGCCGCTGCGCGGCACCCGGGAGCACGTCAAGGACCTGCTGGACCGCTGCCGCACGGCCGACGAGCTGGTCCGCGTGCTGTCCGGTGGCTGATCCGCGGCTGAAACGGCCCGGAACCGGGAATCAAGTCCCTAGCACTCGGACGTTGTCGTATTCGAGGGCCGTAGTCGGACCCTCCTTGTAGGGTCTGATCTTGTACGCACGCAACCGAGCGGGGTGAGGGACATGGCTACCAAGGACACCGACGGCGGACAGCAGCGGGCTACGCGTTCCACGGACGAGGCCGAGGAGGTCCAGGAGGACACCAAGGCCGCCGAGGACCTCAAGGAGCGCCACGAGAAGCTCTCGGACGACGTGGACTCGGTCCTCGACGAGATCGACGACGTCCTGGAGGAGAACGCCGAGGACTTCGTGCGCTCCTTCGTCCAGAAGGGCGGCGAGTAGCCGCTCACCCGTTCGTCCGCCCCGCGTCCTGTGGACCGCGGGGCGGATGGATGCGGGGCCCATGGGTAGGGTCCGTAGCAAACACCATGATCGTGTGGAAGGAATCGCGTGGAAGCCAACACTCGTAAGCCCGGGCATCTGCCGGCTGCCTTCCTGACGCCCGGCTCGTCGTCGTTCCTCGACTTCCTCGGCGAGCACTCGCCCGAGCTGCTGCCCGGCAACCGGGCGCTGCCCGCGGTCAAGGGCGCGGTTGAGCTGCCGCACGGCACCACCATCGTGGCCGCCGTCTTCGACTCCGGCGTCGTGCTCGCCGGCGACCGCCGCGCCACCATGGGCAACGTGATCGCCCAGCGCGACATCGAGAAGGTCTTCCCGGCCGACGAGTACTCCGCGGTCGGCATCGCCGGCACCGCCGGCCTGGCGGTCGAGATGGTCAAGCTCTTCCAGCTGGAGCTGGAGCACTACGAGAAGATCGAGGGCGCCACGCTCTCCCTGGAGGGCAAGGCCAACCGGCTGTCCACCATGATCCGCGGGAATCTCGCGATGGCCATGCAGGGCCTCGCCGTGGTCCCCCTCTTCGCCGGTTACGACACCGACCGCGCCAAGGGCCGCATCTTCTCCTACGACATCACCGGCGGCCGCACCGAAGAGGTCAACTTCGCCACCACCGGCTCCGGTTCGGTCTTCGCCCGCGGCGCGCTGAAGAAGCTCCACCGCCGCGACCAGACCGAGCAGCAGACCGTCACCGCGGTCATCCAGGCGCTGTACGACGCGGCCGACGACGACTCGGCCACCGGCGGCCCGGACCTGACCCGGCAGATCTTCCCGATCGTCACCGTCATCACCGAGGACGGCTTCCGCCGGCTCGAGGAGTCCGACGTCGCCACGATCGCCCGCTCGGTGCTCGACGGCCGGCTCGAACACCCCGACGGCCCGCAGGCCGAGGTGCTGTGACGCCCGCTCACCCGCCGCGCCCGCCGCGGCCCTTGACCTACGCAGCAGCGCCGACGACAGCAGAAAGGCACGGTTGAGCCGGTGTCCACGCCCTTTTACGTTTCGCCCCAGCAGGCCATGGCGGACCGCGCGGAGTACGCCCGCAAGGGGATCGCGCGCGGCCGCAGCGTCGTGGTGCTCCAGTACGTCGACGGGATCGTCTTCGTCGCCGAGAACCCCTCGCGGGCGCTCCACAAGGTCAGCGAGATCTACGACCGGATCGCCTTCGCCGCCGTCGGCAAGTACAACGAGTTCGAGAACCTCCGGATCGGCGGGGTGCGCTACGCCGACCTGCGCGGCTACACCTACGACCGCGACGACGTCACCGCGCGCGGCCTCGCCAACGTCTACGCGCAGACCCTCGGCACCATCTTCTCCAGCGTCGGCGAGAAGCCGTACGAGGTGGAGCTGATCGTGGCCGAGGTGGGCGCCGCGGCCGAGGACGACCAGATCTACCGGCTGCCGCACGACGGGTCCATCGTCGACGAGCACGGTGCCGTCGCCGTCGGTGGCAACTCCGACCAGATCGGCAGCTACCTCGACCAGCGGCACCGCGACGGCATGACCCTGGCGGAGGCGCTGGCGCTGGCCGTCGAGTCCCTCGGGCGCGACTCCAACGGCGGGAGTGACCGGCAGCTCACCGCCGAGCAGCTTGAGGTCGCGGTCCTCGACCGCACCCGGCCCCAGCAGCGCAAGTTCAAGCGCATCCTCGGCCGCCAGCTCTCCCGCCTCCTCGAGTCCGACAGCGCGGCCACCACGAAGACGGACGACCCCTCGGACGAAGAAGAGGAGTAGCCCTCCCCGCCCCTCCCCCCGCCCAACCCGGTTCTCTCGGTTGGGGGACCACCTGTGGGTGGTGGGCTGGTCGCGCAGTTCCCCGCGCCCCTGCCCCCGGGGTGGGCTGGTCCTGTGGGTTGGGGGACCACCTGTGGGTGGTGGGCTGGCCGCGCAGTTCCCCGCGCCCCTGGGCCCCTCGGGCCAGCCCGGTCCCGTCGGTTGGGGGACTACCCGCGTCCCTGCGTCGCTGTGCGCTGCGGAGCAGCCGCACTCACCCAGGGGCGCGGGGAACTGCGCGACCAGCCACCGCGCAGCGGCAGTCGCGCGCGTGCGGCAAGTGGCACGGACCGTCACGGCGCCAACGCAGTGGACCCGCGGGGAACGAGTTGGACGGGCAGCTCGACCGGGGCGACGGGCACCCCGTCAATGCGCCCGAGCAACGTGGCCATACCCTGCGCCCCGACCTCCTCGGCGGGAAGCCGCACCGTGGTGAGCTCGGGATCGAGCGCGGTCGCGAGTTCGAGATCGTCGAAGCCCGAGACGGACAAATCCTGCGGCACCCGGAGCCCGAGCCGCCGCGCGGCCTTGCAGGCGCCGGCGGCGAGGATGTCGCCGTCGCAGAGGAGTGCGGTGGGTCGGGGCCCGGCCCCGGTGAGGGCGCGCACGGCCGCGTCATGAGCCGCACGGACGTTCAGCCCGCACCGCTCGATCCCCGGCAGGGCCCCCTCGACGCCCGCGAGCTCCTCGCGGACGGTCTGCGCCCGCACCCGGAACGTCCAGGTGTCCACGTCGGCCGCGAGATGCGTGATCCTGCGGTGGCCGAGCCCCACGAGGTGCCGCACCACCTGGCGGATGCCGTCCGCGACGGCGAGGTCGACCGTCGGCGGACCGCCCGCCGCCCCGGGCCCGCTGTCCAGCATCACCAGCGGCAGCCCGCCCTCGGCGATCCCCGCGAGCGCGTCGGCCGCCATGGAGGAAGCGATCACCCCGTCGATCGCGGCCCGCGCGGAGCCGAACGGGTCACGGGCCGGCCCGACCCCCTCGGGCGAGGGGTAGAGCACCACCCCGAAGCCGTGCGCGTCGGCCACCCGCGCGGCCCCGGCGTAGACCCGGGCGAAGTACTCGTGGGTGAGCGCGGGCACCACGAGCAGCGCGGTCCTGGTCCGCCCCAGCCGCAGGCTGCGCGCGGCCGCGTTCGGCCGGTACCCCAGTTCCCCGGCCGCCCCCCGCACCGCCTCCGCGGTGCGCTCCGAGACCCGCCCGCGCCACTTCCCGCCGAGCACCAGCGACACCGTCGCCTGCGACACGCCGGCCACCCGCGCCACATCGCGCGATGTGGGTCGATCGCTCCCGGCCACCTCGCCCGCCGCCTTCCTGGAACCCGCCCCACGGTCTGGACCCGTGAGCTGCCGACATGGTACGTATGACGCCGAAGACGTTATACGTAACACTAAATGCGGAGGGGCGATGGCGAGCGGCTACGGCGACCTGTTGCGGACCCGGCACGCCGCGCGGCTGCTCGGCGGCACCCTGCTGGGCCGGCTGCCCAACGCGATGTCCGGGCTGGCGATCGTGCTGTTCGTCCGGGCGCACGGCGCCGGCTACGGCCTGGCCGGCACCCTGTCCGCGCTGTACGGGCTCGCGGTCGCCCTCGGCCAGCCGCTGCTCGGGCGGGCGGTGGACCGCAGGGGGCAGCCGCGGGTGATGGCGGGGGCCGCGCTGCTGTCGGCCGCCGGGTTCGGGCTGCTCGCCGCGAACGGCCCGCGCCCGCTGCCCGTCGCGGTCGCCGCGGTGCTGCTCGCCGGGGTCGCCACACCGCCGCTGGAAGGCGGCCTGCGGGCGCTGTGGCCGGCGGTGCTGGACCGGGAGGAGCAGGTGCGCCGCGCCTACGCGCTGGACGCCGCCGCCCAGGAGGTGCTGTTCACGCTGGGGCCGCTGCTGGTCACCGCGGCGGTCGCGGCCGCCTCCGAGGCCGCCGCGGTGGTCCTCACCGGGCTGCTGGGCGTGGCCGGCACCCTGATCGTCGTCACCTCCGGGCCGTCCCGGCAGTGGCGCGCCGAGGTCCGCGCGCCGCACTGGCTGGGCGCGCTGCGCTCGCCCGGGCTGCTGGCGCTGCTGGGCGCCTGCTTCTTCGTCGGCATCGCGCTGGGCGCCTTCTCGCTGGCCGCGGTCGCCTACGGGGACGCGCACGGCGGCGGCTCCGCCGCGTCCTACCTGCTGGCCGCCAACGGCTTCGGCGCGCTGACCGGCGGCCTGGTCTACGGCACCCGCACCTTCGCCGGCGCCCCCGAGCGGCGGCTGCGGCTGCTCGCGGTGGGCCTGGCCGCCTGCTACCCGCCGCTGCTGCTCGCCCCCGCGCTGGGCTGGATGCTGCCGCTCGCCGCGCTGTCCGGGCTCTTCCTGGCGCCCACCCTCGCCTGCGCCTTCCTGGTGGTCGACCGACACGCCCCGCCGGGCACCGTCACGGAGGCGTTCTCCTGGGTGGTGACCGCCATGGGGGTCGGCGCGGCGCTGGGCACCGCGGTCGCCGGGGTCGCTGCGCAACACGTCGGAACCTCCGCCGGATTCGGGGTTTGCGCCGCCTGCGGGGCCGTGGCGCTGGGCGTACTGCTGTCCACCGGGCGAATCCTGACGCCCCGCGAGGTCGAAACCGGTCGGCAGGTCACGGAAAAAGATCCAAACCGTGCCCCCGATCCCCGTTTCAGCACGTCGGATCAGGCGTAATGTTCAGACATGGACCGCCGCATTTTCGGGCTGGAGAACGAGTACGGCGTCACATGCACGTTCAGGGGACAGCGGCGTCTGTCCCCTGACGAGGTGGCGCGGTACCTCTTCCGCCGTGTCGTGTCATGGGGCCGCAGCAGCAATGTTTTCCTCCGCAATGGGGCCCGCCTCTATCTCGACGTCGGCTCGCACCCGGAGTACGCCACTCCCGAGTGCGACAACGTCACCGAACTCGTCACGCACGACAAAGCCGGGGAACGCATCCTCGAGGGCCTTCTGGTGGACGCCGAGCGGCGCCTGCACGAAGAGGGCATCGCCGGCGACGTCTACCTCTTCAAGAACAACACCGACTCGGCCGGCAACTCCTACGGCTGCCACGAGAATTACCTGGTCGCCCGGCACGGGGAATTCTCCCGGCTGGCGGACATCCTGATTCCCTTCCTCGTCACCCGCCAGCTGCTGTGCGGCGCGGGCAAGGTGCTCCAGACCCCGCGCGGCGCGGTCTTCTGCGTCAGCCAGCGCGCCGAGCACATCTGGGAGGGCGTCAGCTCGGCGACCACCCGCTCCCGGCCGATCATCAACACCCGGGACGAGCCGCACGCCGACGCCGAGCGGTACCGCAGGCTGCACGTCATCGTCGGCGACTCCAACATGTCGGAGACGACGATGCTGCTCAAGGTCGGCGCCACCGACCTGGTGCTGCGGATGATCGAGGCCGGCACCGTGATGCGCGACCTGACCCTGGAGAACCCGATCCGGGCCATCCGCGAGGTCAGCCACGACATCACCGGCCGCCGCAAGGTGCGGCTCGCCTCCGGCCGGGAGGCGTCCGCGCTCGACATCCAGCAGGAGTACTACTCCAAGGCCGTCGAGTTCTGCGAGCGCCGCGGCATCCGCAGCGGCGTCATCGACCAGGTGCTGGAGCTGTGGGGCCGGGCCCTGGAGTCCATCGGCAGCGGCGACCTGTCGAAGATCGGCACCGAGATCGACTGGGTGATGAAGTACCAGCTGATCGAGCGCTACCGCAACCGCGACAACATCACCATGTCCCACCCGAGGGTCGCGCAGATAGACCTCGCGTACCACGACATCCACCGCCGGCGCGGGCTGTACTACCTGCTGGAGCGGAAGGGCCAGGCCAAGCGGATCTGCAGCGACCTGAAGATCTTCGAGGCGAAGTCGGTGCCGCCGCAGACCACCCGGGCCCGGCTGCGCGGCGACTTCATCCGCCGCGCCCAGGAGCAGCGCCGCGACTTCACCGTCGACTGGGTGCACCTGAAGCTCAACGACCAGGCGCAGCGCACCGTGCTGTGCAAGGACCCGTTCCGGTCGGTGGACGACCGGGTGGAGAAGCTGATCGCCGGTATGTGACCCGCTATGTGACCCGGCATCCGCCACCTTCGGCCCCACCGGCCGCGCAGGCCCCGTGCGTATCTCGTACGGGGCCTGCGGCACGCCGTAGGGTGTGGGGGCTGTACTCGTGTTCTCCGCCATGGATCGACCCAGCAGGCCCCCACTCCGACGACCGTAACGAGGATTTCCGTGCGCCGACGCTCAGTACTGCTCTCCGTACCCGCGCTCCTGCTCACCGCCGCCGGCTGCGGCAGCGACAGCAAGAGCGGCTCGGCGAAGCCCAGTTCGTCGCCGTCGGCGACCACTTCGGCCGCCTCGCCGAGCGCCTCGGCGACCCCGACGGCGAAGATCGTCTCCGGCCCGGTGCCGGGGATCACCGCGGGCACCGGCTTCAACCAGAAGCCCACCGTCGCCAAGGGCACCGGCACCCCTTCCTCCGACCTCGCCGTGAAGACGGTGATCAAGGGCGACGGCGCGAAGATCGCCAGCGGCGACTACGTCCAGGTGAACTACCTGGGGCAGATCTGGAACACCGGGAAGGTCTTCGACACCTCCTTCGGCAAGAGCCCGTACACGAACGTGATCGGCGAGGGCAAGCTCATCCCCGGCTGGGACCAGGGCCTGGTCGGCCAGAGCGTCCACAGCCGGGTGGAGATGGCGATCCCGCCGTCGCTCGGCTACGGCAGCAGCGGCAACTCGCAGGCCGGCATCAAGGGCACCGACACGCTGGTGTTCGTCATCGACGTGCTCGACCGCTTCGACGCGAAGAGCTCCGCCCAGGGCAAGGCGGTCGCGCAGAACGACGCGGCCCTGCCGAAGGTCGGCACCAACACCGACGGCAAGATGCCCTCGCTGACCATCCCGAAGAGCGCCAAGGCCCCCACCAAGCTCGTCTCGGCCTACATCCTCGAAGGCGACGGCCCGGTGATCAAGTCCACCGACGCGGTGCTGGCGCAGTACCAGGGCAAGGTGTGGACCACCGGCAAGGAGTTCGACTCCAGCTACAGCCGCAGCCAGCTGGCGGCGTTCGAGCTGAGCCAGCTCATCAAGGGCTGGCAGGAGGGCCTGGTCGGCAAGAAGGCCGGCAGCCGCATCCTGCTGGTGACCCCCGGCTCACTCGCCTACGGCGCCAACCCGCCGTCGGGCAGCGGCATTCCGAAGAACGCGACGCTGGTCTTCACCCTCGACGTGCTGGCCATCCTGTGAGGTCTGCAAGACTGTTCGGGTTGCCCGCAACAGCACAAGGAGCACCGCAGTGAGCATCGACAAGCCCGAGATCGACTTCCCGGGCGGCGAGCCGCCGGCCGGCCTCGAGATCAAGGACATCTGGGAGGGCGACGGCCCGGTCGCGAAGGCCGGCGACACCGTCTCCGTCCACTACGTGGGCGTCGCGTTCTCCACCGGCGAGGAGTTCGACGCGAGCTGGAACCGCGGCGTGCCGCTGCAGTTCCAGCTCGGTGTCGGCCAGGTCATCGCCGGCTGGGACCAGGGCGTGCAGGGCATGAAGGTCGGCGGCCGCCGCCAGCTGACCATCCCCGCGCACCTCGCCTACGGCGACCGCGGCGCCGGCGCCACCATCGCGCCGGGCGAGACCCTGATCTTCGTCTGCGACCTCGTGAGCGTCTGATCGCACGAGCAGCTGATCCGACGAGCGTCTGATCGGCCGAGCGCCTGATCGGACGAGCGTTTTACCACCGCGCACCGGGGCGCCCCCGGTGCGCTGACCTCGGCCCCCGCCGCTGTCCGGCGGGGGCCGCGGGTTTTGGGGGCGGCGCCGCTGAGCGGTACGGTTCAGCGGGGCCACGCCCGCGGGCGCGCCGGGCGGGAGAACACACGGATGAGGGCGTACTGATGGCGATCGCCAAGGCCGAGCGGCTGATGAACCTCGCGCTGTGCCTGATGAACACCCGGCGCCCGGTCAGCAAGCGCGACCTGCGCGCCTCGATTGAGGCGTACCACGAGGTCACCTCCGACGAGGCGTTCAACCGGATGTTCGAGCGCGACAAGGACGACCTGCGGGAACTCGGCCTGGTCATCGACACCGTGGAGAGCATCGACGGCGAGTTCGGCTACCTCGCCCGCAGCGACCGCAACCGACTGCCGGACATCGCCCTGGACCCCGAGGAGGCCGCCGCGCTCGCGCTGGCCGCGAAGGTCTGGCAGCAGGCCCGGCTCGCCGAGGCCGCCAGCGGGGCGTTGCAGAAGCTGCGCGCGGCCGGGGTGCCGTACGAGGACACCACCACCGCGCTGGAGCCCCGCATCCCGGCGCCGGAGCCGGCCTTCGAGGCGCTGATGGTCGCCACCCGCGAACGCAAGGCGGTCGCCTTCGACTACCGCAAGGCCAACGCCGTACGGCCCGAGCCGCGACTGGTCGAGCCGTGGGCGCTGGAGTGCTGGCGCGGCCACTGGTACCTGGCCGGCCACGACCGCGACCGCGGCGAGGTGCGGGTCTTCCGGCTGTCGCGGATCTCCGGCCGGGTCAGGGCGCGCGGCGCCTTCACCGTGGAGGTGCCCGACCACATCGACGTCCGCGAGGCCGTGGCGCGCTGGGCCGGCGAGGGCGCCACCGCCGCCACCGCGCGGATCAGACTGCGCCGCGACAGCGGCTACCCGCTGCGCGCCCGCGCGGTGGCCACCACCCCGGTCGACGCGGAGTGGGACGAGCTGGAGGTCCCGTACGGGCACGGCCTGGACGCGTGGCTGGCCGAGTTCGGCCCGGACGTGGTCGTGGTGGCGCCCGAGGAGTTGCGGGTGGAGCTGGTGGACCGGCTGCGCGCCGTGGCGAAGGGCTGACCGTGATCCAGTGCTGGGGGAGCGACCGATGAGCAACGCGATCGACCAGACCCGCCGGATGCTGTCCCTGGTGACGTATCTGCGCGAGCGGCCCGGGGCGCGGGTCAGCGAGGTGGCGCGGGCCTTCGGGGTGAGCGAGGCCGAGCTGATCGGCGACCTGAACGTCCTGCCGCTGTGCGGCACCAGCTTCCGCGGCGGTGACCTGCTCGACATCGACACCGACGGCGAGCGGATCTGGTGGCACAACCCCGGCACCGCCGACGACGTGGCGCAGCCGCTGCGGCTGGCCGCCGACGAGGCGACCGCGCTGCTGGTGGCCGCCCGCGCGGTGGCCAATCTGCCCGGCCTGCGCGAGGGCGACCGGCAGGCGCTCCAGCGCGCGGCGGCGAAGCTGGAGACGGCGGCGGGGGAGGCGGCCGGGGCCAGCGGCCGGCTGTCGGTGACCTTCGAGTCCGAGGGCAGCGTGTTCGCCACCGTCGACCGCGCGCTGACCGAGCGCCGCCGGCTGTGGATGCGCTACTACTCGCCGGCCCGCGACACGCTCACCGACCGCGAGGTGGACCCGATCCGGCTGTTCGCCGTCGGCCACACCTATGTGGAGGGCTGGTGCCGGCTGTCGGAGGACCGCCGCACCTTCCGGCTGGACCGGGTCGCGGAGATCCGGCTGCTGGACGAGCCGTCCGACCCGCCCCGGATCGAGCCGCGCGACCTGTCCCAGGGCCTGGTGCAGCCGGCCGGCGACGATCCCGAGGTGGTGGTCGAGGTCGGGCCCGGCGGGCGCTGGGTCGCCGAGTACTACCCGCACGACAGCGCCGAGGAGCTGCCCGACGGCGGCCTGCGGATCACCCTGCGCACGCCCGACCCCGGTTCGCTGCGCCGGCTGGCGCTGCGGCTGGGCCGCGACGGCCGGATCGTCTCGCCGCCCGACCTCGCCGAGGGCGCCCGCGAGGCGGCGGTACGGGCCTTGGCCGCGTACGGTGAGTGACGCCACGGGCGGCGGTACGCTCCGGGCGGCCCGCCCGCCCCAGGACGACGGGCAGCCGCAGGATGACGCGGAGCCGCAGGACGCCGCGGCGGCGCCCGCGGCGGTGTTCCGGGCGAACTGCACGCACTGCCGCAGCAGCTTCCAACTGGACGCCGGAGCACTGCGGTTGGCCATCGGCGCCTCCTCCCGCAGCACCTTCTACTCCTTCACCTGCCCCGAGTGCGGCGAGGCCGTCCGCAAGCCGGCCGGCGAGCGGATCGTCGAGCTGCTCACCGGCGGCGGGGTGCCCACGATGCGGCTGACCGGCGGCTGAACCCCCGCTCGAGCCGCCGGCCGAACCCCCGGCGGGCCGTGCGGCGGCGGGCTGCGGCCTGCCCCCGCCCGGCGCCCGATAGGCTCGCGCCTCATGTGGTGGCTTTTTCTCTACGTCGGGCTGTCGACCGCCGGCCTGCTGGTGCTCGGCGCGCTCGCGGTCCGGGTCTTCGCGGCCGTCCAGGCACTCGCCCACCAGGTCACCGCCAGCACCGAGGCGCTGACCGCGGCGAGCGAGCGGCTGCGCCGGGCCGCGGTTCCGCTGGCCGAGCGGACCGGGGAGATCTCACGCCGCTGAGACCTGCCGAGATTCCGGCAGGTGAGGGTACTCTTGCCCCGGCGGCCCGCGAACCAGGCGCGACTCGGGCCGCAGCCGGGTGGACGACGGTGCTTACGTCGCCGTCCGCAGCCGCGCGCTACGATCACCGCGCGGCACGGCTTCGGGCACCCGCCCGGCTCCGGACCGTGGGCGCACGGACCACGCCGCCAAGGTGAGAAGGTGGACCTTCGATGCTCAGCAACCTGAAACCCCTGGAAATCCTCCTCATCATCGCCGTCGTCGTCGTCCTGTTCGGCGCGAAGAAGCTTCCCGACCTCGCGCGTTCGGTCGGCAAGTCCGCCCGCATCCTCAAGAGCGAGGCCAAGGCGATGAAGAGTGACAGCACCGCGCAGGCCGACGGTGCCGCCGCGCCGCAGACCGCCGCCCGTACCATCCAGTCCGCCCCGGGCGACACCGCCAGCGCGCGCCCGGTGAGCGAGCCGGCCCGCACCACCAGCCAGAGCTGATCCGAGACCGTTACCGCCGCCCGGCCGTCCCCCGCGGCGACCGGCGACAGGTGAAGGACCAAGCCGGGACCGGGTGCTCCGGTGGCGGCTGCCGCACGAGACGAGGACGTGGGTGCTCAAGACTGCCCGCAAGCAGGTGACGAAGGACCCCGAGGGCCGGATGCCCCTCGCGGACCATCTGCGTGAGCTGCGCAACAGGCTGTTCAAGTCGGTCCTGGCGATCCTCGTCGTCACGATCGTGGCGGCGGTGTTCTACAAGCACATCATCGAACTGCTCCAGCACCGCATCCCGGCGAACGTCCGCTGTGTGAACGGCGCGGTGCCCACCGCCGAGCAGAAGACGCACACCGAGGCGTGCGCGCAGATGACCGTGAGCGGTCTGCTCGGCGGTTTCTCGATCGCGCTGAAGGTCTCGCTGATGGCCGGCGTGGTCGTCTCCTCCCCGGTGTGGCTCTACCAGCTGTGGGCCTTCCTCGCGCCCGGGCTGCACAAGAACGAGAAGCGCTACACGCTCGGCTTCGTCGCCGCCGGTGTGCCGCTGTTCCTGGCCGGCGCCGTGCTCGCGTACGAGATCCTGCCGCAGACCGCGCGGATCATGATCGGGTTCGTCCCCAGCGACACCACGAACCTGCTGCCGCTGGACGACTTCCTCGACCTCGTGGCCCGGCTGATCATCGTCTTCGGCCTCGCCTTCGAGCTGCCCCTGGTGCTGGTCCTGCTGAACTTCACCGGCATGGTCACCGGGCGGCGGATGCTCGGGTGGTGGCGCGGCATGGTCATCGGCATCACCGTCTTCGCGGCCGTGGCCACGCCGACCGGTGACCCGCTGTCGATGTCGCTGCTCGCCGCGCCCATCGTGCTGCTGTATTTCCTCGCGATGATCGTCTGCTTCTTCAACGACCGCCGCCGGGACCGCCGCCGCTCGGCCGATCCCGACTTCTCGCTCGACCCCGACGAGGCGTCCAGCCTCGACTACGTCCCCGAGCAGGTTGCCGCGCAGCCGTTCGACGCCGACGCGGAGCGCCGCACCTCCGACGACGACTACGGCGACGCCACGTAGCGGCTCCCCGCCGCGGGGTCCTGTTCGTCTTCCGGGTGCGCCCCGGTGGCGGGCTGGTCGCGCCGTTCCCCGCGCCCCTGTTCTGGCGGCTCGCCGTCGCCGGGGCGCGGGCACACACGTAACGCAAGGGGCGGTCAGCCCGGGGGAAGGGGAGCGCGGGGGTGGGCAGGGAGATCACGCTGGCCGTGAATCCGGCGGCCGGGCGGGGGCGGGCCGCTGCGGCGGGCGGGCGTGCGGCGGGGGAGCTGAGGGCGGCCGGGTTCCAGGTGCGGGAGGAGGTCGGCGCGGACGCGGCCGACGCGGTGGCGCGGATGAGGGCCGCGGTGGCGGACGGCACCGGGGCGGTGGTGGCCGTCGGCGGCGACGGGATGGTGTCGCTGGCGCTCCAGGCGGTGGCGGGCACGGACACGCCGCTGGGCGTGGTCGCCGTGGGCACGGGGAACGACTTCGCGCGGGCCAACGGCCTGCCGGTGAAGGACCCGGCCGCCGCCGGGCGGACCCTCGCGCGGGCGCTGGCCGAGGGCCGTACCCGCCGGATCGACCTGGGACGGGTCGGCGACACCTGGTTCGGCACCGTGCTGGCCTCGGGCTTCGACTCGCGGGTCAACGACCGGGGCAACCGGATGCGCTTCCCTGGCGGCCGCTTCCGCTACGACGCGGCGATGCTCGCCGAACTGGCCGCGCTGCGCCCGATCCCCTACACGGTGGCCTTCGACGACGCCCCCGAGCAGCAGGTGGAGGCGA
Organism: Streptomyces sp. CA2R106; assembly: GCF_037034245.1. Taxonomy (NCBI): domain Bacteria; kingdom Bacillati; phylum Actinomycetota; class Actinomycetes; order Kitasatosporales; family Streptomycetaceae; genus Streptomyces; species Streptomyces sp. CA2R106. The sequence continues at coordinate 45,326 of NZ_JBAGKC010000006.1, forward strand.
CCCTGATAGCCGTCGGCAACGGCACCTCCTACGGCGGCGGCATGCGCATCTGCGCCGGCGCGCGGCCCGACGACGGACTCTTCGACGTGTGCGTGGTCGGCCCGTGCAGCCGCACCACGCTGCTGCGGGTCTTCCCCCGCGTCTACCGCGGCACCCACACCGCGCACCCGGTGGTCACGGTGCACCGGGCGGCACGGGTGCGGCTGAGCGCGGCGGGCGTCACCGGGTACGCCGACGGGGAGCCGCTCGGCCCGCTGCCGCTGACCGCGCGGACCGTACCGGGCGCCCTGCACCTGCTGGTGTGAGCCCCCCGGCGGGAGTCGGGCGGTAAAGATCACGCACGGTGTCGGTGCCCCCGGGTAGGCTCGTGCAGGAGATGACCGAAGAGATGTCGCCAGCCGAGCGCTACGCCGCCAGCCGTCGCCGCGCCGCAGAGAACGCCACCGCGCTCGCGCAGTTCCGCGAGCTCTACGAGTTCGGCCTCGACCCGTTCCAGATAGACGCCTGCCGCGCGCTGGAGGGCGGCAGCGGAGTCCTGGTCGCCGCCCCCACCGGCTCGGGTAAGACGATCGTCGGCGAGTTCGCCGTCCACCTGGCCCTGGCCGAGGGCCGCAAGTGCTTCTACACCACGCCCATCAAGGCCCTGTCCAACCAGAAGTACAACGACCTGGCGAAACGCTACGGCGCCGCGAAGGTCGGCCTGCTCACCGGTGACAACAGCGTCAACGGCGACGCGCCCGTGATCGTGATGACCACCGAGGTCCTGCGCAACATGCTCTACGCGGGCTCCCCGGCCCTCGACGGCCTCGGCTACGTGGTGATGGACGAGGTGCACTACCTCTCCGACCGCTTCCGGGGCGCGGTGTGGGAGGAAGTGATCATCCACCTGCCGCAGTCGGTGACCCTGGTGTCGCTGTCGGCGACGGTGTCGAACGCGGAGGAGTTCGGCGACTGGCTGGACACCGTACGCGGCGACACCGCGGTGATCGTCTCCGAGCACCGGCCGGTGCCGCTGTGGCAGCACGTCCTGGCCGGGCGGCGGATGTACGACCTGTTCGAGGAGAAGTCCGGGCCCGCCGACCCCGGCGGGCGCCGCGAGGTCAACGCCGACCTCGAACGGCTCGCCCGGATGGAGAACCAGCGCACCTACCCGCGCGGCCGCCGCGGCCGGGAGGCGGACCGGGAGCGCGAGCGGCGCGCCCGCAGCCGGATCTGGACGCCCAGCCGCGCCGAGGTCATCGACCGGCTGGACAGCGAGGGCCTGCTGCCCGCGATCACCTTCATCTTCAGCCGGGCCGGCTGCGAGGCGGCCGTCCAGCAGTGCCTGTACGCGGGCCTGCGGCTGAACAACGACGACGCCCGGCTGCGGGTGCGGTCCATCGTGGAGGAGCGCACCCGCGCCATCCCCGACGAGGACCTGCACGTCCTGGGCTACTTCGAGTGGCTGGAGGGTCTGGAGCGCGGCATCGCCGCCCACCACGCCGGGATGCTGCCCACCTTCAAGGAGGTGGTCGAGGAGCTGTTCGTCAAGGGCCTGGTCAAGGCGGTGTTCGCCACCGAGACCCTGGCGCTGGGCATCAACATGCCGGCCCGCTCGGTGGTGCTGGAGAAGCTGGTGAAGTGGAACGGCGAGACCCACGCCGACATCACCCCCGGCGAGTACACCCAGCTCACCGGCCGCGCCGGGCGCCGCGGCATCGACGTCGAGGGCCACGCGGTGGTGCTGTGGCAGCGCGGCTTCGACCCGGGGGCCGTCGCCGGCCTGGCCGGCACCCGGACGTACCCGCTGCGCTCGTCGTTCAAGCCGTCGTACAACATGGCGGTCAACCTCGTCGGGCAGTTCGGGCGGCACCGCTCCCGGGAGCTGCTGGAGACGTCCTTCGCGCAGTTCCAGGCCGACCGCTCGGTGGTCGGCATCGCCCGGCAGGTGCAGCGCAACGAAGAGGGACTCGACGGCTACCAGGAGTCGATGACCTGCCACCTCGGCGACTTCGACGCCTACATGCGGCTGCGCCGCGAGCTGAAGGAGCGCGAGGCCGACCTCGCCCGGCAGGGCGCCGCGCAGCGCCGGGCCGCCGCCGCGGCGGCGCTGGAGAAGCTGAAGCCGGGCGACATCATCCACGTGCCCGCGGGGAAGTACGCCGGGCTCGCGCTCGTGCTGGACCCGGGGGTGCCCGCCGGCCGGGTCACGGGGCACCGGCGCGGCGAGGAGTACCACGACGGGCCGCGCCCGCTGGTGCTCACCGCCGAGCGCCAGGTCAAGCGGCTGGCCCAGCTGGACTTCCCGGTGCCGGTGGAGGCGCTGGACCGGATGCGCATCCCCAAGTCGTTCAACGCGCGCAGCCCGCAGTCCCGGCGCGACCTCGCCTCGGCGATGCGCAGCAAGGCCGGCACCGCCGGCTGGGCGGCGCCCTCCCGGCACCGCAAGCAGCGCTCGGCGGCCGCCGACGACACCGAGATCGCCCGGCTGCGCGCCGAGATCCGCGCGCACCCCTGCCACGGCTGCGCGGACCGCGAGGACCACGCCCGGTGGGCCGAGCGCTACCAGCGGCTGCGCCGCGACACCCAGCAGCTGGAGCGGCGGATCGCCGGCCGCACCAACACCATCGCCCGCACCTTCGACCGGGTCTGCGCGGTGCTCGGCGAACTGGGCTACCTCGACGGCGACACCGTCACCCCCGAGGGGCGCCGGCTGGCCCGGCTCTACGGCGAACTGGACCTGCTGGCCAGCGAGTGCCTGCGCGACGGGGTGTGGGACGGGCTCGGCCCGGCCGAACTCGCCGCGTGCGCCTCGGCGCTGGTCTACGAGTCCCGGCAGTCCGACGACTCGGTGCTGCCGAAGCTCCCGACCGGGAACGCGAAGGCGGCGCTCGGCGAGATGGTGCGGATCTGGGGCCGGCTGGACGCGCTGGAGGAGGACCACCGGATCAGCCAGACTGAGGGCGTCGGCCAGCGCGAGCCCGACCTCGGCTTCGCCTGGCCCGCCTACCGCTGGGCGTCCGGGCACGGCCTGGACGCGGTGCTGTCCGACGCGGACATGCCCGCCGGGGACTTCGTGCGCTGGTGCAAGCAGCTCATCGACGTGCTCGGCCAGATCGGCAACGCGGCGCCGGAGGACAGCCCGGTGCGGCGCAACGCGCGCAAGGCCGTGGACGGGCTGCTGCGGGGCGTGGTGGCGTACTCCTCGGTGGGGTGAAGTTCACCACGCGGTGTTGACGGCCGCGGCGGGCCGCCCGAACCGGGCGGCCCGCCGCGGCCGTTCCGGTGCCGGTCGCCAACTCCTTCTGCGCTTCCTGTGAGTTGGCACTGCCGGGATTTTCCGGTGCGCCGGTGTGACCTGCGCGGCGGTCCGCCGGCCGGGCGTTGAGCTGTGAGGATCGTGTGAGGGACCGGTTCCGTTTTATTGGCCGTTTACCAAAGCACTGCTTGGCTGAGGCGAGTGCATTTGACATCTATCAGCGATAGCAGGGAAGCGGTACCTGCGTGAGCAGCCAACCCCCCATCCACACGCGGCAGCACAGCGGTCGACGAGAGGCGGTACCAGCAGGACGGGAGGCCGAGGCGTTCCCCTCGGCGGTCCGGACACCCGGCAAGCGGGTCGACGGCATCGACGGGCTGCGCACCCTGGCCGTGATGCTCGTGATCATCTACCACTTCCACCCCGACAAGGTGCCCGGCGGTTCCATCGGGGTGGACATCTTCTACACGATCAGCGGGTTCGTGATCACCCGGCTGCTGCTCGCGGAGTTCGCCAGAACCGGCGGCATCGGGCTGTGGCAGTTCTACCGGCGCCGCTGGTGGCGGCTGGTGCCCGCGCTGCTGGTGGTCTGCGTCATGACCGCACTGCTCAGCTTCGCGCCCCTCCAGTCCTTCCGGCACGGCGTCTCGGCGGCGCTGCTGTCCGCCTTCTCCCTGGTCAACCTGGTCCGCGCGGCCCAGGCCGGCGCCTACTCCGGCGTCACCGCGCCGCTCGGCCACACCTGGTCGCTCGGCGTCGAGGAGCAGTTCTACCTGCTGTGGCCGCCGGTGCTGCTCCTGCTGCTGCGCCGGCTGCGGGCCCGTACGGTGCTGATCGCCGCGGCGGTGCTGACCCTGCTGCCCCTGCTGTGGCGCTTCCACCTGTGGGACGCGCAGGCCGCGCACCGCATCTACAACGGCCCCGACACCCGGGCCGACCAGCTGCTGGCGGGCGCGGTACTGGCGATCCTGCTGGCCCGGCTGGCCCCGGACGACCCCTGGCGGGAGAAGCTGCGGACCTGGGCGGCACGGCTGTGGGTGCCCGCGTTCGTGCTGCTGGGCCTGATCGTCTGGCAGGTCCAGATCACCGGGCACAGCGCCTGGATCGCGCCGGAGTACACCGTCGGGTTCCTCGTCACCGCGCTGCTCACGGTGGTGCTGCTCACCGCGCTGGAACTGCTGCCCGGCTCACCGCTGGCGAAGGTGCTCTCGATCGCGCCGCTCGCCTGGATCGGCCGTAACCTCAGCTACGGCCTCTACCTGTGGCACTACCCGCTGATGCACCTGCTCAGCGACCTGGGGGTGCGGCGGATGCTCTTCCCGTCGACCCTGCTCGCCACCTTCATCATGGCGCTGGCGTCGTACTTCCTCGTCGAGGAGCCGTGCCGCCGCTTCAAGCAGCGCGGCGGCAAGGGCCGGCGCGGCACCCCCGCCACCGCGGCGGCCCGGGAGCCGGCCGCGACGGCCGCCGCGGGCGGCTGACACCGCAACGCACCGCGCACCCGCACCGCACCGGCACCCGCACCCGCACCCGTCACGGGAGTGCGGGTGCGGCCGGCCCGCGCAAGAGCGCCTTGCGCGGGGGTGGGGGAATTCGGTCAGCTTTGATAGGAGGGAGCGCGGCGGAAGGAGCGGGGATGGCGGAGGGGTTCAAGCGGCGCACGCCCAGCCAGTGGGGGGAAGGCGGCGCGCTGAAGGCGGAGATCCTGGCGGCGGCCGGACGGCTGCTGGCGGCGGCCGGCCGTGAGGACGCGGTGTCGCTGCGCGCGGTCGCCCGGGAGGTGGGGATCTCCGCACCCAGCATCTACCTGCACTTCAAGGACCGCTCCGACCTGGTGGCGGCGGTGACCCAGGAGGCGTACGAGACGCTCGTCGCCGACCTGCGCGCGACCTGGGACCGGGCGGAGGCGGCCGGGCCGCCGGCCGCGCTGCGGGCGATGGCCCAGCGCTACTGCGGCTTCGCGCTGGAGAACCAGACCCGCTACCGGCTGATGTTCGGCCTGGAGCGGGTGGCGGCGCCGCGCGAGCACTCCCCGCAGCACCCGGTGTGGCTGCTGTCCGGGGTGTGGCAGGACGCGGTCGCCGCCTGCCGGAGCGCCGACCCGTGCGGCGAGCGGGACCGCAAGGACGCGCTGCTGCTGTGGTCGGCGCTGCACGGGATCGTCGCCATCTCCATGGCGCTGCCCTTCGAGGCGGACCGGGAGATCATCGCGCGCCGGGCGGACGACCTGCTCGACCGGGTGATGGCCGGATAGCGACGGTGGTCACTTCGTGGTGTTGATGTGACACACGGGGTCGATATCGTTGCCCATGGCACCTAACGCCGTTAGGGATGTTGGGTGGCCGCTCTGCCGAGGAGGAACCCATGGCCGAGACCTCGACCGCCGCACCGTCGGAACACCTCGCCTACCCCGCGCCCCGCGCGAGCGGGTGCCCGTTCGACCCGCCGCCCTCCCTGCTCGCCCTGCAAGAGGAGGACGCCCCGCTGGCCCGGGCCCGGATATGGGACGGCACCAGCCCCTGGATCGTCACCCGCTACGACCAGCTGCGGGCCCTGCTCGGCGATCCCCGCCTCAGCTCCGACACCACCCACGACGGCTTCCCGTTCCGCAACGCAGCCGGCCAGGTCAGCGACCGGGTCCGCCGCACCTTCATCACCATGGACGACCCGGAGCACGCACGGCTGCGCCGCATGGTCACCGGGCCGTTCGCCATCCGGAACGTCGAGGCGCTCCGCCCGTCGGTGCAGGCCATCGTCGACGACCTCATCGACCGCCTGCTGGCCGGCCCGAAGCCCGCCGACCTCGTCGAGGCGTTCGCCACCCCGGTCCCGAGCCTGGTCATCTGCGAACTGCTCGGCGTGCCCTACACCGACCACGACTTCTTCCAGCGCAACACCCGGGTCGTGGTGCGCCGCACCTCCACCCCGGACGAGGTGGTCGCCGCGCAGACCGCGCTCATCGACTACCTCGACGACCTGCTGGGCGACAAGCTGACCCGACCCGGCGACGACCTGCTCTCCAAGCTCGCCGGGCAGCGCGTGGACACCGGGCAGATGACGCGGCGCGAGGCCGCGCAGATGGGCGTGCTGCTGCTCAGCGCCGGACACGAGACGACCGCGAACATGATCGCGCTCGGCACCGTCGCGCTGCTGCGCCACCCCGAGCAGCTCGCCCTGCTGCGTGGGACCGACGACCCGAAGGTGGTCGCCGGCGCCGTCGAGGAACTGCTGCGCTACCTCACCATCACCCACTCCGGGCGGCGCCGGGTGGCACTGGAGGACATCGAGCTCGACGGCCAGGTGATCCGCGCCGGGGAGGGCGTCATCCTCGCCGGGGACGTCGCCAACCGCGACCCGCGCGCCTTCCCCGACCCGCACCGCCTGGACCTCACCCGCGACGCCCGGCACCACGTCGCCTTCGGCTTCGGCGTCCACCAGTGCCTCGGCCAGCCGCTGGCCCGCGTCGAGCTCCAGGTCGTCTACAGCACCCTGTACTCCCGCATCCCCACGCTGCGGTTGGCGGTGGACCCCGACCAACTGGAGTACAAGCACGACGGGTTGGTCTACGGCGTCTACGAACTCCCCGTCACCTGGTAGCGGCTGCCCCGCCCGAAAATCCGCCGGCGACCCGCCGGCGACCCGCCGGCAATCCGGCCGCAAGCCCGTCGAGAGCCCTTCCAGAGCCCTTCGAAAGCGAGGTTCCCCATGAGCGCCGACACCAGTGCAGACCTGCGGGTCGAGGTGGACCAGCCCAAGTGCGTCGCGTCCGGCCAGTGCGTCCTGGCCGCGCCCGACGTCTTCGACCAGGACGACGACGGCATCGTCGAGATCCTGACCGACCGGCCCGCCGCCGACCGGTACGGGGACGTCAAGGAGGCGGCCGCGCTGTGCCCGGCCGCCGTGATCCGGCTGGTGAGTGAGTGACGGGCGCCGCCCCGCGCCGCGTGGTGGTCGTCGGGGCGTCGGCCGCCGGTCTGGCGGCGGTCGAGGCCCTGCGCCGCGACGGGTACGACGGCGCCCTGACCCTGGTCGGGGCGGAGCCGCACCTGCCCTACGACCGGCCGCCGCTGTCCAAGCAGGTGCTGGCCGGCGCGTGGCCGGCCGAGCGCACCGCGCTGCGCGCACCAGCCGAACTGGACGCGCTGGACGTGGAGTTGCGGCTCGGCGTGGCGGCCGCGGCGCTGTCGGTGGTCGGCCGCACGGTGACCCTGGCGGACGGCGCCGAACTCGGCTACGACGGCCTGGTCATCGCCACCGGGGTGCGTCCGCGGCGGCTGGGCCCGGGCGGGGCCGAGGGCCTGCACGTGCTGCGCTCCCTGGAGGACGCGCTCGCCCTGCGCGAGCGGCTGGCCGCCGGAGGGCGCCTGGTCGTGGTGGGCGGCGGCTTCCTCGGCACCGAAGTGGCCGCCGCCGCCCGCACCCTGGGCGCGGCCGTCACCCTCGTCGAACCGGCCGACGTACCGCTGGCCCACCTGCTCGGGCCGCAGGTGGGAGGGCGCCTGGCGCAGCTGCACCGCGATCGCGGGGTGGACCTGCGCACCGGCGTCGCGGTCACGGCCGTCGAGGAGGCCCGCGGCCGGGTGACGGGGGTGCGGCTGGCCGACGGCGCCCTTCTCCCGGCCGACGACGTGCTGGTGGCGATCGGCTCGCTGCCCAACACCGAGTGGCTGCGCGGCAGCGGGCTGCGCGTGGCCGACGGGATCGAGTGCGACGAGTACAGCGCCGCCGCCCCCGGGGTGTACGCGGCCGGGGACGTCGCGCGCTGGTTCAACCCGCTGTTCGGCACCCCCATGCGCGTCGAGCACCGCACCAACGCCGCCGAGCAGGGCATGGCCGCCGCCCGCAACCTGCTGCGCCCGCAGGAGCCCAGGCCCTTCGCCCCGGTCCCGTACTTCTGGTCCGACCAGTACGACCTGAAGGTCCAGGCGTACGGTCTGCCGCGCGGCAGCAGCCAGGCGCGGGTGGTCGACGGCGACCTCGCGGCCGGGCGGTTCCTCGTCGCCTACGGCAGCGGGGGCCGGGTCACCGGGGTGCTCGGGGTCGGCATGCCGCCGCGGACCCTGCGGCAGTGGCGGACCGCGGTGGCCGGCCGTACGGCGTGGGAGGAGGCGCTGCCCGTGCCGTGACAGGCGCCCGGGGCGCGCGGCGCCGGGGCGGCGCCGGTGTGCGGCGCCGGCGGCACGGCGGATGCGAACGGCCCTGCCCGGCACGTCAGTCGGTGCCGGGCAGGGCCGTGGGATCGGCGGGGTTCAGGCGCGGGCTGCTCGCTCAGGCGCCTTCCTGCTCGCGCTCGATCTCCGCGTTCCACTCGCGCTTGGAGGACTGCCAGCCGTCCTCGTCCTTGCCGCGGCGCCAGTACCCGGAGACGGACAGGCCCTCGCGGGGGACACCGCGCTCCAGCCGCAGGTGGCGGCGCAGTTCGCGGACGAAGGTCGCCTCGCCGTGCACGAAGACCTGCACGCTCCCGGCGGGGAACTCCAGCCCGGTGACGGCCTCGACCAGCGCCGCGCCGACGGGCGCGTCGCCGCGGTGCAGCCAGACCACGTCCACGCCCGGCCCGGCGGTGAGCTTCTGCTGCTCCTCTGGCCCGGAGACCTCGACGAAGACCTTCGCGTCCGCGTCGGCCGGCAGCCGCTCCAGCGCGGCGCCGATGGCGGGCAGCGCGCTCTCGTCGCCGGCGAGCAGGTGCCAGTCGGCGGCCGGGTCGGGGGCGTACCCGCCGCCCGGGCCCATGAAGTACAGCACGTCGCCGGGCCGGGCCGAGGCCGCCCACGGTCCGGCGAGGCCCTCGTCGCCGTGGACCACGAAGTCCACGGCCAGCTCGCGGGTCGCCGCGTCGTAGGAGCGCACGGTGTACGTACGGGTGCGCGGCCAGCGCTCGCGCGGCAGGTCGCGGCGGAGTGCCTCCATGTCCAGCGGTTCGGGCAGCGTCTCGCCCTCGGCCGGGAAGAGCAGCTTGACGTAGTGGTCGGTGTACTCCCCGACCTCCAGGGGGGCGGCCGGGTCCACGCCGAGCACCACCCGGACCATGTGCGGGGTGATCCGCTCGGCGCGCAGCACGGTCGCGCGCTTCGGGGTGGGGGTCCTGCGTTGCGGTCGGTCCGCCATCGATGCGCCCGCTTCCTCGCGCTGTCGCGCGTTCGGCATGCTCAAGTACTTAGGCAAGCCTAACTGATGGATCTGCGGGTGCTCCGGGCCCGGTGCGGCTCAGCCCGGCAGGCCCGTCGTGCGCAGGGTGAGGTTGAGGCGGCCGGCGGTCAGACCGGTGGCCGGGTCGCCGGTGCCGGGGTGGACCTTGGGGACGCCGTGGTAGGCGTAGCGCGACGGGCCGCCGAAGACGAAGAGGTCGCCGGACTCCAGCAGGACGTCGGTGTAGGGCCTGGTGCGGGTGTCGGGGTTGCCGAAGCGGAAGACGCAGGTGTCGCCGATGCTCAGGGAGACCACGGGTGCGTTCGCCCGCTCGTCCTTGTCCTGGTGCATGCCCATCGCGGCGGCCCCGTCGTAGAAGTTGACCAGCGCCGTGTCGGGTGCGTAGGAGGCGCCGGCCGCCGGGTCCTGGTAGGCGTCGGCGACCGCGGCGCGGCCCAACTCGGCCAGCCAGGACGGAAAGGCGGCGACCCGGGCGCCGTTCACGTCGGGCGCGGTGCGCGAGTAGGCATACGGGCGCCAGTGCCAGCCCACGCAAACCGTGAGAACTGACATCACGCCGCCGCGCGGCAGCCGGGTGTGCCGCATCGGCACCGGCCCGCGCGCCCATTCCCGGCAGGCGGCGACCAGTTCGCGCTGCCGGTCCAGGTCGAGCCAGCCGGGTACGTGGACCGCGCCGGGTGCCGGGCTGCTGCGCGGGCGGGGGAGCAGCGCGTTCACGACGGGGCGTCCGCGCGCTGCTGGTCGCGCAGGTGGGCCTGGGTGAGGGACAGTTCGCCGTGCAGCACGCGCGCGGCGAGGTCGGCGTCGCCCGCGGCGATCGCCTCCACCAGGGCCGCGTGCGCGGCCTCGCCGTGCTCCTCGTCATGGGCGCGGACGTCCATCAGGCCGAGCAGCGCGAGCATGTTCTCCCTGAGCACCGGCGCGAACTCGGCGAACAGGTCGGTCAGGACGGGGTTGTGGGCGGCGGCGACCACCTCGCGGTGCAGGGCGATGTCGGCGTCGATGAAGGCCGCACCCGGGCCGTCGGGCGGCGCGCTCCCGCCGGGGCCGGGGTCCGCGCCATGGTCCGCCGAGCCGTGGTGCGCGCCATGGCGCGTCGAGCCGTCGTCGTCCACCGGCCCGGCTCCCGCCCCGCGCAGGCCCGCCGCCGCGGCCGCCACCGTCCGCGCCGCGAGCGCGGCCCGCAGGGCCGCCACGTCCTCGGGCGTCCGCCGGGCCGCCGCGATCCGGGCCGCCTGGACCTCCAGCAGCACCCGCACCTCGTACACGTCCGACAGGGCCGCGCGCCGCAGCCGGGCCGGCCAGTCCTGGACCGGGCGGTCAGCGATCACGAACACCCCCGCGCCCTGCCGGGTCCGTACCATCCCCGCGCCGGCCAGCGCCCGCAGCGCCTCGCGCACGGTCGAGCGGCCCACGCCCAGCAGGGCGGCGAGCGTGGTCTCGCCGGGCAGCTTCGTGCCCACCGGCCACTGGCCGCCGGTGATCTGCTCGCGCAGCCGCTCCGCCGCCTGCTCCACCAGCGGGCTGGGCCGCAGTGAACCGAGCGTCATCGCCGTCTCCCACCTCTCCGTCCGCCCCTCGTGGCGCCGACTCTATCGGCCGCGCCCACCTCTCAGCTTGTCTGAGGACCTGAGAGGTGGTTACAGTGGCCGCCATGACGCAGCGGAGCCTTCTCCTCGGCCGCCGCGGCGGGGCCTGAGGGACCGGCACCCCGCCGCGGGGTTTCGTGCTGCCGGTCGACCACCGGCGACCACGAAGAGGAACAGCCCCAGCATGACCACGCACCCCGCGAACCACCCGCGCGGCGGCGCCCGCCCGGGCGACCCGCACCCCGCGGCCGAGACCGCCGGCGCCCCCGCGCCCACGCTGCGCACCCCGGCCGGCCCCGTGCCCGCCGGCGCCCCCTGGTGGAACCCGCAGCGCGGCAGCGCCATGCCCTACCACCGCTACCGCCCTGCCCGGGAGCGCGTCGAGGTGCGCACCTCCGGTGGGCGGCACTGGCCCTCCCGCCGGATCGACCGGGCACCGCTGTGGGTGCCGGTGGACCTGCGCGACGGCAACCAGGCGCTCGCCGAACCGATGGACCCCGCCCGCAAGCGCCGGATGTTCGACGTCCAGGTCGCGATGGGCTTCAAGGAGATCGAGGTCGGCTACCCCTCGGCCAGCCGCACCGACTTCGACTTCGTCCGCCACCTCGCCGAGTCCGGCGCGGTGCCGCAGGACGTGACCCCGGTGGTGTTCACCGCCGCCCGCGCCGACCTGATCGAGCGGACCTTCGCCTCGATCGCGGGCCTGCCGCGCGCCGTGGTGCACCTGTACACCGCGACCGCGCCGGTCTGGCGCGAGGTGGTGATCGGCCGGGAGCGGGCCGCGCTGCGGGCGCTGATCGAGCAGGCGGCCGGCCTGATGGCCCGGCTCGCCGACCGGCGGCCCGGCGTGCGCTTCCAGTTCTCACCCGAGGTCTTCAACCTCACCGAGCCCGACTTCGTCCTGGAGGTGTGCGACGGCCTGACCGAGCTGTGGGACGCCTCCCCGGACCGCCCGGTGATCCACAACCTGCCGGCCACCGTGGAGATCGCCACCCCCAACGTCTACGCCGACCAGATCGAATACATGCACCGCCACCTCGCCCGCCGGGACGCGGTGATCCTGTCGGTGCACCCGCACAACGACCGCGGCACCGGCGTGGCCTGCGCCGAACTCGCCCTGCTGGCAGGCGCGCAGCGCGTCGAGGGCTGCCTGTTCGGCAACGGCGAGCGCACCGGCAACGTGGACCTGGTCACGCTCGCGCTGAACCTGCACACCCAGGGCGTCGACCCGATGCTGGACTTCTCCGACATCGACGCGATCCGCGCCACCGTCGAGCACTGCAACCGCCTGGCGGTGCCCGGCCGCCACCCCTACGTCGGCGAGCTGGTGCACACCGCCTACTCCGGCACCCACCAGGACGCGATCAAGAAGGGCCTGGAGCACCACGCCCGCCGCGCCGCCGAGGCCGGCCGGCCCGCCGCGCAGATGCCCTGGGACGTGCCCTACCTGCCGATCGACCCCGCCGACCTCGGCCGGGACTACGAAGCGGTGATCCGCGTCAACAGCCAGTCGGGCAAGGGCGGCATCGCCTACCTGCTCAAGGACCGCCACGGCCTGGACCTGCCGCCCGCGCTGCGCGCCGACTTCTCCCGGATCGTGCAGGCCGCGGCCGACGACAGCGGCGAGGAGATCACCGCGCAGGCGCTGGGGGAGCTGTTCGCGGCCGCCTACCTCGCGCCCGCCGACACCGGGCCGCTCACCCTGACCGGCTGGCACGCCGCCGAAACCACCCCGGGCCGCCACGAGTTCACCGCCGTCCTGCACGACGGGAGCGCGTCGCCCACCGGCTCCGCCGGCCGTACGATCACCGGCGCCGGCAACGGCCCGCTGTCCGCGCTCACCGACGCGCTCGCCACCGCGGGCATCCCCGTGCACATCGAGCACTACGCCGAACACGCCACCGGCCCCGGCCCGGACAGCGCCGCGGTCGCCTACGTGCGGATCGGCGCGGGCGGGGAGAGCTGCTGGGGCGCCGGACGGGACACCTCGGTCCTCACCGCCTCGGTCCGCGCGGTGCTGTCGGCCGTCAACCGCTCCCGCCGCGCCGGCGCGGCGGCGTAAGGCGCCCGGCCCGCAGGCCGCTCCCGGCCGCCGAAGCCCTCGGGCCGCTCAGGTCCAGCCCAGGGCCGCGGACAGCCGGGACAGCGGGGAGCCCAGGCCCCAGCGGTCGGCCAGCGCGCCGAACGCGGCCGGGTCGGCAGGATCGGCGGGCAGCGCCGGGTCGAAGGCGGGCAGCGGGACGTCGGTGGCGACCCGCACCACCTTCGGCGCGACGTCCAGATAGGGCGCGGCCGCCAGGATGTTGCGGCGGCGGGCCGGCGTCAGCTTCGAGAACGGCTCGCCGGCCGCCGCCCGCACCCCCGCCAGGTCGCCGTAGAGGGTGACCAGTTCGGCCGCGGTCTTCTCGCCGATGCCCTTCACCCCGGGCAGCCCGTCACTCGGGTCGCCGCGCAGCGCGGCGAAGTCCGCGTACTGCTCCGCGCGGACGCCGTACCGCTCCTCGATCGCCCCGCCGTCGATCACGTCGCAGTCGCCGACGCCCTTGCGCGGGTAGAGCACGCGCACCCCGCGCGCGTCGTCGACGAGCTGGAACAGGTCGCGGTCGCCGGTGACGATGGCCACCGGCGCCGCGGCGCCGGTGGCGAGGGTGCCGATCACGTCGTCCGCCTCGTAGCCGGGCACGCCGACGCGGGCGATGCCGACCGCGTCGAGCACCGCCTCGATCACCGGGACCTGCGGGGACAGGGTGTCCGGGACCTCCTCGGTGCCCGCCTCGGCGTCGGCCACGCGGTGCGCCTTGTACGAGGGGATGAGGTCCACCCGCCACTGCGGCCGCCAGTCCGCGTCCATGCACGCCACCAGCGCGGCCGGCGCGTGGTCGGCCACCAGCCGGGCGATGAAGTCGATCAGCCCGCGCACCGCGTTGACCGGGGTGCCGTCGGGCGCCCGCACCGACTCCGGCACCCCGAAGTACGCGCGGAAGTACAGGCTCGCGGTGTCGAGCAGCAGCAGTTCCCCACCGGTACGGCCGCCGCCGCCGGGCTTCACGTTCGTCACGCGGCCAGCATCGCACGCACCACCGACACCCGGCCGTACCCCGGCCCCGGGACCGGACACGAGCCCCCGCGGGGCCGGGCCGAGGGGCGTGACCTGGATGTGACCCCTGTCCTTACAGGATTCTCATCCTGGGGCCATAAGGTGACGCCGTGACGACGACGACCCCGCCCGGCTGGTACCAGGAGCCCGGGCACACAGGCAACGGCCCGGCCATGGAACGCTGGTGGGACGGGACCGCGTGGACGGAGTACACCCGCACGGCACCAGTGGCCCCGACCGCCGGGCAGCAGCCCTACGGCGGCCCGCCCGGATACGCGCCGTACCCCTCGGGCGACGTCATAGGCTCGCCCGGCGGCGGCAACCGGCGCCCGCGGACCGTGGCCATCGCCATCGGGGTCGCGCTCGTCGTCATCGGCGGCATCGTGGCCGCGGTCGTCGCGGTGGGCAACAACAACGGCAGCGACAACAGCGCGACCAGCAGCAACCGCGGGCCGAACGCGACGATGCCGCAGCGCTCCGGCGGGCCGGGGAACCCCGAGCAGAACCCGCAGTCGCAGAACCCGGCGGACCCGAGCCAGCCGACCGACCCGACCAACCCCTCCGGCGGCGACACCGCCGTCGACGTGCTGGACGGCATCAGCCTGCCGGTGCTCGACGGCTGGACCGGCGGCACCACGCAGGACGGCCTCGCCAGCATCTCCACCGGCAGCTACACCTGCCCGGGCGACACCAGCGGCCAGCAGCAGTGCTCGCTGGGCGGCGCCTACTCCGAGCCGGCCGAGGCGCTGAAGGTCACCGCGACCACCGCCGAGGCCGCCGCCAAGGCGGACATCACCGGCAACGCGGCCGAGGCGTACAGCTCCGACACCTACGGCGCGACGACCTCGCACCAGCAGCTCCAGTCCAAGGCGGTCACGGTCGCCGGGCAGAAGGGCTACCTGGTCCGCTGGAAGGTCAGCACCAAGTCCGGCACCGAGGGCTACGTCGAGTCGCTGGCGTTCCCCGCGCCGAGCAAGAGCAGCCAGATCGTCATCGTCCGCTTCGGCTTCGACGTCAGCAGCAAGGCGCCCGGCCAGGACGTCATGGACGAGATCGCCGCGGGTATCAAGGCCGACAGCAGCGGCGCGTCCAGCGGCAGCACCGGCGGCACCGGCGTCTGACGCCCCGCCCCGCCCCAGCGCCGGCGGCCTCCCACCGCCCGGGAGGCCGCCGGCCCCTCACAGGAACGTCTTGCCCTCGCCCCGGTACGTGGGCACCTCCGCCACCACCCGGTCGCCCTCGACCAACTGCAACCGGTCGAAGCGCTCGCACAGTTCGCCCGCCTTGGCGTGCCGGAACCACACCGTGTCGCCCACCAGCAGGTCGTCGGCGGCCGAGCCGAGCAGCGGCGTCTGCACCTCGCCCGGCCCCTCCTGCGGGTCGTAGCGCAGCCCCTCCGGCAGATAGGGCACCGGCAGCCGGTCCGCGCCCGGCGCGCCCGAGGCCGGATAGCCGCCGCCGAGCACCGTGACCACGCCGACCCCGGGCCGCCGCACCACGGGCATCCCGAACAGCGCCGCCGGACGGCCGTGGAAGGAGGTGTAGTTGTCGAACAGCCGCGGCACGTACAGGCCCGAGCCGGCCGCGATCTCGGTGACCGCGCCCTCCGCCGCGGTGGACTGCACACTGCCGGTGCCGCCGCCGTTGACGAACTCCAGGTCCGGCACCACCGCGCGCACCGCCCGCACCGCCTCCGCCCGCCGCGCCGCCAGCTCCCGGCGCGCGGCGGACTGCATCAGCCGCACCGCGAGCGACCGCCCCGGCCGCCCCTTGATCGCGTCGCCGACGCCGGCTATGTGCCCTTCGTACGCCATGATCCCGACCACCCGGAACCCCGGGCGGGCGCCGATCGCCCGCGCGGTGTCGGCGAGCCGCTCGGGCGAGTGCAGCGGCGAGCGCAGCGCGCCGATGCGCAGCCGGCCGCCCAACTTCCGCAGGCTCGTGTCGAGTTCGAGGCAGACCCGGACCGTCTCGGTGCCGCCCGCGCCGCGCGCCGCGTCGATCAGGTCGAGTTGGGCGAGGTCGTCGACCATCACCGTGACCGTACGGGCCAGCTTCGGGTCGGATGTCAGCTCCGCGAAGCCGTCCCGGTCCGCGGACGGGTAGGCCAGCAGCACGTCGGTGAAACCGGTGCGCGCCAGCCACAGCGACTCGGCCAGGGTGAAGGACATGACGCCCTCGAACCCCTCCCGGGCCAGCACCCGTTCGAGCAGGGCGCGGCAGCGCACCGACTTCGACGCGACCCGGATCGGCTTGCCGCCCGCACGCCGGACCAGGTCCGCGGCGTTCGCGTCGAAGGCGTCCAGGTCGACGATCGCCAGCGGCGCGTCGAGGTGTGCGGTGGCCCGGTCGTAGCGGGCGCGGTCGGCTGAGCGCTGGGGCATGACCGCAGCCTGCCAGAACCCTGCTACCGAGCGGTAGACCCGGCGCCCGTGCTCCGAGTGGCAACTCACCCCGCGGCAACCCCGTAGAGTGACGCGCACAATCGACGGGAACGGTCACGAGGGAGTGCCGGGTGAGCACCGGAGTGGACAGCGGGAGCACCCCGCCGGCTTCCTTCCCCACCCTCCATCCGACATCGGGACGGCCGGTGGGCGGTCCGCAGGCGGGGCCGCCCGCGGCAGCCTCGGCGGCAGCGCCGCCGCCCGCCTCTGCGCCCGAACCGCCGAACCCGCCGCCGCCCGGTCCGCCGCTGCACGGGGGTTCAACTCCCGTGCCCCCTCCGCCTGTTGCACCGCCCGCGGCGCCGCCGACCTCCCCGCCCGCGGCGCCGCCCCTCGCACCGCCCCGGCCCGCCGCGCGGCCGTCCGTGCCGCCGCCTTCGATGCCGCCGACCGCCGCGCAGCCCGTGCGGTCCGTGCCGCAGCCGGCGCCGCAGGCGCCCCCGATGCCGCAGGCCGCA
The DNA here is from genome assembly GCF_037034245.1 of Streptomyces sp. CA2R106. Classification (NCBI taxonomy): domain Bacteria; kingdom Bacillati; phylum Actinomycetota; class Actinomycetes; order Kitasatosporales; family Streptomycetaceae; genus Streptomyces; species Streptomyces sp. CA2R106. The sequence continues at coordinate 62,302 of NZ_JBAGKC010000006.1, forward strand.
CCGCCGGCGCCCGCCCCGCGGCCGCCGGTCGACCCGCCGTCGGCGCCCGCGCCCGCGTTCACACCGCCGCCGGTGCCGCCTGCGCCCGCCTACCCGGCCGCTCCCACGTACGCGCCCGAGCCGCCCGCACCGCGCACCTCCACCCGCGGCCGCCGGCTGCTGGCCGCGGCCAGCCTGGTCGTCGGCCTCGGCCTGGTCGGCGGCGCCGTCGCGGGCGCCGCCATCACCCACACCCCGGACCGGCCCGCGCCCGTCGCCGACGGCAGCCCGCAGGCGTTCGCGCAGGCCCGCGACGTGTGGCGCGACACCCCCGTGGACACGCTGTTCCCGCCCACCGTCGACGGCAAGGGCGGCGGGCCCGGCGGCGCCGACCGCTCCTGGACCCGGATCGGCGTGGCCGCCCCCGCCGGCTGCACCGGCGCCTTCGACCCGCTGCTCACGGAAGTGCTGGCCCCGGCCGGCTGCGTCCGCCTGCTGCGCGCCACCTACGTCGACAGCACCTCGACCACCGTCACCACCGTCGGGCTGCTCGTCGGCTCCGGCCAGGCCGCGGCCATGAGCGCGCTGGCCGAGCGGTGGAGCAGCCAGCACCTCGGCGAACGCGCCGACCTGCTGCCGCGCCCCGTCGCCTTCCCCGGCACCCCCGCCGCCGCCTTCGGCGACCGCCAGCGCGGCAGTTGGGACGTCCGGATCGCCGCGGACCTGCCGTTCGTGGTCTACGCCGTCAGCGGCTTCGCCGACGGCCGCACCGTCGCCCAGCCGGACCCGGCGGACAAGGCCGACGCGCAGGGCGCCACCACGCCCTCCGCGCAGGCCGGCCTCGGCTTCGACGCCACCGGGCTCGCCGCCGCCGTCGACGCGCGGGTGCACACCGCCGTCGACGCCCTCCGCCACCCGCAGACCACCACCGGCTCGGAGCACCACGGATGACCCCCGCCGCCGCACCTGGGCAGCGCCCCGCCGACCGCCGTGCCGCCGACCGCCGGGACCGCCGCCCGCGCGCCCTCGCGCGCGCCCTGGCCGCGCTCGCCGCGGCCGGCACCACCGTCGCGCTGGCCGCCGCACCCGCGGCCGCCGACAGCGCGCGGGCCTCCGACTGGGCGCTGTCCGCGCTGCACGCGCAGCAGGCGTGGCAGACCACCAAGGGCGCGGGCGTCACCGTGGCCGTGCTCGACACCGGGGTCGACTCCACCCACCCGGACCTGACCGGCCAGGTCCTGGCGGGCAAGGACGAGGTCGGCTTCGGCGCGAAGCCCGGCGACAAGGCGTGGGCCAAGCACGGCACCGGCATGGCGGCGATCATCGCCGGGCACGGCCACGGGCCCGGCGACGGCGACGGCGTGCTCGGCATCGCCCCCCAGGCCCGCATCCTGCCGGTGCGGGTGATCCTGGAGGACAAGGACCCGCAGCGGCAGAAGGCCAGGACCGACCGCGGCGACGCGCTGCCGGCGGGCATCCGCTGGGCCGTCGACCACGGCGCCGACGTCATCAACCTCTCGCTCGGCGACGACAGCGCCACCGCCGCCCCGGTCGCCGCCGAGGACGACGCGATCCGCTACGCGCTCGGCAAGGGCGTCGTGGTCGTCGCGTCCGCGGGCAACGGCGGCGACGCCGCCGACCGCTCCTCCTACCCGGCCGCCTACCCCGGGGTGATCTCCGTGGCGGCCGTCGACCGGCACGGCGAGCACGCCTCCTTCTCCACCCACCGCTGGTACACGTCGGTGTCCGCCCCCGGCGTCGAGGTCGTCATCGCCGACCCGGACCGCACGTACTACAACGGCTGGGGGACGAGCGCGGCCTCCGCGTACGCCTCGGGCGCCGTGGCGCTGATCCGCTCGGCCTACCCCAAGCTCAGCCCGGCGCAGGTCAAGCAGGTCCTGGAGGACACCACCCGGGACAAGCCCGCCGGCGGCCGCAACGACGAGGTCGGCACCGGGCTGATCGACCCCGCCGCCGCGCTCGCCGCGGCGAAGAAGCTCCGGCCGGCGCCGGTGCTGCCCACCCCCGCGGCCTACCCGCACGCCTACTTCGCCCCCGGCCCGACCACCCCGGCCAAGGCGGCGTCCTCCTCGCAGCTGCTCGCCAACGGTGCGGCCACCGCCTTCGCGGCGGTCGGCGCCGCGCTGATCGCCCTGGCGGCCCTGCTGTACTTCCGGCTGCGCCGCAGCAGCTGACCGCCCTTTCCGTACCCCCGGAGCGCCTCGCCCGCCGAGCGGCCCACCCGGTGACCGCGCACCCGCCGACCACCCCGCGTCCGGCCGCGGGAGCGGCGGATAGGGTGCCGGGGTGGCGTTGAAGAATATTCCGGACCCAGGGTTCGCGACGGACGACGGCTCGGCGGACCCGGCCCTGGCCCAGGCGCTCGCCGCCTACGCGGCCGACCGCGCGACCGACGCGGACGTGGTCGCCGCACTGCACGGCGCCCGGCTGCTCGTCCCGGTGGTGGCGGTGCTCGGCGAGGCCGAGACCGGGCCCGACGGGCTGGCCCGGGAGAAGAGCAGCGACATGGCGGTGCCGACCATCCAGGCACCCGACGGGCGCCGGGCCCTGCCCGCCTTCACCTCCACCGCCGCCCTGGCCCGCTGGCGCGCCGACGCCCGGCCGGTCGCGGTGCCCCTGCACCAGGCCCTCCAGGCGCTCGCGCACGAGAAGGCGGACACCCTCCTCATCGACATGGCCGGGCCGGTGGCCTACGAGCTGACCGGCGCCTCCCTGCGCGCCGCCGCGGCCGGTCCGGCCAGGACCGACCCGCTGGCCGACCCCGAGGTCCGCTCGGCGCTGCGTGCCGCGGTCGCCGCCGCACCCGGCATCGCCCGCGCCCACCTCACCCCCGGCGGGGCGGCCTCCGACGGCACCCTGGGCCTGGTGCTCGCCCCGGACGCCGACGTGGCTGCCGCCGCCCGCCGCGTGGCGGAGGTCCTGGCCGCCGACGAGACCCTGCGCGCCGCCCTCGTCCAGGGCCTGGACCTCGCCGTCCTCCCGCCGACCGCGAACCCCCCGGGGGAGCCGCTCTTCACCCGCTGAGCGCGCCGAGACCGCCGCTCGTCACCGGGCGCCCGAGACATCTCGCCCGGATTTCGCCGGAGTGCCCCGAGATGTGGGGTTCGCCCATTGCGGTGACAATGCAAAGGGCAGTGGTCCTCTCGTTCGAGGAGGCACGATGGACCGGCGACGTCTCACCGCGGCGGACGTGACGAACTACCGGCTCAGCGACCCCCGGGCCGTCGGCTGCGAGTTCGTCGGCACCCTCGCGCTCGTCTTCTTCGCGGTCGGCGCGGCGGTGGTGTCGGGGGCGTACATCGGCACCCTGGGCATCGCGCTGGCCTTCGGGTTCGTGCTGCTGGCCATCGCCTACGCGATCGGGCCGATCTCCGGCAGCCACGTCAACCCCGCGGTGACGCTCGGGATGCTGCTCGCCGGGCGGATCGAGCTGCGCCGGGCGGTCGAGTACTGGGTGGCGCAGTTCCTCGGCGCGATCGTCGGCGCCGCGCTCCTGCTGCTCGTCGCCGACCAGGTGCCCGGCTTCAGGCGGCACGGCGCCTTCGGCACCAACGGCTACGGCACGCGCTCGGCGGTCGGCATCAGCATCTTCGGCGCGTTCGTCGCCGAGGTGATCCTCACGTTCCTGCTGGTCTACGTGGTGCTCTCGGTGACGCACCGGATCGCGGTGGTCGGCTTCGACGGGCTGGCGATCGGCCTGGCCCTGGCCGTGATCCATTTGGTGGGCATCCCGCTCACCGGCACCGGCGTCAACCCCGCCCGCAGCCTCGCGCCCGCGCTGTTCGCCGGCAGCCCGGCACTCACCCAGGTGTGGCTCTTCCTGATCGCCCCGCTGGTCGGCGCGGCGATCGCGGCGCTCGTGCACCAGGCGACGCACCCGGCGATGGCCGCGGTGAAGGCCGCCCGCGCCGCCGCGGTGGAGGAGGAGGCCGCCGCCCGCACCACGGAGGAGGGTCCCTGAGGCGGGCGGCCGATCCCCGCCCGCGGTCAGCCGTAGACCGGACCGGTGAACTTCTCGCCGGGGCCCTGGCCGGGCTCGTCCGGCACCACGGACGCCTCGCGGAAGGCGAGCTGGAGGGACTTCAGGCCGTCCCGCAGCGGGGCGGCGTGGAAGGAGCTGATCTCCGTGGCGCTGGCGGTGACCAGCCCGGCCAGCGCCTGGATGAGCTTGCGGGCCTCGTCGAGGTCCTTGTGCTGCGCGCCCTCCTCGGCCAGCCCCAGGTTCACCGCGGCCGCGCTCATCAGGTGGACGGCCACCGTGGTGATCACCTCCACCGCGGGGACGTCCGCGATGTCGCGGGTCAGGTCGTCGAAGCCGGGCCCCGTGGTGGGGGTGTCGGCCGCGGGGGAGGCGGCCGGGCGGGAGGCTGGTGCGTCGCTCATGGCCGCCACGATATGCCCCGTCCGGCCGATTACGGCCCTCGGGCCCGCGCTGCTATGCTTGGACAACGACCGGTCGGACATCAGCGTGTCCGGCCACCAAGTGGAGGCTCCGAACTCCCACCTGCTCGGCCTGTCGGCCGAGGGGTCCCCGGTCAGACGGCTTCGGTCGGTGCGTCGCGCGCCCGGCCTTCGCCGTCCGATGCGCCCCGCGGAATAACGCGGCGGTGCTCCCGGTTGTGAGGAGCCCGCCTGTGTGCCGTACGGGGCGTTTCTGACGTTCGGGCACGGTGCACAGGGTAGAAGCAGAAGAAGACCCGAAGCGCGGCTGTCGGCCAGTCAGTCGCGTCGTGCAACCGAGGAGGCCCCATCAGCGCCGAGCCCCGCATCAACGACCGGATTCGCGTTCCCGAGGTGCGACTTGTCGGTCCCAGTGGCGAGCAGGTCGGCATTGTGCCGCTTGCCAAGGCCCTGGAGCTTGCGCAGGAGTACGACCTCGACCTGGTCGAGGTCGCGGCGAACGCCCGTCCGCCCGTGTGCAAGCTCATGGACTACGGGAAGTTCAAGTACGAGTCGGCCATGAAGGCCCGTGAGGCGCGCAAGAACCAGGCGCACACGGTCATCAAGGAGATGAAGCTCCGGCCGAAGATCGACCCGCACGACTATGACACCAAGAAGGGTCACGTCGTCCGGTTCCTCAAGCAGGGCGACAAGGTCAAGATCACGATCATGTTCCGCGGTCGTGAGCAGTCCCGCCCGGAGCTGGGCTACCGCCTGCTCCAGCGGCTCGCGGAGGACGTCCAGGACCTCGGGTTCATCGAGTCGAACCCGAAGCAGGACGGCCGCAACATGATCATGGTCCTCGGTCCGCACAAGAAGAAGACCGAGGCCATGGCCGAGGCCCGCGAGGCCCAGGCCGCCCGCAAGGCGGGCCGCCAGGGTGACGACGGCGACACCGCCGACGAGCAGTCGCAGGTCGAGGCTCCGGCCGACGCCGGCTGACACCGCGGTTCGAGAAGGACCCCGCAGGCCGCCCGCCCGGGCGGCTTCGGGTGGTAAGAGCAGAACTGACGCTCCCCGTACGCCCTCCACCGGGCGCCCGGGAGGGCCAGCGACGAGGAGACCACGGCGCCATGCCGAAGAACAAGACCCACAGTGGTGCGAGCAAGCGCTTCAAGATCACCGGCTCCGGCAAGGTGCTTCGCGAGCGTGCCGGCAAGCGCCACCTGCTCGAGCACAAGCCGTCCAGCAAGACGCGCGCCCTGACCGGCACCGTCGAGGTTGCCCCGGCCGACGCCAAGAAGATCAAGAAGCTTCTCGGCAAGTGAGCCGCGCGCCCCCGACCGGGGCGCGCGGTCCGATCCGGGACCCCCATCGCTTTCGGACCGCGTGACGAATACCGCGGTCCCGCAGAAGGAGTTATCAAGTGGCACGCGTCAAGCGGGCAGTCAACGCCCAGAAGAAGCGCCGGGCGATTCTTGAGCAGGCCAGCGGTTACCGCGGTCAGCGTTCGCGCCTGTACCGCAAGGCCAAGGAGCAGGTCACCCACTCCCTGGTCTACAACTACAACGACCGCAAGAAGCGCAAGGGCGACTTCCGGCAGCTGTGGATTCAGCGGATCAACGCCGCTGCCCGTGCGAACGGCATCACCTACAACCGCTTCATCCAGGGTCTGAAGGCCGCCAGCATCGAGGTGGACCGCAAGATCCTGGCCGAGCTGGCGGTCAACGACGCGCCCGCGTTCGCCGCGCTGGTCGAGGTCGCGCAGAAGGCGCTGCCGTCGGACGTCAACGCGCCGAAGGCCGCGTGACGCTGCGCTGGGCTCAGCCGGAGTGACGGTGCGCGGGTCTGCAGGCGGTTTGCCGTCTGCGGGCCCGCGGTGCGTTTCCCTCCGGGGTGGGTTGTGCCGGCGGTGGCGGGACCTTCCTCGGGTCGGTGGCCGGTCGCGCAGTTCCCCGCGCCCCCCGAGTACCGCCGCCCGTGGCTTCCCGCGCAGTTCCCCGCGCCCCCGGACAACCCCGCCCGTCGATGGAGAGAGAGCAGCCCGCGTGAGTACGCCCCCGACCGAGCTGAGTTCGTTGCGGTCCACGCGGGTGGTCGCGGCCCGCAGGCTCGGGAAGCGGTCGTTCCGGGCCAAGGAGCGGCGGTTCCTCGCGGAGGGGCCGCAGGCGGTGCGGGAGGCGGCCGCGCATCCGGGCGGGCCGGACGGCAGGACACTGGTCGAGCTGTACGCCACCGCGGAGGCGGCCGAGCGGCACCCCGACATCGTGGCGGCGGCCCGTGCCGCGGGAGCGCCCGTGCTGACCGCGACCCCCGAGGTGGTCGCCGACATCTCCGGCACCGTCACCCCGCAGGGCCTGGTCGGGGTCTGCCGGTTCCTGGACACCCCGTTCGAGCAGGTGCTCGCCGCCCGGCCGCGGCTGGTCGCGGTGCTCGCGCACGTCCGCGACCCCGGCAACGCCGGCACCGTCCTGCGCTGCGCCGACGCCGCCGGCGCGGACGCCGTGGTGCTCACCGACGCCTCCGTGGACCTGTACAACCCGAAGGCCGTACGGGCCTCGGCGGGCAGCCTCTTCCACCTGCCGGTCGCGGTGGGCGTACCGGTGGAGACGGCCGTGGCGGGCCTGCGGGCCCAGGGCGTACGCGTGCTGGCCGCCGACGGCGCGGGGGAGCGGGACCTGGACACCGAGCTCGACGAGGGCCGGATGCTCGGGCCGACCGCCTGGGTCTTCGGCAACGAGGCGTGGGGGCTGCCCGAGGAGACCAGGGCGCTCACCGACGAGGTGGTGCGGGTGCCGATCCACGGCCGGGCCGAGAGCCTCAACCTGGCGACGGCCGCCGCGGTCTGCCTCTACGCCTCGGCGCGGTCACAGCGCACATCCGCGGGGTGCCGCGGTGTCACCTCCAGCTAGTAGGGTGGCCGGTCCGGGCCCGGAGAGGGGGGTGGCTGCGTTGGACGTGATGCCGCAGCACGGCGTACGCGGCGGATCGGCCGCGCTGCCCGACGGCGCGTCCCCGTACGCCCTGGGCATCGATCCCGACGACCTGCCCGACGGGCTGGTGGTCGCCGACGAGCACGGGCAGGTGGTCTGCTTCAACGCCGCCGCCGCCCGGATCACCGCGCTGAGCCCCGCCGACGTACTCGGCCGCCCGGTGGAGCAGGCGCTCCCGCTGGAGGACCTGGACGGGCGCCGCTGGTGGCAGCTGACCGACCCGTACGGAGGGCTCGCCATCCGCTCCGCGCAGCCCGAGCGGAACCTGCTGCTGCCCGGCGGCCGCGAGGTGCTGGTCTGCGCGCGGTACGTCCGGCAGGTGCCGGGCGGGCCGGTGCGGCGGCTGGTGGTGACGCTGCGCGGCACCGAGGCGCGGCGCCGTACCGAGCGTTCGCACGCCGAGCTGATCGCGACCGTCGCCCACGAGCTGCGCTCCCCGCTCACCTCGGTCAAGGGCTTCACCAAGACGCTGCTGGCGAAGTGGGAGCGGTTCACCGACGACCAGAAGAAGCTGATGCTGGAGACCGTCGACGCCGACGCCAACCGGGTCACCCGGCTGATCGCGGAACTGCTCGACATCTCCCGGATCGACTCCGGCCGGCTGGAGGTGCGCCGCCAGCCGGTGGACATGGCCGCGGCCGTACGGCACCACGTGGACGCGCACGTCGCGGCCGGGCAGAGCGCGGAGCGGTTCGCGGTCAAGGTGCCCGGGCCGCTGCCGGCGCTGTGGGCCGACCCGGACAAGGTCGACCAGATCCTGGGCAACCTGCTGGAAAACGCGGTGCGGCACGGCGAGGGGACTGTCACCATCGAGGTGACCCGCGCCGCCGGCCCGACCGGCGACGACCGTACGACGGAGGGCACGGCGGTCACGGTGAGCGACGAAGGCCCCGGCATCCCCGAGGAGTCGATGAGCCGCGTCTTCACCCGTTTCTGGCGGGGCAGCAAGCGCGGCGGCACCGGCCTGGGCCTGTACATCGTCAAGGGCATCGTCGAGGCGCACGGCGGCACCATCAGCGTCGGGCGGGCGCCCGGCGGCGGCGCGGAATTCCGATTTACCCTGCCCGTCGGGGCCCCCGCCTACCTGGCCTGAGCGGCCGCCGGCACCAGACGGCACCCAACGGACCGGGAACAGCGCGCGGAAGCCGCCCCGACGGGCGCCGCCGTCACCGCCCGCCGGCCGCCACCACCCGAGCGGCCCACGGCCGCCACCACGGCCGTAGCAGGGCGCGACCGCCACGGCCGATAGACTCGTCCTTCGGCACGGGTCCGGTCGGGCAAGATCCTCCCCCGGAGGCACCGCCTCGGGGTCACCGCCACAGCATCCGCATTCGGAACGGGAAGAGATGTCGGCACCGAACAAGTCGTACGACCCAGTCGAAGTCGAGGCGTTGCAGCCGGAGCAGATCGAGCGGATGCGCGACGAAGCGCTCGCCGCGATCGCGGCCGCCGCCGATCTGGACGCCCTCACCCATGTCAGGACCGCGCACGCGGGCGGCGGTTCGCCGCTCGCGCTGGCCAACCGCGAGATCGGCGCGCTGCCCCCGCAGGCCAAGGCCGAGGCCGGCAAGCGGGTCGGCCAGGCCCGCGGCCAGGTGAACAAGGCGCTCACCGCCCGCCAGGCCGAGCTGGAGGCCGAGCGCGACGCGCGGGTCCTGGTCGAGGAGGCGGTCGACGTCACGCTGCCCTACGGCCGGGTCCCGGCGGGCGCCCGCCACCCGCTGACCACCCTCAGCGACCGGATCGAGGACATCTTCGTCGCCATGGGCTACGAGGTCGCCGAGGGCCCCGAGGTCGAGGCCGAGTGGTTCAACTTCGACGCGCTGAACTTCCCGCCGGACCACCCGGCGCGCGACGCCCAGGACACCTTCTTCGTCGCCGGCCCCTACGGCTCCGAGGCGTCCGGGATGGTGCTGCGCACCCACACCTCCCCGGTGCAGATCCGCGCGCTGCTCGCCCGCGAGCTGCCGGTCTACGTGATCGCGCCCGGCCGCGTCTACCGCTCCGACGAGCTGGACGCCACCCACACCCCGGTGTTCGCCCAGGTCGAGCTGCTGGCCGTGGACGAGGGCCTGACCATGGCGGACCTGAAGGGCACCCTCGACCACATGGTGGTCGCGCTCTTCGGCGAGGGGATGACCACCCGGCTGCGGCCGAACTTCTTCCCCTTCACCGAGCCGTCCGCCGAGATGGACATGCTCTGCTACGTCTGCCGCGGCGCGTCCGTCGGCAACCCCGACCGCCCCTGCCGCACCTGCTCCTCCGAGGGCTGGATCGAGCTGGGCGGCTGCGGCATGGTCAACCCGAAGGTGCTCGTGGCCTGCGGTGTCGACCCCCAGAAGTACAGCGGCTTCGCCTTCGGCTTCGGCATCGAGCGGATGATGATGTTCCGCCACAACGTCGAGGACATGCGAGACATCGTCGAGGGTGACGTGCGCTTCACCCTTCCGTTCGGGATGGAGATCTGATGCGGGTCCCGCTTTCTTGGCTGCGGGAGTACGTCGACCTGCCGGCCGGCACCACCGGCCGCGACGTCCAGGCCAAGCTCATTTCCGCCGGTCTCGAGGTCGAGACCGTCGAGCGCGTGGGCGCCGGGCTGCAAGGGCCGCTCGTGGTCGGCCAGGTGCTGACCATCGAGGAGCTGGAGGGCTTCAAGAAGCCGATCCGGTTCTGCACCGTGGACGTCGGCAAGGCCAACGGCACCGGCGAGCCGCAGGAGATCGTCTGCGGCGCCCGCAACTTCGCGGTCGGCGACAAGGTCGTGGTGATCCTGCCCGGCGGTGTGCTGCCCGGCGACTTCCACATCTCCGCCCGCAAGACCTACGGCAAGGTCTCGCACGGCATGATCTGCTCCGCCCGCGAGCTGGGCATGGGCGACGACCACGACGGCATCGTGGTGCTCCCGCCCGAGCACGAGGCCGGCACCGACGCGATCAGCCTGCTCGAACTCGTCGACGACGTGCTGGACATCGCGGTCACCCCCGACCGCGGCTACTGCCTGTCGCTGCGCGGGGTGGCCCGCGAGACCGCGACCGCGTTCGGGCTGCCGCTGAGCGACCCCGCGCTGATCGACGTGCCCGCGCCCAAGGAGGGCGGCTACCCGGTGCAGGTCGCCGATCCGGCCGGCTGCGACCGCTTCACCGCCCGCACCGTCACCGGCGTCAACCACGAGGCCCGCTCGCCGATCTGGCTCCAGCGCCGGCTGCAGAAGGTCGGCATGCGGCCGATCTCGCTCGCCGTGGACATCACCAACTACGTGATGTTCGAGGTCGGCCAGCCGCTGCACGCCTACGACCGGACCCGGCTGACCGGCCCGATCGGGGTGCGCCGCGCCGAGGCCGGCGAGAAGCTGACCACCCTCGACGGCGTCGAACGCGTCCTGGACGCCGAGGACCTGGTGATCACCGACGGGTCCGGGCCGATCGGCCTGGCCGGCGTCATGGGCGGCGCGCACACCGAGATCGCCGACTCCGGGATCGACTCCGGCACCAGCGAGATCGTCATCGAGGCCGCGCACTTCGACCCGGTGTCGATCGCCCGCACCGCCCGCCGCCACAAGCTCGGCTCCGAGGCGGCCCGCCGCTTCGAGCGCGGCACCGACCCGCAGGCCACCGCGGCCGCCGCACAGCGCGCCGTGGACCTGCTGGTGCTGCTCGCCGGCGGCACCGCGGAGCCCGGCGTCACCGACGTCGCCGTGCCGGTGCAGCCGCGCACCGTCGCGATGGCCGCCGACCACCCCGACCGGGTGGCCGGCACCGCGTACGGCCGCGAGACGGTGGTCCGCCGCCTCCAGCAGATCGGCTGCCACGTCACCGGCTCCGACGAACTGGTCGTCGCCGTGCCGAGCTGGCGCCCCGACCTCGCCTTCCCCAACGACCTCGCCGAGGAGGTCATCCGGCTGGAGGGCTACGAGAACCTGCCCTCCACCCTGCCCAAGGTGCCCTCGCAGCGCGGCCTGACCGACTCCCAGCTGCTGCGCCGCCGGATCGGCCGCGCCCTGGCCGGCACCGGCTACGTGGAGGCGCCGAACTACCCCTTCGTCGGTGCCGACGTCTTCGACGCGCTCGGCCTCGACGCGGACGACGCGCGCCGCCGCACCGTACTGCTGGCCAACCCGCTCTCCGACAACGAACCGGCGCTGCGCACCACCCTGCTGCCCGGGCTGCTCGGCGCACTGCGCCGCAACCACGGGCGCGGCAGCCACGACCTCGCGCTCTTCGAGACCGGCCTGGTCTTCCACCCCAAGGACGGCGCCGGCACCCCGCCGCGGCTGCCGGCCGACCGCCGGCCCACGCCCGAGGAGATCGCCGCGCTGGAGGCCGCGCTGCCGGAGCAGCCGCGGCACGCCGCGGTGGTGCTCGCCGGGTCCCGTGAGCTCGCCGGCTGGTGGGGCCCGGGGCACCAGGCCGGCTGGGCCGACGCGATCGAGGCGGCCCGCACGGTCGCCCGCGAGGCAGGGGTCGAGCTGATCCTGCGGCAGGACCAGCACGCGCCCTACCACCCCGGGCGGTGCGCGGCCTTCTACGCCGTCGCCCCCGACGGCACGGAGGTCCTGGTCGGCCACGGCGGTGAGCTGCACCCGCGCGTCACCAAGGCGCTCGGCGTGCCCGAGCGCACCTCCGCGATGGAGGTCGACCTCGACCTGGTCGAGTTCGCCGGTGCCGGCCGCCGGCCGACCGGGCCGCGCGTGTCCACCTTCCCCGTCGCCACGCAGGACGTCGCGCTCGTCGTCGCCGCCGACGTGCCCGCCGCCGAGGTCGAGGCCGCCCTGCGCGAAGGCGCCGGTGAACTCCTGGAGTCGCTGCGGCTCTTCGACGTCTTCACCGGGCCGCAGATCGGGGAGGGGCGCAAGTCCCTGGCGTATGCGCTGCGCTTCCGTGCGGCTGATCGGACCCTCACCGCCGAGGAGGCGTCCGCCGCCCGCGAAGCGGCGGTCGCCCGCGCCGCGGAGCGTACGGAGGCGGTGCTGCGGGGCTAGCTAGCTGGACCCTCCGGGGTGGGTGGTTCTGCCGGTTGCGGGACCACCCCCCGGTGGGGGGCTTGCGCTCCGTTCTCCCCCAGGGCTTCGCCTGGGAGGGACCCCCACGCGCCCCTTTGGGGCGCCCTCCTTCTGCGGGAGGACCCGCATCCACCGTCCACCCGGGTGGGATGGGGGCGGGGAGGGTGTGGAGGGGGGCGGTGGGGGACATGGTGGGGTGGTGGACGAGGGTGCGGAGAAGGGCCGGGCGGCGCCGACGGTCGTGGTGGACGACCTGCATGTGGTGTACCGCATCCATACGGCCTCCGCGGGGCGCGGCAGCGCGGCGACGGCGCTGGCCCGGATGCTGCTGCGCCGGGGTTCGCCGAACGTCCACCTGGTGCACGCGGTGCGGGGTGTGTCGTTCGTGGCGTACCGCGGGGAGGCCATCGGGATCATCGGCTCGAACGGGTCGGGGAAGTCCACCCTGCTCAAGGCGATCGCCGGGCTGCTCCCGGCCGAGCGCGGCCGGGTCTATACCGAGGGCCAGCCGTCGCTGCTGGGGGTGAACGCCGCGCTGATGAACGACCTGACCGGCGGCGTCAACGTGGTCCTGGGCGCGCTGGCGATGGGCATGGACCAGGAGGAGGTCGAGGCCCGCTACCAGGAGATCGTCGACTTCTCCGGGATCAACGACAAGGGCGACTTCATCTCGCTGCCGATGCGGACGTACTCCTCCGGGATGTCGGCCCGGCTGCGGTTCTCGATCGCGGCGGCGAAGAACCACGACGTGCTGATGATCGACGAGGCGCTGGCCACCGGCGACCGGGCGTTCCAGAAGCGCTCGGAGGAACGCATCCGGGAGCTGCGCGAGGAGGCCGGGACGGTCTTCCTGGTGTCGCACAACAACAGGTCCATCCGTGAGACGTGCGGCCGGACCCTGTGGATCGAGCAGGGCGAGCTGCTCATGGACGGCCCCACGGACGAGGTCGTGGACGCGTACGAGAAGGGCTGAGCCCCCCGCCGCCGACGTATTCGGACGGGCGTACGGCGGGTGAATCCCGCGGGATCGCGGTGTGTCGGGGCCCGGCCGGCGGGACCCTGCTGAGTGCCGGACCGCCGGTCGGCGGCGACTGCGCGACAGTGGGGGAGCACAGGTGACGCTCGACGGGCGGGACGTGCCGCGGCACGTCGCCTGCGTGATGGACGGCAACGGCCGGTGGGCCCAGCAGCGGTCCCTGCCGCGGACGTCGGGGCACCGGGCCGCGGAGGCACCGGTGATCGACGTGATTGAGGCGGCGCGCTCGGCGGGCGTGCGGTGGCTGAGCCTGTACGCGTTCTCCACGGAGAACTGGCGCCGCCCGGCCGGCGAGGTCGACTTCCTGATGGGGCTGGTGCGGCGGGTGGTCCGCAAGCACGCGGCGCTGCTGCACGTGCGCGGCATCCGCTGCCGCTTCCTCGGCGTCAGCGACCCGAGGATTCCCGCGCCGCTGGCCCGCGACCTCGCGGACCTGATGACGCTGACCGAGGCGAACCGGGGGATGACGCTGACCGTGGCGTTCGACCACGGCGGGCGCCGGGACATCGTGGAGGCGGCCCGCTCGCTGATCCGCAGCGCGGTGCCGGCCGACGCGGTCGACGAACGCCACTTCGCCGCGCACCTGCCCTTCCCCGACACCCCGGACGTGGACCTGGTCATCCGCACCTCCGGTGAGCAGCGCATCTCCAACTTCATGCTCTGGCAGGTCGCTTACGCCGAGTGGGTCTTCCCCCCGGTGCTGTGGCCCGACTTCCGCGCGCCGCACTTCCTGGAGTGCGTCCGCGCCTACCAGCAGCGCGACCGCCGCTTCGGCGGTGTCGCCCCGTCCCCGAACGGAGAGGTCCACCTGTGACCGAAGCAGGCAGCAGCGGCGCGGGGAGCACCGGCCCCCGCGCCCATCCCCAGGACGGCGGCGGCCGTTCGCTGTTCGGGCCGGACGCGCAGTTCCACCGGTTCTTCAACGACCCGCGCTGGGCGCTGGCCGTGGTCCGGGCCACGGTGCTGGAGGCGGCACACCCGCAGGTCGGCGCGGCCCTGATCGACAACTCGACGTTCGTGGCGCACCCGTGGCGGCGGCTGCGCAACACCCTCGTCAGCCTCCAGCGGATGTTCGGGGCCGACGACCGCACCCGGCAGCGGGAGGCGGCCCGCCTGAACCGGCTGCACGCCAGGCTGTCCGGCACCGACGCGCAGAACCGCGCGTACGACGCGATGGACCCGGCGGTCCGCGCGTGGGTGGTCGCGACGCTCTTCGAGAGCTCCGTGACCATGTGCCGGCTCAGCGGGCAGCCGCTCGACCAGGCCACGATGGAGCAGCTGTACGCGGAGTTCCGCGCGTACCTGGCCGCTCTGGGGGACCGGGCCGGGCACCTGCCGCCCACGCTGCCGGAGTTCTGGCGGTACTACGACCGCGTGGTCGAGGAGGAACTGGAGAACACGGACGCGGTGCGCCTGATCCTCTACAAGCTCTTCGACCACCTTCCGGCGCCGCCGCTGCTGGAGGGCCTGCCCACCGCGTGGGCCGCCGGACGGACGGTCGCCGGGCCGGTGATCGGCGCGATCACCGTGGCCTCGCTCCCCGAGGCGTTCCGCCGCCGCGCCGGGCTGCCGGAGACGCCGGGCGCGCAGACGCTGATGCAGGGCGCGTACCTCGCGGCGGGGCTGGCGCGGTTCCTGCCCGAGGGCTGGGTGCGGACCGAGGCCGTCACCGACCTGCTGTCGCTGACCCCGGGCAGCGACGACCCCCGGGCGGCGGCGCTGGACGCGCTGCGCGGCCAGGTGAAGCGGGCCGGCGCGCTGTTCCGGCTGGTCGCGCCGCTGCCCGCGCAGCGGACCGCGGAACAGGCCGGGCAGCGGCCCGGGACGCGCGGTGCGGAGCGGGCGCCGGACTCCCCGGAGGCGGCGGCCCGGGTGCGCGGCTCCGGCGAGTTCTTCACCGCGGTCCTCGACCAGACCGGCGACGGCTACCTCGACTGGCCCGACCTCGCCGCCATGGCCCGGGAGCTGTCCTTCCGCCTGGATCTGGACGAGCCGCAGGAGACCCGGCTCTACAACGCCTTCGCCGCCTGGTGGAAGGAGCTCCAGGCGGACCTCGACGTCAACGGCGACGGCCGGATCAGCGCGCAGGAGTACGCCGACGCTGTCCCCTCCCTGGCCGGTCCGGCGCTGATCAGGGTCGCCGAGGTGCTCTTCGACGTCACCGACGCCGACGGCAACCAGTACATCGACGCCGAGGAGTACCGGGCGCTGTTCCGCACCGGTTTCCACCGCAGCGTGGCGGGCGGCGAAGTCCGCTACTCCCGGGCGGCGTTCGTGAAGGACTTCCTGTCCTTCATGTCGGGCCGCGCGGCCTCCACCGCCTACGACCCGCTGTTCACGCAGGCGTAGGTGTCCGTCCGGGTTCCTCCGGCGCGGGTTCCGGTACGGCGTCCGGTATCTCTTCCGGCACGGGCGGGCCGCCGCCGCGGGCAGCGATGAGTTTCCGCGGCGGCAGCGGTCTCATGTCCGTCACCGACCGCACAGGAGGAACCCGTGGCGCAGTTGCTGCGTGTACAGAACTTCACCGTGTCCAGCGACGGCGTCGGCGCCGGCGAGGAGCAGACGCTCGAGCGGCCGTTCGGGCATGTCGACCCCGGGCAGCTGTTCGCGTGGGCCGGGGCCACCGCGAGCTGGCCGATGCGCACCGACGGCGGCGGCAGCCGCGGGCTGGACGACTACATGACCCGCGACTTCGCGCACAACATCGGCGCCGAGATCATGGGCCGGCACAAGTTCGGGCCCCAGCGCGGTCCCTGGCAGGACGAGGAGTGGCGCGGCTGGTGGGGCGACGAACCGCCCTTCCACACCCCGGTGTTCGTGCTCACCCACCACGAGCGGCCGTCCTTCACCCTGGGCGAGACCACCTTCCACTTCGTCGACGCGGACCCGGCCGAGGCCCTCGCGCAGGCGCGGGAGGCGGCGCAGGGCAAGGACGTGCGGCTCGGCGGCGGGGTGAGCACCATCCGGGAGTTCCTGGACGCCGACCTGGTCGACACCCTCCACATCGTGGTCGCCCCGGTCCGGGTCGGCTCCGGGCTGCGGCTGTGGGACTCGCCGGACGACCTGCGCGACCGCTTCCACGTGGACGTCGTCCCCAGCCCGAGCGGGGTGACCCACCACCTGTTCTGGCGCAAGTAGCCGCGGTGTCGGCAGGCGCGGGCCGCCGCCGGGTGGCCCGCGCCCGGCGCGGCGCGGAATGCGAGCCGGGCGCCGCGCGTTGGCGACGAGGAGATCATCACGAGGAGATCATGACGAGGAACGAGGAGCGATGAAGCACATCAAGCTGCGCGACCTGGACGTCTCCCGGATCGGGCTCGGCGCCATGGGCATGTCCCACGCGTACGCCGGGGCGGGGAGCGATGACGCGGAGTCGATCCGTACGATCCACCGCGCCCTGGAGCTGGGCCTCACGTTCGTCGACACCGCCGAGGTCTACGGGCCGTATGTCAACGAGGAGCTGGTCGGCCGCGCGCTCAAGGGCCGCTGGGACCAGGTGGTGCTGGCGACGAAGTTCGGGCTGATCTCGCACACCGGGCGGGAGGGCGGCGCCGACAGCAGCCCGGCCAGTATCCGCACCGCGGTCGAGGGTTCGCTGAAGCGGCTGGGTACGGACCGGATCGATCTGTACTACCAGCACCGTGTCGACCCGGGTACGCCGATCGAGGAGACCGTCGGCGCCCTCGCCGAGCTGGTCGCCGAGGGCAAGATCCGGTACATCGGGCTGTCCGAGGCCGGTCCCGACACCATCCGGCGCGCGCACGCGGTGCACCCGGTGACCGCGCTCCAGTCGGAGTACTCGCTGTTCACCCGTGATCCGGAGCAGCGGGTGCTGCCGGTGCTGCGCGAGCTGAACATCGGGTTCGTGCCCTTCTCGCCGCTGGGCCGCGGCTTCCTGACCGGGTCGATCCGTTCGGCCGACCAGATCGACCCGAAGGACTTCCGCGCCGACAACCCCCGCTTCACCCAGGAGAACTTCGCGCACAACCTCCGGCTGGCCGACGAGGTCGCGGCCGTCGCCGCGGAGATCGGCGCCACCCCGGCGCAGGTCGCGCTCGCCTGGCTGCTCGCGCAGGGCGACGACATCGCCCCGATCCCCGGCACCCGCCGGGTCGCCCGCGTCGAGGAGAACATCGGCGCCGACGCGGTCCACCTGACGGACGCGCAGCTGGCGAAGCTCAGCAGCCTTCCCCCGGCCGCCGGCGAGACCCACAACGCGGCGCAGATGCGCCTGCTGGAGCGCTGACCGCCCAACCGTCCGGCCCACCCGCCCGGCCCCCCGGCGCTTCTGCCGGCGGGGCCGGCGGAAGGGTCACAGGTGTGTGCGCGCCACGGCGGGCAGCGTGCCGTAGCCGCGCAGGATGCGGGTCGGGCGGCGGCGCGCCCCGGCCCGCAGCTCGATGGCGGGGAAGCGTTCGAAAAGCGTGCGCAGCCCCACCTCGCCCTCCATCCGCGCCAGTGACGCCCCGAGGCAGTAGTGGCGTCCGGCGCCGAACGACAGGTGGTCGCGGGCGTTCTCGCGGGTGACGTCGAAGGTGTGCGGGTCGGCGAAGACCTCCGGGTCGCGGTTGGCCCCGGCCAGCACCACGCTGACCAGCCGCCCGGCCGGCACCGCGGTGCCCGCGATGGTGGTCGGCCGCACCGTCATGCGGCCGGTGAGCAGCACGGGCGGGTCGTAGCGCAGGATCTCGTTGACCGCGTTGCCCCAGGCGTCGGGCCGCTCGCGGAGCAGGGCGAGCTGGTCGCGGTCGGCCGAGAGCAGCGCGATGCCGTTGCCGAGCAGGTTGACGGTGGTCTCGAAGCCGGCCGCGAGCACCAGCCCGGCGGTGGACTTCAGCTCCTTGTCGGTCAGGCCCGTGCCGTCCTCCTGGGCGGTGACGAGCTGGCTGAGCAGGTCCTCGCCGGGGTCGGCGCGCAGCCGGTCCAGGTGGCCGCTGAGCCACTGGTCGAAGGTGCCGAGCGCGGACTCCACCCGGCGGAACTCGCCCCAGGGCAGGCCGACATCGAGGCTGGGCGCGGCCGCCTCGCCGAGTTCCAGCACGCGGTGCCGCTCGGCGGGCGGGATGCCCAGGATCTCGCAGATCACCGTGACGGGCAGCAGCGCGCAGTAGCGCGCGATCAGGTCGGCGGGCTCGTCGGCCGGTATGGTCCCGACCAGTTCGTCCGCTATCTGCTGGGTCCGCTCCTGGAGTTGGGCCACCGCCCGCGCGGTGAAGACCTTCGTGACGAGCTTGCGGTAGCGAGTGTGCTGCGGCGGCTCGACCGCGAGCAGCGACGGCGGCCGGACCGGGTGCAGCACCTCGATCTCCGACCAGGCACCGACCTTGGCGAGCAGGGTGTCCGCGGCCACGAAGCGGCCCGCCTCGACATCGGGGTTGGCCAGCGCCTCCCGGACGGCCTCGTGGGAGGTCACGACCCTTCCGAACCTGGAGGTGAGCACAGGTCCCTGGGCGCGGATGTCGTCGAGCAGGGCGAACAGTTCGGCGCTGGTGCCGCCGGCCATCGTCGCGACGAGCCTCCCCTGGAGGTCGCCGCGCCGGGCACCGAGGGCGACCGCGGTGCGGGGGAGGGCGTGGTTGGCGCCCCAGCGCACCACCTGTTTGACCTGGCGGGTCGGAGGAAATTGCATCGGCGCTCCTCATCCTCATTACCCACACCGTGGGTAATCCGCGCGCCATTCAATACCCACGTTGTGGGTTTGTGCAAGGCAGGGCACAATGAGCTGCTATGACGCGACTCCCGGAGACCGGCACGACCTGCGCGGAGCCCGGCCCGGCGCGCCGCGGCCGACCGCCCAAGGGCACCGCCCAGCTCTCCCGGGACGGGATCGTCGAGGCCACGCTGAAGGTGATAGACGCCGACGGGACCGCCGCGGTCTCGATGCGCTCGGTCGCCCGCGCCCTCGGGGTCGACGCCAAGAGCCTCTACAACCACGTCGACGGCAAGGACGGGCTGCTGGACGCCGTCGCCGAGCACCTCCTCGGCGGGATCGCGCTGCCCGAGCTGACCGGGGACTTCGCCACCGACCTGCGCGCGGTCGCCGACGCCTTCCGCGCGCGGGCGCTGCTGCACCCCGAGGCGGCCGCACTGGTGCTGACCCGTCAGGTCACCTCGCTCGCCGCCCTCGCCCCCGTCGAGGCGATGCTCGCGGTGCTGCGCGGCGCCGGCTGCCCGGTCGGCGAGGCCGTCCAACTGCTGCGGCTGCTGGTGGCCGCCCTCGTCGGCATCCTGCTGCGCGAGGTCAGGACCGGGCCGACCTACGGCGTCGTCGAGGCGGGCGGCCTCGCCCAGCGCCGCGCCCTGCTGGCCGGCTCCGGCCTGCCCCACGTGGCGGAGGCGGTCGCCGAACTCGCGCACTTCGACCGTGAGGAGGGCTACGAGTACGCCATCGACGCGGCGATCGACGTCGTCGTCCGCCGCGTCGCCGCGGTCACCTCCGCCGCCGAAGGCCGCTGAGCGTCAATCGGTGAGCGCGCACCGGTGAGGCACGCACCGGTGAGCGCGGGTCCGTGGGGCCACTTCCGCCCGGGCGTTCGTGGCACAGCCGTCCGGAAAAGCACACCGGGGGCGGGGTTTGAAAAGCCCGGGACCGTAAAGGCGGTGGCTATCACGATTTCACGTCTCGGAGGGAAGAGCGGGTCATGGGAATTCTCGCGTGGATCATCATCGGACTGCTGGCGGGGGCCATCGCCAAGGCGCTCATGCCCGGTCGCGACCCGGGCGGAATCATCATCACCATGGTGATCGGAATTCTCGGCGGTCTGCTCGGCGGTTGGCTGGGGAAGGTCATCTTCCACGTCCACTCGATCAACGGGTTCTTCCACCTGTCGACCTGGATCGCGGCGATCGTCGGCTCGATGATCCTCCTGGCGCTCTACCGGGCGGTCACCCACGGCCGGCGCTCCTGACGCGGACATCCGCCCACCCTTCCGGCCGCGCCCGGGAGTTGTCCCACCGACCGGCCATGGGCAACGGCGCCAGGGTGGAGAAATTCCCAGAATTCCGTTTCCCGGAAATCGCCGTTCGATCCAGGAGATTCCCGGACCGACCGACAGAGAGGATCGACGACATGAGTGACCACGGCAAGACGCAGGCGAAGCTCGACGAAGCCAAGGGCAAGGTGAAGGAAAACGTCGGCCACGCCGTCGGCAACGAGCGCATGGAGGCGGAGGGCCGGACCGACCAGGCCGGGGCCGACATCCGCCAGGCCGGCCACAAGGCCAAGGACTCCGCCGAGGCCGTCTTCCACAGCGACGACTGACGCCCCTCGACGACCGACGTCGTGGCGGAACACGGGTGTGCCCGCCCGGAGGAGCAGGACCCTCCGGGCGGGCACACCCGTGTGCGCTGCGCTGCGCTGCGGTGCGGCGCGGTGCGGCGCGTCGACGGCGCCGCCGTCCACGGTCCCGGCCCGGGGCCGGGTCGGCCGCCGAGGCGGCGTCAGGACCGGGTGAGCAGCGCGCGACCGGGGCAGACGACGGGCATGGACACCGCCGACACGCCTCCGCAGCCCGACCGGCCGCCCGTACCCCCGACGTCTCCCGCGTCTCCGGCGCGCCGCGCGGCTCCGTACGCCGGGAGCGGCGAGGCGCCGCCGGTGCCGTCCCAGTCGCCCGGGCAACCGCCCCACGGCGACGCCGGCGGTTCCCGGGAACCGGGCCCGCGACGTCTCCGCGGGCCGGTGCTGCTCTCGATGCTCGCCGCCGCGGTGGCCGTCGTCCTCGTGCTGGTGCTGACCGGCAACGGCAGTCGCCACCAGGACGGTTCGCCCGCCGGCGGCGGGGGCGGACCGGTGGGGGCGGACGACTTCCATGCCGGCGACACCGCCCTGGTCGTCCTCGACGGTGTGTCCGGCCGCATCCAGCTGACCGCCGATCCGCACGCCCACGCCGTCACCGGCAGCTTCCACCGCACCGACGGCACCGCCGACCGACTGCGCGGACGGACCGTCCACGACGCCTCCGCCGGCCGTGACGCGCTCGAGGTCGGGTGCGAGGACCAGGCCGGGGTCCGCGTGCCGTGCGCCGGGGACCTGGTCCTGACCGTGCCCGCCCACACCGGGCTGCGCCTGCGCCAGACCTCGGGCCAGGCCGTGCTGAGCGGGCTGGGCGGCGACGTCACCGTCGACGCCTCCTCGATCCAGCTCACCACGGCCGGCCTGCGGTCCCGGATGGCGCACTTCACCGTCACCTCAGGCAGCGCCGACCTGTCCTTCGCGGGCGTGCCCGACGACTTCGACCTGCACGAGACGTCCGCGTCCGTCACCGCGCACCTGCCGCACTCCCCGGACGGCTACGCCGTCGCCACCGCGGCGTCGTCCGCGAGCACCCAGGTGACGGTGCCGCGCAATTCCGCCTCCGCGCACCGGCTCTCCCTGGCCGTCACCTCCGGCTCGCTGTCCGTCGCCTCCGCGGGATAGGGCGACCCCGCGCCGCACCCGGCGCGGCCGTTCACGCCCCCAGATCCGCCAGGACCTCCCTGGCGGCGCGGGCCCCCGACGCAAGGGCACCCTGGACCGAGCCGGTCGCCCGGTGGTCCCCGCACAGGTAGCGGCGTGCGCCGCCCGCGTCGCTCATGGCCGACCCGTCGCCCGCGGGCCGGCGCGTGCTGCGGGTGAGCGGCCAGGGCGGCGGCATCGCGGGCAGCGCCTCCGGTACGCGGAACTCCGCCACCGGCTCCCACCCGTCGGTGTCCGTGTCGTACAACTCCGCCAGGGTGCGGCGCACTTCGGCCTCGTCCGGGGTGCCGGTCACGCCGAGGACGGAGGTGGAGACGAGGGCCCGACCCGGAGGAGCGTAGGTCGGTCCGATCGCGCTCAGCACCACCGTGTTCAGCACGCGCCGGGCGGAGTCGGTGACCAGCACCGGCTCGGTGAGCGGCGGTTCGGGGGCGGCGTGGTAGTACGTCGTGACCGCGCGGGTCGGCACCGGCGCGAGCCCGGGCAGCAGCCGGACCGCGGCGCCGGGCCCGGTCGCGACCACCACGGCGGTGGCGGTCTCCTCCCGCCCGTCGGTGAGCAGCACGCCGTCGTCCGTCAGCGCCTCGACCGGGGACTCCAGACGCACAGTGCCGGGCGGCAACGCCGCGGCGAGCTGCGCCGGGACCGCGCCGATCCCCTCGGCCGGCAGGCACAGGGTGCCGCGCAGCATGGACCGCCACACCAGGTGGAAGAAGCGGCTGGAGGTCTCCAGTTCGTCCTCCAGGAAGACCCCGGACAGGAACGGCCGCAGTACCCGGTCCACGAACTCCTCGGAGAGCCCGGCCGCGGACAGGGCGGTTCTCGTGGTGCGGTCGGCGCCGTGCTTCAGCACGTGCGGCGGTGCGACCAGGTCGCGGCCGCTGAGCACGCCGAGCGCGGCGAGGTCGCGGGCGGAGCCGAGCCGCCCGGGCACGAGGTCGGCCAGCCGGCCGAGCCGGACGGGCCCGCGGGTGGGGTCCGCCACCCGCAGCCGCCCCTCGCCGGTGTGCACCAGCAGGTCCGGGGCGAACGGCCGCAGCCGCAGCCCCCGCAGCTCAAGTCGCCGCTTGACCTGCGGATACGACGTGTTGAACACCTGGAAGCCGCGGTCGAGGCGGAACCCGCCCCGGACGTCGGTGCGCATCCGCCCGCCCACACCGTCGGAACCCTCGAACACCCGCACCGTCAGGCCCGCGGCGGCCAGATCGCCCGCGCACGCCAGCCCTGCCGCACCTGCGCCCACGACCAGCACGTCCACGGGTTCCACCCCAGCCGCCACGACCGCCACCACCCTCTCCTCAGCGGTGGACTACCCGGCCCGCCCCAAAATCCACGGCTCCGTCCGGGTGATGCGCGCTGCCGGGGGCCCGCAGTCCCGTCGTGAGGGGCGATGGCGTGACCGCCGCGGCGCGGGCCGGAACGGTCCGGCCCGTCCGCCGGGAGCCGTCAGTAGGCGTAGAAGCCCGCGCCGGACTTGCGGCCCAGGCGGCCCGCGTCGACCATGCGCTGGAGGATGGGCGGGGCCGCGTACAGGGGCTCCTTGTACTCGGAGTACATCGAGTCGGCGATGGCGGCCACCGTGTCCAGGCCGATCAGGTCGGAGAGCTTGAGCGGGCCCATCGGGTGGGCGCAGCCCAGCTCCATGCCGTTGTCGATGTCCTCGCGGGTGGCGATGCCGGACTCGAACATGCGGATCGCGGAGAGCAGGTAGGGCACCAGGAGGGCGTTGACGACGAAGCCGGAGCGGTCCTGGGCGCGGATGGGGTGCTTGCCGAGGACGTCGGTGACCAGGGCCTCGGCGCGCTTGACCGTCTCGCTGCCGGTGGTGAGCGCCGGGATGATCTCGACCAGGCGCTGGACGGGGGCCGGGTTGAAGAAGTGGATGCCCACCACCTGGTCGGGGCGCGAGGTGGCCACCGCGAGCCGGACCAGCGGGATGGAGGAGGTGTTGGAGGCGAGGATGGCGTCGGGGCGGGTGACGACCTGGTCGAGCGTCTTGAAGATGCCGAGCTTGACCTGCTCGTCCTCCACCACCGCCTCGATCACCAGGTCCCGGTCGGCGAACTCGGCCAGGTCCGTGGTGTAAGTGAGCCGGTCCAGCGCCGCGTCCCGCTCCTGTTCGGTGAGCTTGCCGCGCTCCGCGGCCTTGGCGAGCGAGTTCGCCAGCCGGGCGCGGCCCAGCTCCAGCGCCTCGCCGGAGGTCTCGGCGACCCGGACGTCGAGTCCGGCCTTCGCGCACACCTCGGCGATGCCCGAACCCATCTGGCCCGCGCCCACCACTCCGACGCGCTGGATGTCACTCACTCGTCCGCCTCCCGATCGCCGGCCGTGTCCGGCCCCGTCGCTGCCTGCCGTGCGCTGGCTCGTACCTCTGATCACCGGCCCCTGATCACTGCCCCGATCGGGTACCGGACAGACGTTACCGCCCAGGAGGATCGGCGGGGCCGCCGCCCTGCCGCTCCAGTGGACTGGACCAGTCGGTGCTTGCCGCCATTGGCCCGGGCCACCATCATCGGCGGATCTGGACGGTGGATCAGGCAGATCGGCTCGATCAGGAGGACCGTATGGACCCGCTGCACCCGCTGCACCCGCTTTCCCGGAGGACGTTGACCGTCGCCGCCGCCGGAGCGCTGGCCTCGGCCGCGGCGGTCGGCACCGCACAGGCCGCGACCGCCGCCCGTACCGAGACCCCCGCCCGTACCGCCGACCCGGCCCGTCCCGCCGGCCCCGCCGCGGCCCCGGGCACCTCCCGCCGCGAGCTGCGCGGCATGTGGATCGCCACCGTCGCCAACACCGACTGGCCCTCCGCGCCCGGCCTGTCCCCGCAAGCGCAGCGCGCCGAGCTGACCGGCCTGCTGGACCTCGCGGTCGAACGGCGGTTGAACGCCGTGATGGTGCAGGTCCGCCCGACCGCCGACGCGTTCTGGCCGTCGCCCTATGAGCCCTGGTCGCAGTACCTCACCGGCACCCAGGGCCGCGACCCCGGCTGGGACCCGCTGGGCACCGCCGTCCATGAGGCGCACCGCCGCGGGCTGGAGGTGCACGCCTGGTTCAACCCGTACCGCGTCGCGATGACCGACGACCCCGGCACCCTCGCCCCCACCCACCCGGCCCGGCTGCACCCGGAGTGGGTGCTGCCCTACGGCGGCAAGCTCTACTACGACCCCGGGCAGCCGCAGGTCCGCCGCTTCGTCGAGGACGCCATGCTCGACGCGGTGCGCCGCTACCCGGTCGACGCCGTGCACTTCGACGACTACTTCTACCCGTACCCGGTGGCCGGCCAGACCTTCGCCGACGACGCGAGCTACGCCCGCTACGGCGCCGGCTTCCCCGACCGCGACGCGTGGCGCCGCCACAACACCGACCTGCTGGTGCGCGAGATGGCCGCCCGCATCAAGCAGGTCCGGCCCGGCACGCAGTACGGCATCAGCCCGTTCGGCGTGTGGCGCAACGCCGCCACCGACCCGCTCGGCTCGGCCACCGCGGCCGGGGTGCAGACCTACGACGACCTGCACGCCGACACCCGCGGCTGGGTCGAGCGCGGCTGGCTGGACTACATCGCCCCGCAGGTCTACTGGAACATCGGCTTCGCGGCCGCCGACTACGCGGTGCTGGTGCCCTGGTGGTCCGATGTGGTGGCCGGCACCCGCGCCAGGCTCTATGTGGGGGAGGCCCTGTACAAGGCCGGCGCCGCGGGCCAGCCGGCGGCCTGGCAGGACCCGGCCGAGCTCTCCCGCCACCTCGCCTTCGACGCCGGCTACCCGCAGGTGCGCGGCAACATCTACTTCTCCGCGACGCAGGTGGGCGCCGACCCGCTGGGCGCGATGAGCGAGGTGGTCGCCGAGCACTACCCGACGAGGGTGCGCACGCCGTGAGATGACGGGCGGTCAATTTCCCTCTGCCCGCGGCCGGTTGTGAGCACCTCACGGCCCGGCCGCGGGCGGATAAACGTTCGTGTGCCGATCGCCCGCGCTGCTACGTTCTCCGCGTGGCGAAACTCAATCAGATCATCGCAGTCGAGAAGGGCGCCAAGTCCAAGGCCCACCACGAGCTGGCGTCCGCCCAGCGCGACCTGCTCAAGCCCGCGCTGCTGTCCGGCATCGCCCGGACCTACCAGCCCAAGGACGAGGAGGGCGAGCAGCTGCCGCCGGAGTCCACCCGGGTGCAGGTCCAGGCCGAGCAGGTGCTGCGTTCCGCGACGACCGCGCTGAGCCGGCTCTTCGACGTGACCGCCACCAAGGACTGGGCGAACTGCGAGGCGCGCGCCGACATCACGGTGGACGGCCGCGAGCTGGTCCGCGACGTGCCGGTGACCTACCTGCTCTTCCTGGAGAAGCAGCTCGTGGAGCTGGGGCAGTTCATCCGGAAGCTGCCGGTGCTCGACGCCGCCGAGGCGTGGAACCTCGACGCCTCCACCGATGCCTGGAAGACCGAGCCGGTGCGCACCATCCGCACCCGCAAGGTGCCGCGCAACCACGTGAAGGCCGAGGCGACCGAGCAGCACCCGGCGCAGGTCGAGGTCTACTACGAGGACATCGCGGTCGGGTACTGGACGACGGTGAAGTTCTCCGGCGCGCTGCCGGCCCGCCGGGTCAACGAGCTGCTGGAGCGGGTGGACAAGCTCCACCAGGCCGTGCAGTTCGCCCGTGAGGAGGCCAACGGCGCCGAGGTCGCCGACCGGCGGGTCGGGGACGCCGTCTTCGGCTACCTGCTCGGGGCCTGACCCCACAAGTTCCCTCCGCCGCGTGCGGAGGGGCTTCCCCGCCCGAGTGCGGGGGAGTGCGCGGGAGCGCAAAGCTGAAACTGAAGCTCGTCGTGAGGCGGCGGCCGCGCACAGCGGCGCCGCGGCCAGACTCAGACTCTCGCTCCAGACTCAGCACGGGCCGCCGATCGCCGGCCCGCCGCTTCGGGCCAAGGGATCGCGAAATGCCGGTTCGACTCCGGCCCGCCGCTCTCGTGCGGCGGTAGTGAAAAGGCATCACGCGCGAGGTGACGCTCACCCGGGCGGTGACAGGGGCCGGCGGCAGCACAGGGCGGCACCAGCGGGGCCCGGGGCCAGGACAAGGCCCCGGGCCCCACCTTCGTGGCTGCCCGCCCGCGGGCGGTTTCAGGCGAGCCAGTCGGTGTATCAGGAGAGCCAGTCGGTGTAGCGGGTCGGCGCGAGCCGCGCGTTCCGGTCGGTGAGCACGTCGCCCTTGACCGCGCCGAACATGCCCGCGGCCGGGTCGGTGACGACCGTGCGCGCGTCCGCGCGGTGCCGCAGGGTGAGCCGGCCCAGCTCGTCCAGCGCGAAGACCTCCGGTCCGGCGACGTCGAGGACGCCGCCCAGCGGGGCGCCCGCGGCCACCTCGGCCACCGCGGCGGCCACGTCCGCGGCGGCGATGGGCTGGATGGGCGTGGCCGGCAGCCGTACGGTGTCGCCGTCGGTGGTCCAGGACAGGATCGCGTCGACGAACTCCATGAACTGGGTGGCCCGCACGATCGAGTACGGCACGGGCCCGGCCTTGAGGATGTCCTCCTGGAGCACCTTGGCCCGGTAGTAGTCCAGTTCCGGCACCTGGTCGACCCCGACGATCGAGAGGATCACGAAGTGCCGGACGCCGTTGCGTCCGGCGGCGGCGACGAGGTTGTCCATCGAGGTCCGGAAGAAGCCGGCGGACGCCTCGTCGAAGGTCGGGGAGTTCGTCAGGTTGACGACCGTGCCGGCGCCGGCCAGGGCCTCGTCCAGTCCTTTGCCGCTGATGACGTCCGTGCCGGTGGACTGCGAGTGCGGGGTCGCGTCGTGCCCGGCGGCCTTGAGCCGTGTGACGACCTGGGAGCCGATCAGCCCGGTGCCGCCGATGACCGCGATCTTCATGACATGCCTTCCGTCGGGTGCCGTTCCGTCCGTGCCGAGGCGTGCGTGCCCGGCGGGCCGAATGCCGCCGTGAACTCGGACACCTTCTGTCCGAGACTATACGCGGATGGGACTTGTCCGAGTCAAGATGGGGGGTGGGCGTGGCGCGGACGTGGTGCGTACCGAACCGAGTGGGCCCGCGAGCGGGCTGGTTAGAGTGATCAGGTGAAGATGTCCGGCGGAGTCGAGTGGGCCCTGCACTGCTGCGTGGTGCTCACGTCAGTGGAGGAACCGGTGCCGGCGACCCGGCTGGCCGAACTGCACGACGTCTCGGCGAGCTATCTGGCCAAGCAGTTGCAGGCGCTGTCCCGCGCCGGCCTGGTGCGGTCGGTCCAGGGCAAGGCGGGCGGCTACGTCCTCACCCGCGAACCGGCCTCGATCACCGTGCTCGACGTGGTCGAGGCGGTCGACGGCCCCGAGCGCGCCTTCGTCTGCACGGAGATCCGGCAGCGCGGCCCGCTGGCCACCCCGCCCGACTCCTGCACCGTGCCCTGCGCCATCTCCCGCGCGATGTCCGCGGCGGACACGGCCTGGCGGGAGTCCCTGCGCGGCGTCTCGATCGCCGACCTCGTCGCGGGCATGAACGCCGACTACGGGCCGGGCGCGCTGCCGGTCTTCGGCGCCTGGCTCACCGGCTCGCCCCCCGCCTGACGCCCCCGCGCGAGGGAGCCCGCGGCCGCGGCCGGAGCGGGCCCGTACCGGCGATACGCTGGGCGCACGATGCACCGATTCAGCTCGCCGTGGGGCGACCTCGACCTGACCCGCTACCCGGCCGAGCCGCGCGAGCAGCTGCGGGCCTGGGACGCCGCCGACGCGTACGCGCTCCAGCACCTTGCCGACACCGGGAGAGCGGCCCAAGCCGGCCGCACCGTCGTCGTCGGCGACCGCTGGGGCGCCCTCACCACCGCGCTCGCCGCGGGCGGCACCACCCGCCCCACCCTGGTCACGGACTCCTACCTCGGCCGCCAGGCCGCGGCGGCGAACCTGCGGCGCGCCATCCCCGACGCCCCGGCAGGCGCACCCGCAAGCGCCCCGGCCGAACTGCGCACCACCCGCGACGAACCGCCCGCGCGGATCGACCTGCTGATCATCAGGGTGCCCAAGAGCCTCGCCCTGCTGGAGGACCAGCTGCACCGGCTCGCGCCCGCCGTCCACCCCGGCACCACCGTGCTCGGCACCGGCATGGTCAGCGAGATCCACACCTCCACGCTCCGCCTCTTCGAGCGGATCATCGGCCCCACCACCACCTCGCTCGCGGTGCGCAAGGCCCGGCTGGTCTTCTGCACGCCCGAGCCCGGCCTCGCCCGCGGCGCCAACCCCTGGCCGCTGCGCTACGCCCTGCCCGACGGCATCGGCCCGATGTCCGGGCGCACCGTCGTCAACCACGCCGGGGTGTTCTGCGCCGACCGGCTCGACCTCGGCACCCGCCTGCTGCTGGCGCACCTGCCGGACCGCACCGGCCCGGACCGGGTGGTGGACCTCGGCTGCGGCAACGGCGTCCTCGGTACGGCGGCCGCCCTCGCCAACCCCGACGCCGAGGTGCTCTTCACCGACGAGTCCTACCAGGCCGTCGCCTCCGCCGAGGAGACCTTCCACGCCAACGCCGCGCCCGGCAGCAAGGCCCGCTTCGCCGTCGGGGACGCCCTCACCGCGGTGCCGCCCGGCAGCGCCGACCTGGTGCTGCTCAACCCGCCCTTCCACTCCCACCGCGCCACCACCGACGCCGCCGCCCGCCGCATGTTCACCACGGCGCACGCCGCGCTGGCCGCGGGCGGCGAGCTGCGGGTCGTCGCCAACCGCCACCTCGCCTACCTGCCGCGGCTGCGCCGCCTGTTCGGCAACGGCGAGGTGGCCGCGGCGAACCCGAAGTACGTGGTGCTGCGCAGCACCAGGTAGCTGCGCTCCGGGGCACGCACGCACGCTCCCGCTCCGGGCACGAAGCGCTCCCTGGCGGACGCCTTCACAGCGGGGAGGCCGCACGGCGGGGACTCACACGGCGGGACCCGCACGGCGGGGCGCCCTCGTACAGGAGGGCGCCCCGCCCGCCGATCAACCCAGCGACGCCACCGCGGCGTTGAAGATCGCCGACGGCCGCATGACCGCCGTCGCCTTCGCCGGGTCGGGCTGGTAGTACCCGCCGATGTCCGCCGGCGAGCCCTGGACGGCGATCAGTTCGGCGACGATCGCCTCCTCCTGCTCCGCGAGGGTCTTCGCCAGCGGCGCGAACGCCTCCGCGAGCTGCGTGTCGTCGGACTGCGCGGCCAGCTCCTGCGCCCAGTACAGCGCCAGGTAGAAGTGGCTGCCGCGGTTGTCGATCCCGCCGACCCGCCGGGACGGCGACTTGTCCTCGTTGAGGAACGTGCCGGTGGCGCGGTCGAGGGTGTCGGCCAGGATCTGCGCCCGCGTGTTCCCGGTGGTCTGCGCGAGGTGCTCGAAGCTCACCGCGAGCGCCAGGAACTCGCCGAGGCTGTCCCAGCGCAGGTAGTCCTCCTTGACCAGCTGCTGCACGTGCTTGGGCGCGGAGCCGCCGGCGCCGGTCTCGAACAGCCCGCCGCCGTTGATCAGCGGCACCACCGACAGCATCTTGGCGCTGGTGCCCAGCTCCAGGATCGGGAAGAGGTCGGTCAGGTAGTCGCGCAGCACGTTGCCGGTGACGGAGATGGTGTTCTCGCCGCGGCGGATGCGCTCCAGGGACAGCTTCGTCGCCTCGACCGGGGAGAGCACCCGGATGTCCAGGCCCTCGGTGTCGTGCTCGGGCAGGTACGCCTCGACCTTGGCGATCAGCGCCGCGTCGTGGGCGCGCTCGGCGTCCAGCCAGAAGACAGCCGGGTCGCCGGTGGCGCGGGCGCGGGTGACGGCGAGCTTGACCCAGTCGCGGATCGGCAGGTCCTTGGTCTGGCACATCCGGAAGATGTCGCCGGCCGAGACGGCCTGCTCCAGCACGACCGCACCGCTGCCGTCGACCACCCGGACGGTGCCGGTGGCGGCGATCTCGAAGGTCTTGTCGTGGCTGCCGTACTCCTCGGCCTTCTGGGCCATCAGGCCGACGTTCGGCACCGAGCCCATGGTGGCCGGGTCGAAGGCGCCGTGCGCCCGGCAGTCGTCGAGCACGACCTGGTAGACGCCCGCGTAGCTGCTGTCGGGCAGCACCGCCAGGGTGTCGGCCTCCTTGCCGTCCGGCCCCCACATGTGGCCGGAGGTGCGGATCATCGCGGGCATCGAGGCGTCCACGATGACGTCGCTGGGCACGTGCAGGTTGGTGATGCCGCGGTCGGAGTCGACCATCGCCAGCGCCGGGCCCGCGGCCAGCTCCGCGGCGAAGGACGCCTTGATCGCCTCGCCCTCCGGCAGCTTCTCCGCGCCGGCCAGGATCGCGCCGAGGCCGTCGTTCGGCGTCAGGCCGGCGGCGGCGAACACCGCGCCGTACTCCGCGAAGGTGTTCGGGAAGAACGCGCGCACCGCGTGGCCGAAGATGATCGGGTCGGAGACCTTCATCATGGTCGCCTTCAGGTGCACCGAGAACAGCACACCCTCGGCCTTGGCCCGGGCGACCTGCGCGGTGAGGAACTCGCGCAGCGCGCCGACCCGCAGCACCGACGCGTCCACGACCTCGCCGGCCAGCACCGGCACCGACTCGCGCAGCACGCTGGTGCTGCCGTCGTCGCCGTGCAGCTCGATGCGCAGGCTGCCGTCGGCGGCGATGACCGCGGACTTCTCGGTGGAGCGGAAGTCGTCGGCGCCCATCGTGGCCACGTTCGTCTTCGAGTCCGCCGACCAGGCGCCCATGCGGTGCGGGTGGGCCTTGGCGTAGTTCTTCACCGCGGCGGCCGCGCGGCGGTCGGAGTTGCCCTCGCGCAGCACCGGGTTGACCGCGCTGCCCTTGACCTTGTCGTACCGGGCGCGGATGTCGCGCTCCTCGTCGGTCTTCGGGTCGTCCGGGTAGTCCGGCAGTGCGTAGCCCTGCTCGCGCAGCTCGGCGACGGCCGCCTTGAGCTGCGGGATCGACGCGGAGATGTTCGGCAGCTTGATGATGTTCGCCTCGGGCCGCTGCGCCAGCTCACCCAGCTCGGCCAGCGCGTCGTCGATCCGCTGGCCCTCCTCCAGGTACTCCGGGAAGCCGGCGATGATCCGGCCCGCCAGCGAGATGTCCCGGCTCTCGACCGTGACCCCGGCGGTCGAGGCGTACGCCTGGATCACGGGCAGGAACGAGTACGTGGCCAGGGCCGGGGCCTCGTCGGTGTGCGTGTAGATGATGGTCGAGTCAGCCACCGCTTGCTCTCCGTCCAGTCTCCAACATTGCTTGATATCAAGATATCCCGTCGCCGTCCTCTCCTCGAACAAGCCCCCGGATTCCTGTGGACAACCGGACACCGCCCGGCCCCGGCCCCGTCCGTCCCGCCCTGCCCCGGCTCCGGCCCCTGCCTCAGACCAGGGCGGCGGCCAGCGCCGCGAAGGCCGCGACGATCACGGCGACGCGGACGTAGTGGAAGCGGTCCCAGCGGTCCATCTGCTCCCGCCAGTCCGCGGGCCGGTTCTCGGGGGTCCACGCCTTGGTGCGGTTGTTGATCGGGACGAGCAGCAGCAGCGACATGACCACGCTGGTGACCAGCAGCGCGCCGGCGGTGACGACGAGCCCGGCCCCGTGGTGGTGCCGGCCCGCCGCGGCCCAGAGCGCGACGAGGACGAGCGAGCCGATGTACCAGAACGGCATCACCGCGCCGAGCATCCGGCCCCCGTGGGCGCGGCCGAGCTGGTAGCTGTCGACGGGCAGCGCGCCGAGGATCGGGTTGACGACGAAGGCGACCGAGAACTCCACCCCCACCATCACGCCGACGACCACGGTGGTGACGACCTCGAGTGCGTTGAGCATGGGTGACCCCTTCTGGAATCTAGCGTTGCTAGGACTAGGGCCAACGCTAGACCTGCTGCCGCTCGGTTGTCTAGCGGTGCTAGGATCGACTCATGTCGGTACAGGAACGCAAGGAGCGCGAGCGGGCGGACCGCGAGCGGCTGATCGTGGCGACGGCCCGCGAGATCGCCGAGCGGCAGGGCTGGGACGCGGTCACCACCCGCCGGCTCGCCGAGCGGATCGAGTACAGCCAGCCCGTCCTCTACAGCCACTTCCGGGGCAAGCGCGAGATCATCGGCGCCGTGGCCGTCGAAGGGGCCGCCGAGCTGGCCGCCGCGCTGCGCTCCGCGGTCTCGGCCGTGCCCGGGCCGCGCGACCGGGTCGCGGCGCTCGCCCGGGCCTACCTCGACTTCGCGGCGCGCAACCCGGCGGTCTACGACGCGCTGTTCCGGCTCGACGGCGGTCTGGCGTTCGCGCGCGAGGACACCCCGGCGTCGCTCAAGGACGCCTTCGCCGCCCTGCTCGAAACCCTCGGCCCGGTCGCCGGGGACGCCGACCCCGGACTGTTCACCGAGCTGTTCTGGGCGGCCCTGCACGGCCTGGCCACCCTCACCCGCGAGGGGCGCCTGCCTGCGGCCGAGGCCGACCGCCGCGTCGGCCTGCTGGTGGACCGCCTCGCCGCCGGCTGACCCCGCCCTGGGTGCGCCTGCGGGTGACCCCCGATCGGCTCATTGCATAAAAGTGCACCCGCCCGTATAGTCATGCCGTCGAAGGAGGAGCCATGACGGTACGGGTGGCGGTGGCCGGGGCCAGCGGATACGCCGGCGGAGAGGTGCTCAGACTGCTCGTCGGGCACCCCGAGGTCGAGATCGGGGCGCTGACCGGCAACAGCAACGCCGGGCAGCGGCTGGGCGCGCTCCAGCCGCACCTGGTGCCGCTGGCCGACCGGGTGCTCGCGGAGACCTCCGCGCAGGTGCTCGCCGGCCACGACGTGGTCTTCCTCGCGCTGCCGCACGGCCAGTCCGCGGCCGTCGCCGAGCAGCTGGGCGAGGATGTGCTCGTGATCGACATGGGCGCCGACTTCCGGCTCCGGGACGCCGCTGACTGGGAGCGGTTCTACGGGTCGGAGCACGCGGGCAGCTGGCCGTACGGGCTGCCCGAACTGCCGGGTGGCCGCGCCGCGCTGGAGGGGTCCAAGCGCGTCGCGGTGCCCGGCTGCTATCCGACGGCCGTCTCGCTCGCCCTCTTCCCGGCCTACGTGGCCGGCCTGGTGGCGCCCGAGGCGGTGGTCGTCGCCGCGTCCGGCACGTCCGGCGCGGGCAAGGCGCCCAAGCCGCACCTGCTCGGCTCCGAGGTGATGGGGTCCATGACGCCCTACGGCGTCGGCGGCGGCCACCGGCACACCCCCGAGATGATCCAGAACCTCAGCGCGGTCGCCGGGCAGTGGGTGAGCGTGTCCTTCACGCCCACCCTCGCGCCCATGCCCCGCGGCATCCTCGCGACCTGCTCCGCGGCGGCGCTCCCGGGCGTCGGCGCGGCCGACGTGCGCGCCGCGTACGAGAAGGCGTACGCCGACGAGCCGTTCGTCCACCTGCTGCCCGAGGGCCAGTGGCCGGCGACCGCCTCCGTCTACGGCTCCAACGCCGCACACGTCCAGGTCGCCCACGACCCGGACGCCGGGCGCGTCATCGCGATCAGCGCGATCGACAACCTCGCGAAGGGCACCGCGGGGGGCGCCGTACAGAGCATGAACATCGCCCTCGGGCTCCCGGAGGCGACGGGACTTTCCACGATCGGAGTGGCGCCTTGAGCGTGACGGCAGCTAAGGGGTTCACGGCGGCGGGGGTTGCCGCCGGGATCAAGGAGAACGGCAACCCGGACCTGGCCCTGGTGGTCAACGCCGGGCCGCGCCGGGCCGCCGCGGGCGTCTTCACGTCGAACCGGGTGAAGGCCGCACCGGTGCTGTGGTCGGAGCAGGTGCTCAAGGGCGGCGAGGTGACCGCCGTGGTGCTCAACTCCGGCGGCGCCAACGCCTGCACCGGCCCCAAGGGCTTCCAGGACACGCACGCGACCGCCGAGCGGGTCGCGGAGGTGCTGGGCCACAGCGCGGGCGAGGTCGCGGTCGCCTCGACCGGCCTGATCGGCTTGCGGCTGCCGATGGACAAGCTGCTGGCGGGCATCGGCACGGCCGCCACCGCGCTGTCCGAGCACGGCGGCGAGAAGGCCGCCATCGCCATCAAGACCACCGACAGCGTGCACAAGACCGCCGTGGCCACCGGCCCGTCGGGCTTCACCGTCGGCGGCATGGCCAAGGGCGCGGGCATGCTCGCCCCGGGCCTGGCCACCATGCTCGTGGTCCTCACCACCGATGCCGACGCCGACCCGGGCACCTTGGACAAGGCGCTGCGGGACGCCACCCGGCTGACCTTCGACCGGATCGACTCCGACGGCTGCATGTCCACCAACGACACGGTGCTGCTGCTCGCCTCGGGCGCCTCCGGCGTCACCCCGGAGTACGAGGAGCTCGCCGAGGCCGTCCGCGCGGTCTGCGCCGACCTCGCCCGGCAGCTCATCGGCGACGCCGAGGGCGCGAGCAAGGACATCCGGATCGAGGTGGTGCACGCCGCGACCGAGGACGACGCCGTGGAGGTGGGCCGCTCCATCGCCCGCAACAACCTCCTGAAGTGCGCCGTGCACGGCGAGGACCCCAACTGGGGCCGGGTGCTGTCCGCGATCGGCACCACCTCCGCCGCCTTCGACCCCGACGCGCTCGACGTGGCGATCAACGGCGTGTGGGTCTGCCGGGCCGGCTCGGTCGGCGAGGACCGCGACCTGGTCGACATGCGCTTCCGCGAGGTCGTCATCACCGCCGACCTCGGCGCCGGCGACGCGTCCGCCGTGATCTGGACCAACGACCTCACCGCCGACTACGTCCACGAGAACAGCGCGTACAGCTCATGACCACCACCGACCCCCGCCCCGGGGGAACCCCGCGCAAGCACACCGCGCTGCCCAAGGCGCAGGTCCTGATCGAGGCGCTGCCCTGGCTGACCCGGCACCACGGCCGGACCGTGGTGGTGAAGTTCGGCGGCAACGCCATGGTCGACGACGCGCTGAAGGCCGCGTTCGCGCAGGACGTGGTGTTCCTGCGGCACGCCGGGCTCAAGCCGGTCGTCGTGCACGGCGGCGGCCCGCAGATCAGCGCCCAGCTGGACCGGCACGGCCTGGTCAGCGAGTTCAAGGCGGGCCTGCGGGTCACCACGCCCGAGGCGATGGACGTGGTCCGGATGGTGCTCGCCGGCCAGGTGCAGCGCGAACTGGTCGGCCTGCTCAACCGGCACGGCCCGCTCGCGGTCGGCCTGACCGGCGAGGACGCCCACACCATCAGCGCCGTCAAGCACCGCCCGACGATCGACGGCGAGACGGTGGACATCGGCCGGGTCGGCGAGATCACCGCGATCGACACCGGCGCCATCGAGGCGCTGCTCGCCGACGGCCGTATCCCGGTGGTCTCCTCGATCGCCCGCTCCGCCGACGACGGCCACATCTACAACGTCAACGCCGACACCGCCGCCGCCGCGCTGGCCGCGGCCCTCGGCGCCGAGACGCTGATGGTGCTCACCGACGTCGAGGGCCTGTACGAGGACTGGCCGCACAGCGACGACGTGATCAGCCGGCTGACCGCCAGCGAGCTGGAGATGCTGCTGCCGGACCTGTCCAGCGGGATGGTGCCCAAGATGGAGGGCTGCCTGCACGCCGTACGCCACGGGGTGAGCACCGCCCGCGTCATCGACGGCCGGGTGCCGCACTCGATCCTGCTGGAGATCTTCACCGACGAGGGCATTGGCACGATGGTCGTGCCCGACCCGGACCCGGCGCAGGACCCGGCGCCGCCCGGCGCCCTTGTCGCCGACCACACGACGACCGCGGACCCGTCCGCAGAAGGGGGAGCACGGTGACCGCCAACGAGGAGCTGGCCCAGCGCTGGCAGGGCGCGATGATGAACAGCTACGGCGTCCCCCGGCTGCCGCTGGCCCGCGGCGAGGGCGCCCGCTTCTGGGACGCCGAGGGCAACGAGTACCTCGACTTCGTCGGCGGCATCGCCACCAACGCCCTGGGCACCGCCCACCCGGCCGTCGTCGAGGCCGTCACCCGGCAGATCGGGTCGCTCGGCCACATCTCCAACCTCTTCCTCGCCGAGCCGACCGTCGCGCTCGCCGAGCGGCTGATCGAGCTGGCCGGTCGCCCGGGCCGGGTGTTCTTCGCCAACTCCGGCGCCGAGGCCAACGAGGCGGCCTTCAAGATCGGCCGGCTCACCGGCCGCACCCATGTCGTCGCCGCCCAGGGCGCCTTCCACGGCCGCACCATGGGCTCCCTGGCGCTCACCGGCCAGCCCGCCAAGCGCACCGCGTTCGAGCCGCTGCCCGGCGACGTCACCCACGTCCCGTACGGCGACGAGGCCGCGCTGCGCGCCGCGGTCACCACCGACACCGCGATGGTGATCCTGGAGCCGATCCTCGGCGAGTACGGCGTCGTGGTGCCGCCGGCCGGGTATCTGCGGGCGGCCCGGGAGATCACCGCGGCCACCGGCACCCTCCTGGTCCTCGACGAGGTGCAGACCGGCGTCGGCCGGACCGGCCACTGGTTCGAGTGCCAGGCACAGGGCGTCGAGCCCGACGTGATGACCCTGGCCAAGGGCCTGGGCGGCGGCCTGCCGCTCGGTGCGGCGATCGCGTTCGGCGAGGCCGCGGAGCTGATCACCCCCGGCAGCCACGGCACCACCTTCGGCGGCAACCCGGTCGCCTGCGCCGCCGCGCTGGCCGTCCTGGACACCATCGCGGCCGAGGACCTGCTCGACAACGTCAAGCGGCAGGGCGAGAAACTGCGGCAGGGCGTGGCCGCGCTGAACCACCCGCTCGTCGATCACGTGCGCGGTTCCGGGCTGTTGATCGGTATCGTGCTCACCGAGCCGCTGGCCGCCAAGGTCGAGCGCGCGGCGCAGCAGGCCGGGCTCCTGGTGAACGCGGCCGTCCCCGGGGTGGTGCGCCTCGCCCCGCCGCTGGTCGTGGGCGACGCGGAGACCGACGCGTTCCTCCGGGTGCTGCCCGGTGTGCTGGACGAGGTGCACCAGGCCGCTCAGGCGGGCCGATCAGGAGAATGACGGAGATCCGTACACGATGACCGAGCAGCATGCGCATGGCGCGGGACAGGCCGTCCCGCAGACCCGTACCGCCCGCCACCGCAGGATCGTCGACCTGCTGGGGCGGCAGCCGGTGCGCTCCCAGAGCCAACTGGCGAAGCTGCTCGCCGACGACGGGCTGAGCGTCACCCAGGCGACGCTCAGCCGGGACCTCGACGAACTCGGCGCGGTCAAGATCCGTACGAACGACGGGGAGTTGATCTACGCGGTGCCCTCGGAAGGGGGGTTCCGCACGCCGCAGGCGCCGCTGGGGGAGTCGGTCAAGGAGGAGCGGATGCGGCGGCTCGCCGCGGAGCTGCTGATCTCCGCGGAGGCTTCGGCGAACCTCGTGGTGGTGCGGACGCCGCCGGGGGCGGCGCAGTTCCTCGCGTCGGCGATGGACCAGGCCGAGGTGTACGACATCCTCGGGACGATCGCCGGGGATGACACGGTGGTGCTGATCTCTCGGGACCCCTCCGGGGGGCAGAAGCTGGCGGATCACTTGCTGAGGCTTGCGCAGGGGGAGGCGTAGCGCCGTCGTGGTTGCGGTTTCGTAGCCGGCTGCCGCCCGGTGGCCGGTTGCTCGCGCAGTTCCTCGCGCCCCTTGGTATGTGCGGCTCTCACCTTTGACGAGCTGGGGCTTTGGTGAATCATGCGGGGGAGTGCATAATTATGCTCATGAGTGCTGAGAAGAACGCGGCCGGCGGCCAGGATCTGAAGCTGTGGGGCGGGCGGTTCGCCGACGGGCCGTCCGCCGCGTTGGAGAAGCTGTCGGCGTCCGTGCACTTCGACTTCCGGCTCGCGCCGTACGACATCGCGGGGTCTCGCGCGCACGCGCGGGTGCTGTACCGGGCCGAGCTGCTGACCGCGGACGAGCTGGACCGGATGATCGCCGGGCTGGACGCGCTGGAGGCGGACGTGGCCGCGGGCACGTTCCGCGGGACGATCGCCGACGAGGACGTGCACACCGCGCTGGAGCGGGGCCTGCTGGAGCGGGTCGGCCCGGATCTCGGCGGGAAGCTGCGGGCCGGGAGGTCGCGGAACGACCAGGTCGCCACGCTCTTCCGGATGTACCTGCGCGACCACGCCCGGATCATCGGCGGTCTGGTCGCCGACCTCCAGGACGCGCTGGTCGGCCTCGCGGAGGCGCACCCGGACGCGGCGATGCCCGGCCGCACCCACCTCCAGCACGCGCAGCCGGTGCTCTTCGCCCACCACGTGCTCGCCCACGCGCAGGCGCTGTCCCGGGACGCGGAGCGGCTGCGGCAGTGGGACGAGCGCACCGCGGTCTCGCCGTACGGCTCGGGCGCGCTCGCCGGCTCCTCGCTCGGCCTGGACCCGGAGGCGGTCGCCCGTGACCTCGGCTTCGAGCACGGCAGCGCCGGCAACTCCATCGACGGCACCGCCTCGCGGGACTTCGTCGCGGAGTTCGCGTTCATCACCGCGATGATCGGGATCAACGTCTCCCGGATCGCCGAGGAGATCATCATCTGGAACACGAAGGAGTTCTCCTTCGTCACCCTGCACGACGCCTTCTCCACCGGCTCCTCGATCATGCCGCAGAAGAAGAACCCGGACATCGCCGAGCTGGCCCGGGGCAAGTCCGGCCGGCTGATCGGCAACCTCACCGGGCTGATGGCCACCCTCAAGGCGCTGCCGCTGGCCTACAACCGGGACCTCCAGGAGGACAAGGAGCCGGTCTTCGACTCCTGCGACCAACTGGAGGTGCTGCTCCCGGCGTTCACCGGCATGATGGCCACCCTCACGGTGCACGAGGAGCGGATGGCGGCGCTGGCCCCGGCCGGTTTCTCGCTGGCCACCGACATCGCCGAGTGGCTGGTCCGGCAGGGCGTGCCGTTCCGGGTCGCGCACGAGGTGGCCGGGGAGTGCGTCAAGGTGTGCGAGGCCGAGGGCATCGAGCTCGACCAGCTCACCGACGAGCAGTTCGCGAAGATCTCCCCGCACCTGGCCCCGCAGGTGCGTGAGGTGCTCAACGTGCCCGGCGCCCTCGCCGCACGCAACGGCCGCGGCGGCACCGCGCCGTCGGCCGTCGCCGTCCAACTCGCCGAGGTCAAGGCGGACCTCGCCACCCAGCACGCCTGGGCGACGGCCAAACAGAGCGCCGCTGCCGGGCCCTCCGCGTAAGCCGGGCCGCCGCACGAACGGCTGGGGGCGGGCACGAAGACCGTGCCCGCCCCCAGCCGTTTCAGCCTGTTCCTACGCCGCCTTCGCCTTGGTCGCGTAGATGTCGACGTACTCCTGGCCGCCGAGGTGCATCACCTCGGACATCACCTCGTCGGTGACGGCGCGCAGCACGTAGCGGTCGCGGTCCATGCCGTCGTAGCGGGAGAAGTCCAGCGGGGTGCCGAAGCGGACCTTCACCGGGGCGATGCGGGGCATCCCGGTGCCGCCGGGCTGCACCTTGTCGGTGCCGATCATCGCGAACGGGACCACGGGGGCGCCGGTCATCAGCGCCAGCCGGGCGATGCCGGTGCGGCCGCGGTAGAGCCGGCCGTCGGGGGAGCGGGTGCCCTCGGGGTAGATCCCGAAGATCTTGCCCTCCTCCAGTACCCGGCGCCCGGTCATCAGCGCCGCCACCCCGCCGTGGCCGCCGTCGCGGTCCACCGGGATCATGCCGCAGGTGGTGAAGAACCAGGCCATCAGGCGGCCCTTGAGCCCCTTGCCGGTGACGTACTCGTCCTTGCCGATGAAGTAGACCTGCCGGTCGACCACCAGCGACAGGAACAGGGAGTCGATGAAGGTGACGTGGTTGCCCGCCAGGATCACCGCGCCCTCAAACGGGATGTGCTCCACGCCCTCCACGACCGGGCGGTACAGCACACGCATCAGCACCAGCAGGATCGCCTTCAGCACGCTGCGGGACATGCGGGACAACGGACCCCTCCGGGCTCGTACGGACGTCAACCTGCGGACCGACCCTACCGGCCCGTAGGCCCCCGACGATACTTGCGCGGCCCCCGCCCGCGCACGCCGGGTTCACCCACCGGGGAACGGACGTCCGCGCAGGCCGCACCGGGTGCCGGGGACGGCGCCGACGCACGGCCGACCGGCCCCGCGCGGCAGGGGAGTTGGGAATATCACAGGCCGGTGCCGCCCAGGTCGCCCGCACGGGGCGCGAACTCGCCCGTTCCGGTCGTGAATCGGAGGGTTGAATCCCCGGTGGGACGGGGTAATGCACGGTAAACAGCCGACGTCCGGACGTGCTCGCGGCACGCCTCGGCGGCGCTGTGCCGGAGACCGCGGCAGCGGTACCCGACCGGTTCGTCTGTGCGATCATCGGCGCCAGCGGAGGCGACATCGAGCGCACATTCGTATCAACTCCGCACAGGCACACGTTCCGGGCGTGCACCACACCCTCAATCCCGCCCGGACGGATTTCGAAGGGGAGGCCCGCGCGACATGGGCATGAGCGTGACCATCTCTACGGCGAACAGCGGCGACGCCGAGAAGATCCTGAAACTCCAGTACCTGTGCTATCAGGGCGAAGCAGAGCTGTACGGCGACTACACGATCGAGCCGCTCACCCAGACCCTCGAGGAACTGCGCGCCGAACTCGCCGGGAGCACCGTCCTCGTGGCGCGGCTCGGCGAGGAGGTCGTCGGTTCCGTCCGCGGCGCCGTCGACGACGACGGCACCGCCCGTATCGGCAAGCTGATCGTCCACCCGCGCCTGCAACGGCACGGGCTCGGCGGGCGCCTGCTCGCCGCACTCGAAGACCGCCTCGCCGCCGAAGCCGAGGCCAAGCGCTACCGCCTCTTCACCGGGCACCGCAGCCAGGTCCAGCAGCGGATGTACCGCAAGCTCGGTTACGAGCAGGTGGGCGCCGCGGAGCCGGTCAACCGCCGGCTCAGCCTGGTGCACATGGAGAAGTCCGCGGCCCGCCCGCCGGCCCCCGCCGGGAGCTACGCGGCCACGGCCTGACCCGTACCGCGCGACGGCCCGCGAACCGGACGGTTCGCGGGCCGTCGCGCTGCGGTCCCCCGGATCACTCGCCGTCGCCCGCGTCGGTCGGCGCCGCCTCCGCGTCCTGCCGGGCGGAGCGGCGCAGCCACAGCAGACCGGCAACCGGCAGCACCACCGGCAGGAAGACGTAGCCGACGCCGAAGTCCGACCACACCGTCGCGTCGGGGAAGGCCGAGGAGTCGACGACGGTCAGGATGCCGACCGTGACCACGCCGACCAGCTCCGCCGAGCAGGAGGCCAGCGCCACCCGGCGGGCCGCGTCACCGCCCCGCCACAGCGCGACGGTGATCACCGCGTAGACGATCCCGGCGACGCCGGACAGGACGTACGCCAGCGGCGCCTCGTGGTACTTCGTGCTGAGCTGCACGATCGAACGGGACAGCGCGGCCACCGTGAAGACCGCGTAGACCGACAGCAGCAGCCGGCCCGGGCCCGTGCCGATCCTCGCCCTGGCCGCCGCCGGATGGGGTGACGTCACGTCGCTGCCGCCTTCCACTGTGGTGCTCCCGCTCTCAGCCATGTCCCGCTCCCCAGATCTGGTCCAACCGCAGCTCCAGCACCGCCAGCACCACCCCGCCGGCGGCCACGATCGCCGAGCCCCAACGGGTGCGCTCCGCGAGCGACATGAACGCCGCCGCCGGCACCACGCACACCGCGCCGGCCAGGTACGGCACGAACACCGCCAGGCCGTGCGCCGGCCGGTCGCCCCGGGTGAGCTGGACCACCGCGACCACGAGCTGCACCAGCACCGCGAGGGTGACCACCGCCATCCCGGCGAAGTGCCAGTCCTTCGTCGCCGAGTCGCGGTACGCGGCCCACCCGCACCACGCCGCGAGCAGCAGCGCCAGCACCGAGACCGTCCAGATGACCCCATCGAGCATGCGACGACTGTATTACGGGCGCGAGGTCCCCCCGACCGCCGGGCCACCGCCCCGCACCGCCCTTGCCGCGCGGTCGTGCCGCTCAGCCGTGCCGCACCCAGTACACGTCCGTGGTGTACGGCATCTCGATCGCCCCGCTGCCCCGCGTCGCGTCATGCGAGCCGAGCACCTCCTCCAGCTCCGCCCGCACCCGCTCCTGCCGGTCCGGACCGAGCACGGCTATGTGGCTGGAGGACATCATCCGGTCCACCACGTCGGCGACGGTCGTCGAGTGCGGGTTCGGCCAGTGCCGCTCCTCGATCACCCCCCAGCCCGCCCGCGCGGCGAACGTCTCCCGCCAGGCGCGGGCCAGCTCGCCCGGCGCGTGCGGCCCGGGGCCCGCGGCCAGCGGCGGACTGGGCAGGTCGCTCGGCGCCAGCCGGAAGTAGATGTCCTGGTAGTCCCGCACCCACGGCACCGACGTGTCGTAGGTGTTCCACACCAGCACCAGCGCGCCGCCCGGCCGCAGCAGCCGCTCCACCTCCGCCAGCGCCCGGTCCGCCTCGAACCAGTGCCAGGACTGCGCCGCCACCACCGCGTCCGCGCAGCCCCCGCGCAGCCCGGTGTCCTCCGCGGTCCCCGCCGACACCGCCACCCCCGGCAGCAGCTCCGCCAGCCGCTCACGCATCTCCGCGACCGGCTCCACCGCGAGCACCTCGGCCCCGGTCAGCGCCAGCAGCCTGGTGAACTTGCCGGTGCCGGCCCCCAGGTCGACCACCGTACGGCCCCGCTCCAGCGGCAGCGCGTCCGCGAGGTCCGCGAGCGCCGCGAGCGGATAGGAGGGCCGGGAGCGCTCATAGACCCCCGCGGCCCGCTGATAGCCGACTCCTGCTGCGTGGTGCACTCTCACGCGGGCTGACGGTAGCAGGATCGGATGACGTTCACGGATACCCCGACCGAACGGCGAGACACCCCTTCTACCCGCCCATCCCCCCTACCCTGGAAGCCAGTTCACCCCCGGCCCGCCGCGCCGGGCCCGCCGCGCGGACCCTGCCCGGCGCCCGCCGGGCGTGATGCTGCATGCTGTGCCATCCACCCATGCCCTGGTTACGGAGCACGAATGACCTCCACCTTTCCGGACATCTCACTCAGTACGGACCGGCTGGTGCTGCGCCCGTACGACGAGGACGACATCCCCGCACTCGTGGAGATGATGAACGACGAGCTGATCGCGGCGTGGACGAACGTGCCCCAGCCCTACACCGCGGCCGACGCCCTGGAGTTCGTCACCCGGAGCGCCCCCGCCGAACGCGTGCAGGGCCGCGGACTCGTGCTCGCCGTCACCGAGATGCTCACCCAGCGCCTGGTCGGCACCGTCACCCTCCAGAACACCGACTGGCGCATCCGCGGCACCGAGGCCGGCTACCTCACCGCCAGCTGGGCCCGCGGCGAGGGCTACGCCTGCGAGTCCGTCCTCACCATGTGCCGCTGGCTCTTCCGCGACCAGGGCTTCGAACGCGTCGAGCTGCGCACCGCGGCCGACAACACCGCCTCCCAGCAGGTCGCGCAGAAGATCGGGTGCGTCAGCGAAGGAGTGCTGCGCAGCGCCGGGATCGTCCGGGCCCGCCCCGACGCCGACCCGGCCGGGGCGTGGGACGAGGTCCGCACCGACCTGCTCGTGTGGAGCCTGCTGCGGGAGGACCTGGAGGAGCCCGGCACCCCGGGCGACGAGGTCCGCCCCGACGAGCTGAGCTACGCCGACTGGCGCTGAACACCCCGCGGTTCCCACCGCGGAAGAACGGACCGCCCCGGGCGGTCAGGGCCCGGGTTAGAGTTTTCCGGGGACCCTCATGACGGCTTGGAGGCGGGTGGCGATGGCCGACAGGGTCACCGTGATCGGATGGGACGGCACTCCGCTGCCCGGGGCCGCCCGGGCAGCGCTCGACGCGGCCACCCTCGTGGCCGGCACCCGCCACCACCTCGCGCTGTCGGACGTCCCCAAGGGCGCCGAGCAGATCGTGCTGGGCAGCATCGACATCGCGGCACGGCGGATCGCCGGACACCGCGGCACCGCGGTGGTCCTCGCCGACGGCGACCCCGGCTTCTTCGGGGTGGTGCGGGCGCTGCGGGCCCCCGAACTCGGCCTGGAGGTCGAGGTCGTACCGGCCGTGTCGGCGGTCGCCCGGGCCTTCGCCAGGGCGGGCATGCCCTGGGACGACGCCCGCGTGGTGGTCGCCACCACCCGCACCCTGCGCCGGGCGGTCAACGTCTGCCGCGCCAACACCAAGGTCGCCGTGCTCACCGCGCCCGGCGCCGGACCCGCCGAACTCGCCCTGCTGCTCACCG
The DNA here is from genome assembly GCF_037034245.1 of Streptomyces sp. CA2R106. Classification (NCBI taxonomy): domain Bacteria; kingdom Bacillati; phylum Actinomycetota; class Actinomycetes; order Kitasatosporales; family Streptomycetaceae; genus Streptomyces; species Streptomyces sp. CA2R106. The sequence goes on from NZ_JBAGKC010000006.1 coordinate 107,279, forward strand.
GAGTCCACCGCACCTTCGTGATCTGCGAGGAGTTGGGCACCGAGCGGGAAGAGGTGACGGTCCTCACCTCCGACAAGGTCGCCGACCACATATGGCGCGACCCGAACGTGGTGCTGGTCGTCGGCGGGCTCGGCTCCCGCGGCCAGGGCATCGCCGCGCTCGGCGCCCCCGTCACCCACTCCGGCGGCAGCTGGATCGCCGGGCGCGACCCGGGCTTCCCCGGCGACACGCGCGGCTGGGCGCTGCCCGCGGCGGAGTACGGCGGCCGGCTCCCGGCGCAGCTGCGGGCCTTCCAACTCGCCCGGCTCGGCCCCCGGTCCGGGGACCTGGTCTGGGACATCGGCGCCGCCGACGGGTCCGTCGCGGTGGAGGCGGCCGGTTTTGGCGCCGCGGTCATCGCGGTGGACCAGGACGCCGACGCGTGCGACTGGATCACCGCGACGGCGCGCCGCGTGGGCGTCCAACTCCAGGTGGTCCAGGGCACTGCGCCGGCCGCGCTGGACGACCTGCCCGAGCCGGACGTCGTCCGGCTCGGCACCGCGGACCCGGCGGTGGCCGCCGCCTGCGCGGCCCGGCGGCCGGCCCGGATCGTCGCCGCCGCAGGCAACCGGGACGAGGCCGAGGCGATCACCCGGGCGCTGACCGACGGCGGTTACGACGTCGAGCGCTCCGTGCTCCAGACGGTCGAACTGGACAGCGACTGGGCCGAGCGTGAGCGAGCGGTGAACTTCGCGCTGTGTGGCTCCCGGCGCTGACCGCGGGCCCCGCCGCGGTGATCGCCCGACTCCCCTGACAAGGCCCCGCCGTTGCCTTCCCCGGAAGGCCAACGGGACGGGTGCGCAGCACGTTTCCGCTGGTGGCAGCGGTACTTTGCAGGTCGGTGTGAGATACGTCCCGCCGTGCGGACCAAGGGCCTGAACGCGGTCGGACCCGGGGTAGGCTGACCGACTGTTGTGCCGTCATCACACGTTGACGGGTCACCCGGCGCTCCGGGGGGCCGGGTCCGACGTGCCGCATGCCGGACCCGCTCGTTAGACGTCGTAGGGGGTCGGGTCATGCAGGGCGCAGCGGCTGGAAGGAGCGAAACCGATGGGCGAGGGGCACGCATGACGGACACCGGTCAGATCCCCGGCGAGGGGCTGCCGGAGAACGCTGGCGCGGACACAGGCGCCGAAGCGCTTCTCCCGCCGCACACGGCCTTCCCCGGCAACGGCGCGCCGCAGCAGGCCGATTGGGCCGCCGCACCCGCGGGCGAGCAGCCCGCACCCGGATACGCCTACCTCGACCACCCGGCGCCGCCCGGTGAGGGGCTCGACGACGAGGACGACGTGCTGCTGATGCCCGGGACGCAGGGTTCCTGGAGCGACCCGCAGCCGGTGCCGCCGCCCGCGCCCGCGCCGGTGCAGCAGGTTCCGCAGGTCGCGCACGCCGTGCAGCAGCCGGTGTCCTTGCAGCAGCCCGCGGCGGACCGGCCGATCTCCGTGGAGGTGCCGCTCGAAGTGCCGTTGGAGACGGTGGCGCAGCCGGTGATCGGCCAGGGCGCGCAGGTGTTCGTCGCCCAGCAGCCGCAGCAACCCCAGCAGGACCCGACCCAACTCCAGCCCGGGCAGCCGCAGCCGGTGCAGAATCAGCCGGTGCAGGACCAGCCGGTGCAGGAGCCGCAGCCCGGCGCGGTGCCGGACGCGGCCGCGTACCCGGCCGCGCAGGCCGACGCCGCCGACACTGCGGCCGCGCCGCAGCCGCAGCCCGCCGCTCCCGGGTGGACGGCCCCGGCCGAGCCGGCGCCCGCGCTCCAGCAGCCCGCCCCGCCCCGCCGCCCCCTGCACATGGGCCCGCCCGTGACCGACACTCCGAGCGGCGGCGTCTCCGTACGGTCCCTGGCCGACCGCGGCCCCGCGGTCACGGTGCCCGGCCCCGCGACGTCGGGACCGGAGTACCTCGACGTGCCGCGCGACGACCTGAACGCCATCCCGGCCCAGCAGACCGGCGAGCCCGACGCGGCCGCGGTCGTCACCCCGGGCAACCCGTGGCCCGCCGCGCCCGGCGGTGCCTCGCAGCAGTCGCTGATCCCGCACGCGGACAGCGTGCCGCGCCCGGCCGAGCAGGTCGCACCGGTGCCCCCGGCGGCAGCGCAGGCGCCCGAAGCAGCCGGCGCCGTGGAAGCGCCCGAGGTGCCGCAGGAGCAGGTCCAGCCCGTCCAGCAGGAGCAGGAGCAGGTTCAGCAGGCCGAGGCGGCGCCGGCGGACGTGGCGCGGCCCGAGGTGCCGGTCGAGCCGGAGCCGGTGGCCGCCGCGCCCGCCCAGCCGCAGGCCGAGGTCGCACCGCAGGCCCAGCCCCCGGCCGCACCGCGGCCCGAGGGCCGGCCCGACGCTCCGGCCGAGGTCCAGCCGCAGGTGAGCGAGCAGGTGCCACCCCAGGCGGCAGCGCCGGTCGCCCAGGCCGCGGCCGTACCGCCCGAGGCGGCGGCGCCCGCCCCCGCGCCGGCCCCCGCTCCCGTCCCCGCGGAGCAAGCGGCCGCGCCCGAACCGGTCGTACCCCCGCAGGGCAGCGGTCCCGAGGCGTCCCAGGGCGCCGGGTTCACGGTGCTCCAGCCGCCGCAGGCACCGGCCCAGCCGGAGCCGGCCGTATCCGAGGCGGCCCCGGAGCAGGCGCCGGAGCAGGCGCCCGAGCCCGTCGTGGTGGCAGCGCCCGACGTCGCGCCCGAAGCCGTACCGGCCCCTGTACCGGCGGAAGTCGCGGAGGCCCCGGCCCCCGTCGAACCGCAGGGCCAGGCCGCCGCGCCGGAGCAGGCACCCGCTGAACCGGTCCCCGCCGCCCGCGGGCGGCGCGGCAAGCGCCGGGCCGCCCCGGCCGCCGCCCAGCCGGCCCAGCAGCCAGCGGCGCCCGAGCCCGAGACCGAGCCCGTTGCCGTAGCGGCGGCCGAGCCCGCGGCCGAGCAGCCCGTCGCCGAAGCGCCCGCGGACCAGCCCGCCGAACAGCCCGCCGCGGCGCCGGACGAGGCAGCCGACGCGGCACCGTCGGAAGCGCCGCAAGAGCCGCAAGAGCCGCAAGAGCCGCAAGCGGCGGAAGACCAGGAAGCGGCACAGCAGGAGCAGGACGCCTCGGACCACGAAGAGCCCGAGCAGCAGGAGCAGCCGGCCGCCGCGCAGCCCGCGGCGGCGAGGAAGCCGGCCGCGGAACCCTACGAGCCGGCCGTGCGCGACGCCGTGCACCGGGTGATCCGCGAGCGGCGCGACATCCGCAACGGCTTCCGCCCCGACCCGATCCCGCACGACGTGCTGCTGCGGGTGCTGGAGGCGGCGCACACCGCGCCGAGCGTCGGCCACTCCCAGCCGTGGGACTTCGTGGTGATCCGCTCGCAGAAGACCCGCGAGAAGATGCACGAACTGGCGATGGCGCAGCGCGACGCGTACGCCAAGTCGCTGCCCAAGGCGCGGGCCCGGCAGTTCCGCGAGCTGAAGATCGAGGCGATCCTCGACACCCCGGTGAACATCGTGGTCACCGCGGACCCGACCCGGGGCGGCCGGCACACCCTCGGCCGGCACACCCAGCCGCAGATGGCGCCGTACTCCTCCGCGCTCGCCGTGGAGAACCTGTGGATCGCCGCCCGCGCGGAGGGGATCGGCGTCGGCTGGGTCAGCTTCTTCGACGAGCGCCAGATGGTCGCCGAACTCGGCCTGCCCGAGCACCTGGAGGTCGTCGCCTACCTGTGCGTCGGGTACGTCGACGAGTTCCCCGAGGACCCCGAGCTGATGCAGGCGGGCTGGTCGCAGCGCCGCCCGCTGTCCTGGGTCGTCCACGACGAGGAGTACGGCAACCGCGCGCTGCCCGGCGAGGAGCCGCACGACCTGCTGGAGGAGACCCTGCGGGGCATCCGCCCGCTGGACGCCAAGGCGCTCGGCGAGGCGTGGGAGCGGCAGAAGCGGATGACCAAGCCGGCCGGTGCGCTGGGCATGCTGGAGATCATCTCCGCGCAGCTCAGCGGGCTGTCCCGGCAGTGCCCGCCGCCGATCCCCGAGCCGGCCGCGGTCGCGGTGTTCGCCGGGGACCACGGCGTGCACGCCCAGGGCGTCACCGCCTGGCCGCAGGAGGTCACCGGCCAGATGGTGGCCAACATCCTCGGCGGCGGCGCGGTCTGCAACGCGTTCGCCAACCAGGTCGGCGCCGAGGTCTGCGTCATCGACGTCGGGGTGGCCGCCGAACTGCCCGCCACCCCGGGGCTGCTGCCGCGCAAGGTGCGCCCGGGCACCGCGGACTTCACCGCCGGGCCCGCCATGAGCCGCGAGGACGTCCTCAAGGCGATCGAGGTCGGCATCGAGACCGCGCGCGACCTGGTCTCCGCGGGCAACAAGGCGCTCCTCACCGGTGAGATGGGCATCGCCAACACGACGTCGTCCGCGGCGATCGTCGCCGTCTACACCGGCGCCGACCCCGCCGAGGTCACCGGCCGCGGCACCGGCATCAACGACGAGATGCACGCCCGCAAGATCGACGTCGTCCGGCGCGCGCTCGAACTCCACCGGCCCGAGCCCGACGACCCGATCGGCGTCCTCACCGCGATCGGCGGGCTCGAACACGCCGCGATGGTGGGGCTGATGCTCGGGGCCGCAGCGCTGCGCACCCCGGTCGTGCTCGACGGCGTCAGCGCCGGCGCCGCCGCCCTGGTCGCCCGCGCGATCGCCCCGGAGGTGCTGGCCGCCTGCATCGCCGGGCACCGCAGCGCCGAGCCCGGGCACGTCGCCGCGCTCACCACGCTCGGGCTGCGGCCGCTGGTCGACCTGGACCTGCGGCTCGGCGAGGGCACGGGGGCGCTGCTCGCGCTCCCGCTGGTGCAGAGCGCTGCGCGGGCCATGCACGAGGTCGCCACGTTCGACGCCGCGGGCGTCACGGAGAAGGGGTAGCCGGCAACCGGGCCCGCGCCGGGTCCGGTTGCGGCACACCGCAGTGAGCCGCGCCCCGGTACGGCAGCGAGGCGCCTTACCGCTCTGCCGTACCGGGGCGCGGCCGCCCGCGCCACCGGGCGGCGCTGTGCCGTACGACCGCCGCGGCGCCGCGCCGTAGAGTTATGAACCCCTGCACGATCAAGGAGCCCTCATGCCGCACGACGACGCCCCCGCGTACCCCGTAGGGTTGCGGCTCGCCGGGAGGCGGGTCGTGGTGATCGGGGGCGGCCAGGTGGCCCAGCGGCGGCTGCCCGCGCTGGTCTCGGCGGGCGCCGACATCCTGCTGGTCTCGCCGTCGGCGACCCCCTCGGTCGAGGCGATGGCGACGGCCGGCGAACTGCGCTGGGAGCGCCGCACCTACCGTGCGGGCGACCTCGCGGACGCCTGGTACGTCCTGGTGGCGAGCACCGACCCGGCCGCAAACGCCGCGGCGAGCGCCGAGGCGGAGGAGCGCCGGGTGTGGTGCGTACGCAGCGACGACGCGGACGCGGCGACCGCGTGGACCCCGGCGACCGGCCGCAGTTCGGGCGTCACCGTCGCGGTGCTGACCGGGCACGACCCGCGGCGCTCGGCGGCGGTGCGGGACGCGGTCGTCGCCGGGCTGCGCGACGGCACGCTGGGGGCGCCGCACCACCGCGCCCGCACCGGCGGGGTCGCGCTGGTCGGCGGCGGCCCGGGCGACCCGGACCTGATCACGGTCCGCGGACGGCGGCTGCTGGCCGAGGCGGACGTGGTGGTCGCCGACCGGCTCGGCCCGCGCGACCTGCTCGACGAACTCGGGCCGCACGTCGAGGTGATCGACGCGGCGAAGATCCCGTACGGCCGGGCGATGGCGCAGGAGGCGATCAACGCGGCGCTGGTCGAGCACGCGAAGGCGGGCAAGGCCGTGGTGCGGCTCAAGGGCGGCGACCCGTACGTCTTCGGGCGCGGCATGGAGGAGGCCGAGGCGCTGGCCCGGGAGGGCATCCCGGTGACGGTGGTGCCCGGCATCTCCAGCGCGATCAGCGTGCCCGCCGCCGCGGGGGTCCCGGTCACGCACCGGGGGGTCGCGCACGAGTTCACCGTGGTCAGCGGGCATGTCGCGCCGGAGGACCCGCGGTCGCTGGTGGACTGGGCGGCGCTGGCCAAGCTGCGCGGCACGCTGGTGCTGCTGATGGCGGTGGAGCGGATCGCGTCCATCGCGGCGGCGCTGGTCGCCGAGGGGCGGCCCGCGGACACCCCGGTCGCCGTGATCCAGGAGGGTACGACCGCGGCGCAGCGCCGGGTGGACGCGACGCTCGGGGACGTCGGGCAGCGGGTCGTGGCGGCCGGGGTGCGGCCGCCGGCGGTGATCGTGATCGGCGAGGTGGTGGCCGTGGGCGGGGCGGTCGCGGACGCGGCGCGGGCGGCGGGTACGTACGGGCCCGGGGGCGAGGGGTCGTCTGCGCCCGGCGCTTCCGGCTCCTCCGGCTCGTCCGGTGCTTCGGGTTCCTCCGGTTCCGATACGGGCGGCGGGACGCGTGGCTGAACCGGTCCCCGTCACGGACCCGGCCGACCCGCGGCTGACCGACTACACCTCCCTCACCGACGTCGAGCTGCGGCGCCGCCGCGAACCGGCCGAGGGCCTGTTCATCGCCGAGGGCGAGAAGGTGATCCGGCGCGCCCTGGCCGCCGGTTACCCGATGCGCTCGATGCTGCTGTCGGCGAAGTGGCTCGGTCCGATGCGCGACGTGATCGCCGCGGCCACCGCGCCGGTGTACGAGGTCACGCCGCAGCTCGCCGAGCAGGTCACCGGTTACCACGTGCACCGCGGTGCGCTCGCCTCGATGGCCCGCACCCCGCTGCGGACCGTGGACGAGCTGCTGGCCGGGCTCGGGCCGGGGCCGCGCCGTGTCGCCGTCTTCGAGGACACCGTCGACCACGCCAACCTCGGGGCCGCCTTCCGCTCCGCCGCCGCGCTCGGGGTGGACGCGGTCCTGCTCAGCCCGCGCTGCGCCGACCCGTTCTACCGGCGGGCGGTCAAAGTCTCCATGGGCGCCGTCTTCTCCGTGCCGTGGACCCGGCTGGACAACTGGCCGTACGACCTCGAACTCCTGCGCGCGCACGGCTTCACGCTCGCCGCGCTCTGCCTGGCCGACGACGCCGTCCCGCTCGACGACCTCGCCGCCCGCCGCCCCGCCCGGCTCGCCCTCCTGCTCGGCACCGAAGGGGACGGGCTCACCCCCGCGGCTCTGCGGGCCGCCGACACCCGCGTCACCATCCCCATGGCCGCGGGCGTCGACTCCCTCAACGTCGCCGCCGCCTCAGCCGTCGCCTTCTACGCCACCCGCCCCTGACCCCCCTCACCCCCCGCTCAGCGCAGCCGGCCGGCGGGGCTAGGCCGCTGAGCAGGTGGCCGGGGTGTGCTCGTAGGCGGCGGAGAGGCGGATCAGCTCGTCGAGTTGATCGTGGGACCTGGTCAGGGCGTCGATCTGGGACCTGATGCGGGCGCGCTCGTCCATGAGCCGGCGCGTCATCTGCGGGGTCGCGACGAGCGTGTCCAGGAACGGAAGGATCTGCCGGATCGCCTTGCTGGCCAGGCCGGCAGCGTAGAGGAGCTGGATGAACTTCACCCGCGCGACGGCGGACTCGGGGTACTGCCGGTGGCCGCTGGGGCTGCGGTCGGCGACGACGAGCCCCTGCTCTTCGTAGTACCTCAGCGCGCGGACGCTGACTCCCGCGCGTTCGGCCACCTTTCCGATCCGCATGGCACCTCCGTCGCTCCGGACTTGATCCTCACGTTGACGTGAGGTTCTAGCGTACGCCGTATGAACATCAACGGAGCCACCGCGCTCGTCACCGGAGCCAACCGCGGCATCGGCCGCCACCTCGCCGCCCAACTCCTCGAGCGAGGCGCGAAAGTCTACGCGACCGCCCGTCGTCCCGAGTCCGTCGACCTCGACGGCGTCGAGGTCCTCGCCCTGGACATCTCCGACCCGGACGCCGTCACCGCCGCAGCCCGAGCGGCGGGCGACGTGAACCTGCTCGTCAACAACGCCGGCACCGGAGGCGGCGCCCTGCTCGGCGACCTGGAGGAGGTCCGTGCCGCCCTGGACGTCAACTTCTGGGGCACGCTGTCGATGGCCCGCGCCTTCGCACCGGTCCTCGCGGCGAACGGCGGGGGCGCGATGGTGAACATGGCTTCCTCGGCGTCATGGTTCGTCTTCCCCGGCAGCAGCGCCTACGCGGTCTCGAAGGCAGCGGTCTGGAGCATGACCCGGGCGCTGCGCCAGGAGTTGGCCGGTCAGGGCACGCTCGTCACCTCGGTACATCTCGGGGCGGCCGACACCGACATGATGAAGGGCTACGACGTGCCCAAGATGGACCCGGCCGATGTCGCCCGCATCACCCTCGACGGCGTCGAGGCCGACGCCGTCGAGGTGGTGGTCGACGAGTTCACCGAATTGGTCAAGGCGTCGTTGAGCCGCGACCCGAGGGAGTTCGACGAGCAGCTGCACCACCTGCTGAACCCCTGACCGCGGTCCGGGAGGCCACCCGGCCGCGACCGTCATTCCGCAGGTCGGCAAAGGCTCACTGCGGAGGCGGCGGGGGCAGGTGGACGAGGGGCGCCAGGGCGGCGCGGTGGCGGCCGGGAGTGCCCAGGGCGATCTCGTCGGCCTTGGCGCGCTTGAGGCGGAGGTGGAGGGTATGCTCCCAGGTCATCCCGATGCCGCCGTGGAGCTGGACGGCTTCCTCGGCGGCGCGGACGGCGACGCGGGCCGCGTAGGACTGGGCGACCGCGACGGCCACGGGGGCCTCGGGCGAGCCAGTCGCGAGGGCGTCGGCGGCCGCGCGGGCGGCGGCCCGTACGGAGACGACCTCCAGCCACAGGTCGGCCAGCCGGTGCTTGAGGGACTGGAAGGAGCCGACCACCCGGCCGAACTGGTGCCGCTGCCCGAGGTGGCGAACCGTTTCGTCAAGGCACCACTGCGCCAGGCCCAGTTGCTCGGAGGCGAGCAGGCCCGCACCGGCCAGCAGCGCCGCCTCCAGCGCGGCGGCCGGATCGGCGGCGGGCAGCGGGCGGGCCGCGGCACCGTCGAAGGAGACGTCGGCCAGCGGCCGGGTCAGGTCGAGCGAGGTGAAGGGCGCGACCGACACGTCCGCGGCGGCCGCCTCGTACAGCCCGGGGCCGTCCGGGCCCACCGCGGGGACCACCAGGACGTCCGCGCCGGGGGTGTCCGCGACGCTGGTCACCCGCCCGGTCAGGCGCCCCTCGGCATCGGCCCGTACGGTGGCGGGGAAGCCGCCGCCGGGCGCCGCGGCCAGCGGCACGGCCAGGGTGGCGCGCACCTCGCCCGCGGCGAGCCGCCGCAGCAGCGCCGCGACCGTACCGCCCGCCGCCGCACCGCCGGCCGCCTCGTCGCACGCCAGCAGCGCCGAGGTGGCCAGCACCGCACTGCCCAGGAACGGCACCGGCGCCACCGCCGCGCCCAACTCCTCCAGAACGACGGCCACTTCCCGCGCACCCGCCCCCTGCCCGCCCAGAACCTCGGGCACCAGCAGCCCGGCGAGCCCCAGTTCGGCCGCGAGCAGCCGCCACAGCTCGGGGTCGTACGGCTGCGGACCCTCCACCCGGGCGAGCACCGCCTCGGGCGGGCAGCGGTCGGCGAGCAGCGCGCGGACGGTGCCGCGCAGGTCGTCCTCGATGTCGGAGTAGAGCAGGTCGGGCGAGCCGGCGGGCGCGGGCCGGGTGGGGGCGGCGGTCATCGGGGCAGGTCCTTCCATGCGACGTCCTTGTCGGTCCGCGGTTCCGAGGGCAGCCGCAGCACCCGTTCGGCGATGATGTTGCGCAGGATCTCCGAGGTGCCGCCCTCGATCGAGTTGCCCTTCGCCCGCAGATAGCGGTAGCCGGCGTCGCGGCCGTAGAAGTCGACGCTCTTCGGGCGGACCATCGTCCAGTCCGAGTAGCGCAGCCCGTCCTCGCCCAGCAGCTCCACCTCCAGCCCGCTGATCTGCTGGTTCAGCCGCGCGAACGCCAGCTTCAGGCCCGCGCCCTCCGGCCCGGGGGAGCCCGCCGCGAGCTGCTGCCGGACGCGTTCCGCGGACAGCCGCGCCACCTCCGCGTCCACCCACGCGGACAGCAGCCGGTCGTGCAGCTCGGACGTACGCAGCTCCGGCCGCTCCCGCCACGCCGCCGCGGGCCCGGCGATCATGCCCGCCTCGCGGGGCAGCACCGTGCCGCCGATGGCCACCCGCTCGTTCGCCAGCGTGGCCTGCGCGACCCGCCAGCCGTCGCCGACCTCGCCGAGCCGGTGGGCGTCGGGTATGCGCACCCCGGTCAGGAAGACTTCGTTGAACTCGGCCTCGCCGGTGATCTGGCGCAGCGGCCTGACCTCGACACCGGGGTCGGTCATGTCGCACAGGAAGTAGGTGATGCCCTGGTGCTTGGGGGCTTCGGGGTCGGTACGGGCGATGAGGATCGCCCAGCGCGCGTTGTGGGCGCTGGAGGTCCACACCTTCTGGCCGTCCACGATCCAGTCGCCGCCGTCCGGTTCCCGGACCGCCCGGGTGCCGAGCCCCGCGAGGTCCGAACCGGCGCCGGGCTCCGAGAACAGCTGGCACCACACCTCCTCGCCGGTCCACAGCGGCCGCAGGAAGCGCTGTTTCTGCTCCTCGGTGCCGTAGCGGAGGATGGTCGGCGCGGCCATGCCCAGGCCGATGCCTATGCGGCGCGGGTCGTTGGAGGGTGCCCCGGCGGCGGCGAGTTCGGCGTCGACCACGGCTTGCAGCGACCGCGGGGCGCCCAGCCCGCCCAGGCCCGGCGGGAAGTGCACCCACGCCAGCCCCGCGTCGAACCGCGCCCGCAGGAACTCCCCGGGCGGTACGGCCTCCGGCGGGTGCGCGGCCAGCAGCGCCGCCACCTTCGCGCGCAGCGCCGCGGCGTCCACGGTGCCGTCCCCTGCCTCCTTGCCCTGACCCATCGCGCAGCCGCCCTTCCGTCACCACCACTCTAAGCAAGCGCTTGGAAAGCTACCCGACCCGGGCGCCGCTGCCTACCCCCACGGGGAGCGGTGAGCGCATACGGCGAAGGGCCGCGGCCGGCCGGAGCCCCGCCCCGGCACACCGCCCGGGCCCGCGCGGGCACGGCGCGGCGCGGCAGGGCGCCCACCAGCACAGGGGCCCCGGATGCCGTTGCGCCGGGGAAGCCGGGGAAGCGGGGGGGACCCAAGGACCGGGGGAGCCCGGGGACCGCGAAGGAGCCCCGGGACCAGGGAGACCCGCGGGGTCGGGGGAGAGCTACACCGCCTGGAGGACCGCGATGCAGGCCGCGGCGATGAGGGTGACGATGACGAAGACGAACACCCGCTGGCGCAGCAGCCGCCGACGGGAGTCGGGCGCGCCGGGACGGCGCGGCGCGGGCGTGCGGTTCGCCGGAGCACGGCCGGTGGGGGTGCGGTCCGCGGGGGTCCGCCCGGCGGGCGTGCGGCCCGCGGGAGTGCGCGGCGCGGGCCGGGCCGCGGGAGTACCGGGGGCCGGGAAGCCGCCGGACGTCCGCGCCGCGGGAGTCCGCGCACCGGAGGGGCGGCCCGCGGGCGCCACCGCGGCACCGCGCTCGGTCCGCTGCTGCGCATACTCCTCGGCCCGCCGCCCGGTGGGCCGCTCCGGCCGGGGCGGCCGCACCGCGGACAGCCCCCGCGCCTCGCGCGTCGCGATCTCCGCCAGCCGCTCCGACAACTGCACGGTGCTCGGCCGCTCCTCGGGGTCCTTCGCCAGGCACGCGTGGACCAGCGGCGCCAGCGCGTCGGGCACCCCGACGAGGTCGGGCTCCTCGTGCACCACCCGGTAGAGCATCACCTCGGAACTGCCCTGCCCGAACGGCGAGTCCGCGGTCGCCGCGTACGCCAGCGTCGCCCCGAAGGCGAACACGTCCGTGGCCGGGGTGACCGCCGCACCGCGCACCTGCTCGGGCGCGAGGAACCCGGGCGAGCCGACCGCCGTCCCCACGTGGGTCAGCGTGCTCGCCCCGGTCGCCCACGCGATCCCGAAGTCGATGATGCGCGGCCCCTTGGGCGACAGCAGGATGTTCGACGGCTTGAGGTCGCGGTGCACCACCCCGGCCTCGTGCACGGCCACCAGCCCCTCCGCCAGCGCCGCCCCGATCGAGGCGACCTCGGCGGCCGGCAGGATGCCCGCCTCGGCGACCTTGTCGTGCAGCGACGGCCCGGGCACGTACTGCGTCGCGAACCAGGGCCGCTCGGCCTCCAGGTCCGCGGCGACCAGCCGCGCGGTGCACCCGCCCCTGATCCGCCGGGCCGCCGACACCTCGCGGGCGAACCGGGACCGGAACTCCTGGTCCTCCGCCAGCTCCGGCCGGATCACCTTGAGCGCCACCCGCTGCCCGCGCTTGTCCGCGCCCAGGTACACCACGCCCATGCCGCCCGCGCCGAGCCGCCGATGCAGCCGGAACGAGCCGACGACCCGCGGGTCCTCGCGCCGTAGCCGCATCATCGCCATGTGTGTGTCCCCTACCTCCGGCGGTGGTGGCCAGGCCCCCGCTCCGCTTCGCTGGCCGGTCGGCCGTCCACAGCTTACGTACTCAAGTCCCCGTGTGCGGTGATGCCTCGCAGGCGACGGGCCGTGAATTGTCAGTGCCCGGTGGCATCCTGAAGATGCGGGAGATGACGGAAGCGGCAGGCCGGGGCCGGGAGCGGCGGCCTCGGGCACCGCCTTGCGCCCCTTCCCGTGCAGTCGCCAACGGGCAGTCCACCAAGGGGGAGTGACGCCGTGAAGGGTGATCGTGTGGAGATAGTCGTCGACGCGGGAGACAGCACCCGCACGTATGAGGTGAGCGCGACCCGCGCCGGCCGCCGGGTCGAGACGGCGGTGCGGCGCGGTGTGGTCGAGGTGAGCGAGGTCACCCGCAGCGGTACGCCGGTGCGGACCGCCCGTTTCATGGCCACCCGGGTGCTCGCGCTCGTCGAGCACCCCGTCCCCAGGGAGGACCCGGCCCCGGCACCCGCCCCGGCCCCGTGAGCCCGTCCCGTGAGCCCGTCCCGTGGGCCCGGCTGTCCGCGGCCGTCCGGGCCCGACCGCGCCCGGACGGCCTCCGGGACACCCCTGAGAGCCGCGGAGGCGGTGTCCACCCAGGGGAGTAGGCAGCCGTCGGGACGTCATCCTGCGGGAGGCCGGAAAGCTGTCCGGAGGCATGACGCCCCGGCCCGGACCGGACCGTAGATTAGGAGTCGAGCGGCGGGCGGGTACTCGTCCCCCGAGGTCAAGCGCCCGCCGCTCCACGAAGTGCACACGGATTTCGGTCACCGCCGCACCCGCGGCCGGATCGCACAGACGTCGTCCGTGATCGGCCTGTTGGGGCGTCACACCACGCTTCAGGCCCGGAAGAGCGGTCCGGGTCGGGACTCACCGGTCAACCCCGTGGGGACGGGGGTAGGACGGACGGCAGCGGTTGCCCGGGTATCAGCCGATACCCGGGCACAGCGCTGTTTCCGCGTACGGGCGCCCACGCCGCCGGGCCATGCGGGGCGGTTCGGCGCTTCCGCGCCTTCCGACGCACCCGCCCCGACCGGTACTCGGCTCGGCAGCAAACGTGAGGGCCGGTAACCCTGTGGGAACACCGGCCCTCATGTCATGATGACGAGATTTTCGGCACCTTATTCGAGGAGTGCACGCCAACCCGGCTGTCACATCGGCTCGTTCAGGACCGGGGGAGAGGGGCGGCGCCCCGACGGCGGTTTCCGCGCGCCTGTTGCCGCCATCTCGGCCGTGAGCCAGTAAAGATGACCGCAGCCGCGGCCACGCGGTAATCGGGTGGACGATACTGGGATTGAACCAGTGACCTCTTCCGTGTCAGGGAAGCGCTCTCCCGCTGAGCTAATCGTCCGGGATGGTGCCGGCGGTGCGTGCGCGATACTGGGATTGAACCAGTGACCTCTTCCGTGTCAGGGAAGCGCTCTCCCGCTGAGCTAATCGCGCGGGGGTGGAACGGTGGAGCAGCAGCCCCGATCGGGGGCCAGTGGACGATACTGGGATTGAACCAGTGACCTCTTCCGTGTCAGGGAAGCGCTCTCCCGCTGAGCTAATCGTCCTTGGAGGTGGAGACGGGATTTGAACCCGTGTAGACGGCTTTGCAGGCCGTTGCCTCGCCTCTCGGCCACTCCACCACAGCGGGGGTTCGGGATGATCCCCCACATCGAGCGGACGACGAGATTCGAACTCGCGACCCTCACCTTGGCAAGGTGATGCTCTACCAACTGAGCCACGTCCGCAGGTGCCGCCACCGTGGACTGCTCGGCGACGAGTTGAACTCTAGCGGATTCCCGGTCCAGCTCAAAAACCGGTTTCCGCAGCGTGCCGGGGCAATGACAAGCTGTCGACGGCGAAGCGGCCGGTCGCGGGAGCCCCGCGGCCGCCTCCGCGGAGCGCCCCGCAGGCCGCTCACCTGCGCGGTCCGGCCCGTCCCCGGCACTCCGCCCGACCCCCGGGAATCCCGTGCACGCCTCCTGCGAACCGCCCCCCATCGCCCGGTTCGGCCCGCTGCTGGCCACCGACCTGCGCGATGTCACCGACGACGTGGCCGCGCTGGACTCGTCCGGCTTCTGGGCCGTCGCCGCGGACTTCGACGGCCGTACGGTCTGCGCCCGCTTCGGCGACGTCCGGCGCGCCCCCCGGCCCGCGCCGCCGCCCGCCGCCACCCCCGCCGACGTCGCCGCGCGCACCGGCTGGCGCGGCCCCGACCCGCGGAGCTGGACCTCCTCCATGGACCGGGCCGGATACGAACAGGGCGTCCGCGAGATCCGGGCCAGGATCGCCACCGGCGAGGTCTACCAGGTCAACCTCTGCCGCGTGCTGACCGCGCCGCTCCCCGCGCCGTACGGCGACATCGACGCGCTCGGCGCGGTCCTCGCCCACGGCAACCCGGCACCGTACGCGGGCGTCATCCGGCTGCCCGCGCACGGCGTGGAGATCGCCACCGCGTCCCCCGAGCTCTTCCTGCGCCGCCGGGGCGACACGGTGGAGTCCGGCCCGATCAAGGGCACCGCCCGCACCGCCGCGGACTTCCTCGCCAAGGACCACGCGGAGAACGTGATGATCGTGGACCTGGTGCGCAACGACCTCGGCCGGATCTGCGCCCCCGGCACCGTCACCGTGCCCGCCCTGTGCGCGGTCGAGCCGCACCCCGGCCTGGTGCACCTGGTCTCCACCGTCCGCGGCCGGCTGCGGCCCGGCGCGGGCTGGCCGGAGCTGTTCGGCGCCGCCTTCCCGCCCGGCTCGGTCAGCGGCGCGCCCAAGTCGAGCGCGCTGCGGATCATCGCCGAGCTGGAGACCGCCCCGCGCGGCCCGTACTGCGGCGGGATCGGCTGGGTGGACGCCGACCGGCGCACCGCCGAACTCGCCGTCGGCATCCGCACGTTCTGGATCGACCGGGACGTGCCGGGCGGGCCCGTGCTGCGGTTCGGCGCGGGCGCGGGCATCACCTGGGGCTCCGACCCGGGCGGCGAGTGGGCCGAGACCGCATTGAAGGCCGAGCGGCTGCTGGCGGTAGCGTCGGAGGTGTACCCCGCGGCGCGCGAGGCACCGGCGCAGCCCAGCGGCGGCATACACGGGACAAGCGGCACCCGCGGGGTATGAAGGGCACGGCGGGCCCTTCAGCGGCCTTCGAGGACGCGGCGCCCGGCCCGGGCGCGGCACACGGCGGTGAAAGGACAGTGCGGTGAGGATCTGGGTGGACGGCGGGCTGCGGGACGCGGCCGACGCCACGGTGTCGGTGTTCGACCACGGACTGACGGTCGGCGACGGCGTCTTCGAGACGCTCAAGGCCGAGCACGGCCGGGCCTTCGCGACCACCCGCCACCTGCACCGGCTGGCCCGGTCCGCCGCCGGCCTCGGCCTGCCCGAGCCCGACCTCGACGAGGTCGCCCGCGCCTGCGCGGCGGTGCTGGAGGCCAACCCGATGCCGATGGGCCGGCTGCGCATCACCTACACCGGCGGCCTGTCCCCGCTCGGCTCCGACCGCGGCGACGCCGGCCCCACCCTCGTGGTCGCGCTCGGCCCGGCCACCGCCCGCCCTGACACCACCGCCGCGGTCACCGTGCCCTGGACCCGCAACGAGAAGGGCGCGCTGACCGGTCTGAAGACCACCTCCTACGGCGAGAACGTGGTCGCGCTGGCCCGCGCGCACGCCGCCGGGGCCTCCGAGGCGCTCTTCGCCAACACCCAGGGGCAGTTGTGCGAAGGCACCGGCTCCAACGTCTTCGTCGCGGTCGGCGGGCGGCTGCTCACCCCGCCGCTGGCCTCCGGCTGCCTGGCCGGCATCACCCGCGCGCTCGTCGTGGAGTGGGCCGGCGCCGAGGAGGCCGAACTGCCGCTGAGCGTCCTCGCGGAGGCCGACGAGGTCTTCCTGACCTCCAGCCTGCGCGACATCCAGGCCGTGCACCGCGTCGACGACCGGACACTGCCCGGCGCCCCCGGGCCGGTCACCGCCAAGGCGATGCGCGTCTTCGCCGAACGCGCCGCCGCCCACCCCAATCCTTGATCCTCAGGAGCACCGCGGTGACCACCACCCTGCGCCCGGCGGACCCGGTCCGCACCGGGGCCGACGGCTCGCGCTCCGCCACCTACACCGTCTGCGTCAACAGCCGCCCGGTCGGCGCCGTCCTGGTCGGCACCGACCGGCGCTACGGCCCGACGGTCGGCCGGATCGACGCGCTGCGGATCGACGAGCCGGACCGCCACCGCGGGCGCGGCACCGTGGCCGCGCTCGCCGCCGAGGAGGTGCTGCGGCAGTGGGGCTGCACCCGCGTGGAGACCACGGTCGGCGCGGACATGGCGTACGCCCGGCGGATGGCCGCGTCCCTCGGCTACACCGAGCGCAACCGCACCATGCTGCTCACGCTGCCCCAACCGCCCGCCCAGGACAGCCCGGTGCTGCCGCCGGACACCTCGCTGCGCCTGATGCGCGAAGACGAGTACGCCGCCTGGCGCGCCCGCGAACGCGACGGCTACCTCGCCGTCCTCACCGGCACCGGGGTGCCGCCCGACCAGGCCGAGCGGGAGGAGGCCGCCGGCTTCGACAGCGCCTTCCCCGAGGGACTGGACTCGCCCGGCGCCCTGGTGCTGGTCCTCGAACGGGACGGCGCGCCCGCTGGCCACCTGGCCTGGATACGCCTCGCCGACCCGTCCTGGGTCAGCTCCGTGGAGGTCGCCCCCGAGCACCGCGGACGCGGCTACGGCCGTGCCCTGATGCGCGTGGCGGAGGGCCTGACCCGAGAGGGCGGCGCCACCACCCTCGGGCTCAACGTCTTCACCGCGAACACCCCCGCCCGCCGGCTCTACGAGTCGCTCGGCTACCGCACCACCAACCGCCACTTCAGCAAACCGCTGCTGTAGCCGGGCGCTTCCGCGGCAGCTCCTCCCGCCGCGGAAGCGGCGGTTGCGGTTCAGCGGAGCAGGCGGTCCGCGATCTGCTCGATCCGCTCGCGCAGCCCCTCCTGCGACCTGGAGCCGTCCAGGAGTTCGCCGCCGATCTCGTACGTCGGGGTACCGGTGACGCCGATCGCCTTGCCCTCGGCCACGTCGGCGTCCACCACCAGCAGGTGCCGGCCGTCGATCAGCGCGGTCTCCACCTCCTCGGCGTCCAGGCCGAGTTCGCCGGCCGCCTCCACGAGCACCGGCTCACCGCGGTCGGCCAGCTCCGCCACCCGCCCGAGCACCGCCTCCGCGTACGGCCAGCCGCTGCCCTGCGCGAACGCCTCCTCGTACGCCTGCGCGGCCGCCTGCGCGTGCTGGTGCTTGGCCAGCGGGAAGTGCCGGAAGCGGATGTCGAGCGCGGCGCCGTACCGCTCGCGCAGCGCCCGCAGGTCGGCCAGGGCGCTGTGGCAGTCCGGGCACTGCAACTCGCACCAGACGTCGAGCACGGCAGGGGAGGGGGTGTCGGTCATACGACAAGTCTCCCACCTGCGGAGGAGGCGCCCGACAGCCGAACCCGGAGATGCCCCCCATATTCCGGGGCGGCGGGCGCCCCGTCATGGCCCCGGGGGGCTCGGGCGAGGCAGGATGGGAGGGACCACGCTCGCGGGGCCCCGGTCGGCCCCCGGGCCGAACCGCAGCCGCAGGAGCCGCCGGATGCTGACCGACACGCTGTGCGCCGCCCTGTCCGCGGGCGGCCTGGCCATCGCGATCGTGACCGCCTACCGCCGCCGGTTCCTGGCGGCGACGCGGATCGCCGCGATCTCCCTGCTGCCGGTCGGTCTCGCGCTGGCCGGGCTGGTGACCCTGGGCCGGAAGGTCGGCACCGCCACCGGCGACTGGGCGGTGGACCTCGTCTTCAAGCCGTCGGTGTGGCTCGGCTTCGGCGTCATCGCCTGTTCCGCGGTGCTGTTCGGGATCACCCGGCTGGTGTCCGGCCGGCGCGGGCGGCGCGGCGGGGCCGGTGCCGCGGGCGCCGCGGGTGCCGCCTCCTCGGCCGGCGCGTCGTCGCCCGCCGCCGTACCGGGCGCCGGCGCGCCCGCGCTGAGCGGGGGCCGGCGGCGCTCGGGCGGTGCCGGAGACAGCGGCCTGTCGGAGTTCGCGGACATCGAGGAGATCTTGAAGCGGCGCGGGATCTGAGGGGTTTTCCGGCCCTGCGCGCAAGTCGGTCCCGGCATCCGAGACGCTGGTAAACGCCCTTGTAAAGTCCGCGTGTTGGGCCGCGCGACGTGCGGCGCTGCGCGATCATCGCGGTGTGCTGCCCACCCACGGGGACGTCATCGCCCCTCCGCGGCCGGACCGTGCCGAACCGCCCGTTTCCGCCCTCGCCGCCCTCACTGCCCTCGTCACCCTCGCCGCCGCCGAGCCGGCGCGCCCGCTCCTCGTCGTCCGGCCGGTGCCGGTGCTGCCCGCCGCGCCGGTACGGGCGGCGCTGCCGCCGGCGCCGCGGCGGGCCGCGCTCGCGGTGCCGGCCGCGTCGGCGGTGAGTGGCCGGAAACCGGTTCGTACGGTTGCACCCGGCCGTTCTGTCCACCCGGGTTTCCCGGTCCGGCCCGGATTTCCGGTGCGGCCGGGCATCCCGGGCGTGTCGGAAGCACCGGGCCGTACGGTCGTACCGTCCGTCGTACCAGCCGTCCCCGTGGCGCCTGCCGTACCCGCGGGCGTATCCGGGCCCGTGCCCGCGGCCGTACCCGCGCCTGAGGCCGTACCCGCGGCCGTACCTGAGGCCGTGCCGACCCCCGCGGCCCCTGCGCAGAAGCCGCAGTCCTGGCGGGCGGCGCGCCGTGCGGCCCGGCGGCGCGGGGAGTTCGTGGAGCCCCAGGGGTGCCTGTACGCCCTCTCCCAGCCGCCTCTGATGCTCTTCCTGTGCGTGGTGGGCGGGCTCATCGGCGCCGGGGCCGGGTGGGACCTGCTGACCCTGTAGCAGCTCTCGTACGGCGCCCGTACGCGTTTACGTGGCCGACCCCGCCCGGCCGGGCCTCAGGCCTGCACGGGGCCGGCGTCCTCCGCCTCCCGCCGGCGGGCCCGGTACGCGGCGACGTGCAGCCGGTTCCCGCAGGTGCGGCTGTCGCAGTAGCGGCGGGAGCGGTTGCGGGACAGGTCCACGAAGGCGCGGCCGCAGGAGGGGGCCTCGCAGCGCCGCAGCCGCTCGCGCTCCCCGGCGAGCACCAGGAACGCGATCGCCATCCCGCAGTCCGCGGCGACGTGCGTGGCCAGGGAGGCACCGGGCGAGAAGTAGTGCACGTGCCAGTCGTACCCGTCGTGGTCGGTGAGCCGGGGGGTGGTGCCCGCCTCGGCGATCATCGCGTTGAGCAGGGCCACGGCACTGGCGTCGTCGGGCGCGGCGAACACCTGCGCGAACCGGTCGCGGACGGCGTGCACGGCGGCGATGTCCTCGGCGTCGAGGACGGCCACGTCGCTGACCTTGTTGCGCTCGACGAAGGCCCGCAGGTCGGCGACGTCCGCCAGGCCCTCGCGGCCCTCGGTCCGCAGTGTGGAGTTGACCAGGTCCACCACGCAGTCGAGCGCGCACCTGGTGTCGTGGTTGATGAGCACGGGATCGCTCCTGCCCGCTGGCCGGCGGCTGAATCCCAGGACTCTAGCGCGGGAGCCGCCGCCGTGGGGGTCTGCTTCCCACGGACGGCGGCTCCGTTGCCTGCGGCGCCGGTCCGCTGGTGGTGGTCCGGCGCGGGTGGTGTCCGGGCGTCCCCCCGAGTAGGACGGCCGCGGACGGTATGGGATACGGGGTTCAGCTCTCCGCGAGGATGTGCGAGAGCTCCGTGTCCAGATCGAAATGGCGGTGCTCGGTGCCCGGCGGGACCGCGGCGTCCGTCCGCTTCAGGAAGGACTCCAGGGCCCGCGCCGGGGCTTCGAGCAGGGCTTCGCCCTCCGGGGAGCTGAGGGCGATGCACACGACGCCCTGACCGTGGCTGCGGGACGGCCAGACTCTGACGTCGCCGGTGCCGGTGGGGCGGTGCAGCCCCTCGGCGAGCAGGTCGCGGGCGAACACCCATTCGACCGTCTCTTCGGCTCCGGTGTGGAAGGTGGCGTGCACGGCATACGGATCGGCCGTGTCGTACCGCAAGCCCGCGGGCACGGGCAGTGAGGATTCGCTCGACACAACGAGGCGCAGGTGCAGCTCGCAGCTGACCGTGGTGTTCATAAGCGCCAGGGCCTTTCGCTCAGTGTGCGCTCGGGGATTCGCACGTCGGCGAAATCGACATGCCACCTGCGGCGACGTTGTAAACCCCTCTGAGGTGTTTGTGGGGCTTGCGGTACCTCGTCCGGCGCAGCGGTACGACCCGTACGGAGCCGTTTCAGGACGGTTTGGCCAGTCCGGGGGAGTCGCGCAATCGCTACATGGAGTGACGTTTTCGGGGCGCGGTCCGCTCGTGTGTGCGGACTCGGAACCGCGCTGCCGGGGCGCCGTTTCCGGGAAGATCATCCGCGGCGGCGCGGGTGGTCCGAAGCGGTCCGCCGGGTGCGGTAATGTTGGGCACGCACCGGGGCGATTAGCTCAGCGGGAGAGCACTTCGTTCACACCGAAGGGGTCACTGGTTCGATCCCAGTATCGCCCACCCGGAAAAGGTCCCGGGCCGTCCATCCGACGGCCCGGGACCTTTCGTATGTGCTCCCTCGCCCAACTCCCGGCGCACACTGGGCCCATGGACTGGAGCCACTACCGATTCCGCAGCTCCTGGCGCCTGGACGCCGGCCCCGACGCCGTCTACCGCGTCCTCGAACGCCCCGACGCCTACCCCGACTGGTGGCCCCAGGTCCGCGCGGTCCACCGTACGTCCGAGACCACCGGCCTCCTCCGCTTCCGCTCCGCCCTGCCCTACGACCTCACCGTCACCGCCCGCGCCACTCGCCAGGACCCGCGCGCCCGCGTCCTCGAAGCCGCCCTGTCCGGAGACCTCGACGGCTGGGTCCGCTGGACCCTCCACCCCGCCCCCGGTGGCGCCACCCACCTCCTCTACGAGCAGGACGTCACCGTCCGCAAGCCCCTCATGCGACGGCTCGCCCTGCCCTGCCGCCCCCTCTTCCGCGCCAACCACGCCGCCATGATGCGCTCTTGCCGCCGCGGCCTGCGCGCCCACCTCGCCGCCACGCCCCATCGCGTTTGAACCACCCCCGGCCCGCCCTGTATTGTTCACGTCGTCGGGGCGATTAGCTCAGCGGGAGAGCACTTCGTTCACACCGAAGGGGTCACTGGTTCGATCCCAGTATCGCCCACCCCACCCAAAAGGGGCCGCCCACCGAGGCGGCCCCTTTTGCTGTGCGGCGCGGCTTGCGCTTGTGGTTGGGGGCGGGCAACTGCGGTCGGGGGTGCCGGAGTTGGGGAGGGCTCAGGGGCGGGGGGGTGGGGGCGGCAGAGCGCTGGCCCGGGCCACGCGTTCGGCGGCCAGGTGGGAGCGGACGATCACCACGCGGATCATCGGGCCGCCGATGCCGGTCTTGATCACGTAGAAGACGAAGATGTTGGTCGCCGCGGCGCCGAGCGCGTAGACGTAGGTGTCCTCCAGGACGTGCGTGTAGAGCAGGACCCCGATGGTGAGCACCGCCGCGGCGTAGAAGAGCGAGGTGGGCGCCCACTGGGCGAAGGAGGACAGCCCGGTGATCTTGCTGTCGTCGGCGGGGACGGTACTGAGCCCGAGGCGCCGGGAGCGGGCGATCGCCGTACGCGCGAAGAAGAGCGTCATGTAGTTCGTCAGGCACAGGGACACCTGGCCGATCGCCGAGTTGACCGGCCACCACCGCGGTTCCACCAGCGTGACCGCCAGCACGAGTGCGCACGGCAGCAGGGCCATCATGCGCATCACCGCCTCGGTCGCCAGCGCCAGCCAGCTCATGGCGCCGACGCGGCGGCCGACGACCAGGGGCGTCAGGCCGGAGGAGATGATCTCGTAGTACTTCGGCGCGGCCAGCGCGTAGGAGAAGCCGACGATCCGCGCCGGAAGGTTCGCCTGCCAGTCGGGCACGTGGTAGTCCCCGCGCCGCCACGCGTCGATGACGGGCAGCCCCGTGGGGTCGTGCGTGAGGTGCTGGACCAACTCGACCGTGCGGTTCCCCCAGCCCAGGTTCAGGTCGCGCAGCAGCCAGGTGATGACGACCGTGTTGGTGACCGCCCAGACCGCCGCGGCCACGAACGACCAGGCGAGCAGCCAGTTGGCGAGCAGTCCCCGGTTGGCGGCGGGCCGGACGCTCTGCTGCCTGCGCATCCGCCACAGCCGCCACTCCCGGCCCGGGTCGCCGGCCAGCGGCCGGAGCAGCTCGCGGGACGCCCGCAGCCCCGTCTCCACCCGCAGGACGTCCGCCCCCCGCTCGGCGGCCTGCGTCATCTCCAGCTCGGCCAGGAAGCTGTTCTTCAGCTCGGTGAACGAGAAGTCCGGCCCCGCCCCCGCGGGGAAGATGAGTAATCGGCGCCCGGGGTCGGCGTCGACCAGGTCCTCGACGAAGCGCGCCAGCAGCATCGCCCGCATGTAGAAGACGTCCGGCACGACGCCGTCGGTGCTCGTCCGGCCGCAGCCGATCAGCACGAGCAGTTGGCCGACCGAGTACAGGTCGGCCCGCCCGATCTCGCTGTCGCCCGCCCTGACCTCCGGCGCGATGTACGCGGCGTCCGTGCCCGTCGTCCCGGTGACGGTGTGGGTGTAGAGGTAGTTGCGCCCCAGGTCGATGAGCTGGAAGGAGCCGTCGACGTCGGACACGATGATGTTGGACGGTGACAGGTCCGCGTGCACGCCGGGGAAACGGTCGGGCGAGGGGCCGGGCGAGGAGCCGGCCCGGGCGACGGTCTGGAGCTCCTCCAGCGCCTCGAACAGGCGGCGCCCCCTGTCCCCGAGCCGGTCCAGCCGCAGCGACCGCGACTCCTCGCCGCCCGCCGCTTCCCGCGCACGCTCCTCGTTGACGGTCTCCGCGAGGGTCTTTCCCGCCACGAAGTCCATCAGTATCCAGCTGTCGAAACTGGCCCACACGTGCACGAGGTGCCGGGCGCCGGTGGCCGGGTTGCCGTAGCGCTGGGCGTACTCCCGGGTGGCGTGCGCGATGATCGGGAACTTGGTGAACGGGTAGATGATCAGCTTCAGCGCGAACGGCAGGCGGTTGCCGTGGACGGCCCGGGAGGTCACGCCGCGCAGGATCAGCGAGGTGCTGCCGTGGCGGTGGAAGCTCAGCGGTTCCTGCTCCACGGCGGCCCACTCCTGCTCCGCCGGCTCGCCCGCCGTGGCGGAGCGGCGCCCTCCGGCCGGCGGGTCCGGCCGGTAGGCCTCCGCGATGGCCCTCGCCACGGCGGGCTCGGTGACCAGGGCCCCGCAGGTGTCCGCGCAGTCGTGGGTCAGGGCCCGGCCCTGCCGAGCGGGCGCGGCGGGGGCGTGCGCAGCGGAGCGCTGCGCCTCGGACTCGGCGAGGCTGAGCAGGGTGACCAGCAGCAGGCCGGTGAAGCCGAAGAGGCCGGCCAACCGCGTCCGTCGCTCGTCGCTCTCGGCACGGTAGCCGCGGCACCAGGCCGACAGGGCGGCGATGAGGGCCGCCCTGCCGTCGAGCCCGAAACGGTCGTCGAACGAGCGCTCGTCCAGCGGGATCTCCTGGAGCAGGCGCCGCCAGGAGCGAAGCCGCCGGGTCCGGTCCCGGGACGTCTCCGGCCGACCGGTGTCGGCCAGGCCCAGCAGAGCGACCGGGTTCGCGGTCTGCGCGTCGCTATATTCCGTCAAGTCCCTTAGTGCTGGGATCAGTTGATCCAGCGTCACGTGCTGAGTGGTCATCGGTGGAGTCCACTATCGTCAATCTGGGCATGGCCCGGACACTTCCCTGGCGGATGAGTTCGACCGGTCGCCCCTCCGTCGCGCAGAACGCCACCTCGTAGGCGGTCCGGGCGTTCTCCAGCAGGAGGTGCTTGTCCAGTTCGTGGCGCTTGAGTTCGGTCATCCACGGCAGCGGCGCGAGGTCGAGCACCTGGGGTGCGTCCTCGGCGGGAGCGGTCCGCATACGGTGGAGCCAGTCCTGGTCCCGGTGCTTCTCGCGGATCGCGAGCAGGTAGCCGCGGCCCAGGCCCTTCTTGATGCGCTCGAGGTACAGGTACGTGTAGCGGTGCAGGAGCGAGAAGCCGGTGCTCGCCGGGCGCATCGGGCGCGTGCTGAGGGAGAGCACGTGGGTGCAGCCGTCCTGGACCGCCAGCCGGAACGGCAGCGCGGTGAGCACCCCTCCGTCCAGCGCGCGCCGCCCGTCGGCCATGGTGACCGTGCCCGGAAGGGCGATCGGCAGCCACGCGGAGGCGCGGAGCGCCGCCTTGAGCTCCGCGCGGGTGGAGAAGTCCCGCAACGGCACCGTCTTGAGCGCGTCGACGTCCGTCACCGGGACGACCAGCGGGATGTCCGAACGGAGCACCGCCTCGTAGTCCAGCGGCTTCAACTGCTCCATCACGTGGTCGAAGGCGTAGTCCAGGCCCAGGATCGGCAGCCGCCGCAGGGCCCGCGCGAAGTCGACGAAGTGCTTGGTCGTCAGGTCGTCGTAGTAGATGGACAGCGGGTACCAGGTCTCGCCGGCGAGGAAGTAGGCGGCGTTGATGCCGCCGGACGAGCAGCCGTAGACCGCGTCGAAGGCGTTCTTGAAGCCGTAGTCCTCGAGTTGGGTGAGCATCGCCGCCGAGATGACGCCGCGCATGCCGCCGCCCTCGATGGCGAGCGCCACTTTCGCGCCGTCGCTCCGCTGCCCCGGGAGGCTGCCCTCGGCCCGGCGGGCCCGTAAGACCTCCAGGACCGGGTGGGCGGAGTCCCAGTACGCGTCCGCACTCCCGACATCACCGCTTCGCATGATCCCCCATCTGGATCGGCCGCCTGGCCGGCGCCGCGCTGCACCGCCGCGCCGGCTGTCGCTGCACTGTGCCAGACGCGGTCTCCCGCTGTCCCGGTTCCCCCGTAATTCGTCGCCCGACGCGGTGATATCGCGGTCAGCCGCCGACCTTGCCGCCGCCTGGGCCGGGATCAGGTGGTGGGGCTGCGGTAGATGGAGATGTGTTTGGGGGAGGTCGCGGTGAAGGGGGTGCCGGTCCAGTCGGCGGTGCGGCGGTCGAGGTGGAGGCCGGCGAGGCGGGCCATCAGGTCGAGTTCGGCCGGCCAGGCGTAGCGGTGGCGGGTGTTGACGCGGCGGTAGCGGCCGTCGTCGGTGTCGCGGGTGAAGTGGTGCGAGGTGAGCATCTGCTCGGCCAGGTCGAAGGTGTCGAAGCCGAGGTGGTGGTCGGAGACGTCGAAGGGCACCGCGACCTGCCCGGGCGGCAGGAGCTGGAGCGGGGGTACGAGCAGCTCGACGAGGAAGCGGCCGCCGGGCCGCAGATGGCGGGCGGCGTTGCGGAAGCACTCGACCTGCTCCTCCTGGGTGAGCAGGTTGGAGATGGTGTTGTAGACGAGGTAGACGAGGGAGAACTCGCCGGGGACGCGGGTGGTCGCCATGTCTCCGAGGACGACGGGCAGCGTGTCCGCGTCGACCTTGCGCCGCAGGACGGCCGCCATGTGCGCGGACAGTTCGATGCCGGTGACGGGCACGCCGCGCTCCCGCAGCGGCACGCCGATCCGGCCGGTGCCGATCGCGAACTCCAATGCCGGCCCGTCGCCCGCCAGTTCGGTGAGGAGGGCGAGGAGCGGTTCGAGGGCCTCGGGTGTGGAGCTGTCCGCTTCGTCGGTGTCGTACCGCTCGGCCATCGCACGCGTCCACAGCTCGCTGCTCGTCATGGGCGGCCACTCTGCCGCCGGGCGGGGGGAGTTGTCGACGCAATTACCGCAGCCGGCCCCCGGCCCCCGTACGCCCCTCAGGAGCCCGACGCGGCCGCCTCGTCGTAGGTGGCGCGGGCGGCCGTGATGTCCGCCCGGTGCCGCTCCGCCCAGCCGACCAGCCCCGTCAGGCTCGCATGCAGTTCGCGGGCCATGGGCGTGAGCCGGTACTCCACCTTCGGCGGCACCGTCGGGTAGACGGTCCGCACCAGCAGGCCGTCCCGCTCCAGCTTGCGCAGGTTCAGCGTCAGCATGCGCCGGCTGATCCCCGGAATGGCCCGCTCCAACTCCGTGAACCGGACCGGGCCGTGGGCCGCGGCGACGAGGATGCCGATGCTCCACTTGCCCGCGACGTGGTCGAGGACCTCGGTGAGCGGGCACGCCTCGTTGTTGACCTGGTCGGACACATCCGTGTGACCGCGTGACATGAAAGTGCCTCCTTCCGCCGCGCGCCATGGTTACAGACGATGGCCGCTGTAACAACCAGTGCACCAAGCAAGTTGCGCAGGCAAGTTGCTCCAAGGAAGGGGTCCCCGTGCGGGAAAACGTACCGACGGCGTCACGCTGGACGGCACTGGCCGTGCTCTGCGCCGGGCAGTTGATGGTCATCCTCGACGGCACCGTCGTGAACGTGGCGCTGCCGTCCATCCAGCAGGACCTCGGCTTCTCCTCGTCGGGCCTCGCCTGGGTCGTCAACGCCTATCTGGTCCCCTTCGGGGGCCTGCTGCTGCTCGCCGGGCGGCTCGGCGACCTCGTCGGCCGCAAACGCGTCTTCACCGCGGGCCTGGTCCTCTTCACCGCCGCCTCGCTGCTGTGCGGCGCGTCCCAGGACCCGGCGACGCTGCTGGCCGCACGCTTCGTCCAGGGCATCGGCGGCGCGGTGACCTCCGCGGTCACGCTCGGCATGGTCGTCACCCTCTTCCCGCGGCCAGGGGAGCGGGCGAAGGCCATCGGCGTCTACAGCTTCGTCCAGTCCGCGGGCGGCTCGCTGGGGCTGCTCGCGGGCGGCGCCCTGACCCAGGCCGTCGGCTGGCACTGGATCTTCCTGGTCAACGTCCCGATCGGCATCGCCGCCGCGCTGGCAGCCGCACGCGTGCTCACCGCCGAGCCGGGCAACGGCCTGGACCAGGGCACCGACGTCGCGGGCGCCCTCCTGGTCACCGCCGGGCTGATGCTCGGCGTCTACACGATCGTCGGGACCGCCGACCACGGCTGGAACTCCCTACCGACCCTCGGCTGCGGCGCCACCGCCCTCGCCCTGCTCCTCGGCTTCGTCGCCCGCCAGG
Organism: Streptomyces sp. CA2R106; assembly: GCF_037034245.1. Taxonomy (NCBI): domain Bacteria; kingdom Bacillati; phylum Actinomycetota; class Actinomycetes; order Kitasatosporales; family Streptomycetaceae; genus Streptomyces; species Streptomyces sp. CA2R106. The sequence continues at coordinate 134,714 of NZ_JBAGKC010000006.1, forward strand.
CACGCGCCGCCCACCCGCTGCTGCCGCTGCGCGTGCTCCGCGCCCGCGACGTCTCCGCGGCGATGGGCATCCAAGCCCTCCTGGTGGCGGGGATGTTCAGCTTCCAGTTCCTGTGCGTGCTCTACCTCCAGAAGGTGCTGCGCCTGGACGAGATACGCACCGGCCTCGCCATCTTCCCGGTCCCGGTCGCGATCGGCGCACTGTCCCTCGGCGCCTCGCCCAAGCTGATCGGCCGCTTCGGGCCCCGCGCCGTGCTCCTGCCGGGACTCGCGCTCATCGCGGCAGGGCTCGCCGCGCTCGGCCGCGTACCGGCGGGCGGGAACTACGCGGTGGACGTGCTGCCCGCGCTGCTGCCGATCGGCGTCGGCTTCGGCCTGGCGATGCCCTCGCTCGCCACGCTCGCGATGTCGGCGTCCACACCCCGGGACTCGGGGATCGCCTCGGGCCTGTTCAACACCATGCAGCAGGTCGGCGGCGCCTTCGGCCTCGCGGTCCTCAGCACGCTCGCCGCCTCGCACACGGACTCCCTGCTGGGCGGCGGAACGGGCACCGCCTCGGCGCTCACGGCCGGCTACCGGCTCGCCTTCCGTGTCGCCGCCGCCCTCGTCGTAGTAGCGCTCCTCCTCGCCGCGGCCCTGCTGCGGTCGCCCGCGGCGGTACGGCGCCGAGCGGACGAGGAGAAGCCGGTCGCCGTGTAGGGCCGGTCCGACGGTTCGCGGTGCGGCCTCAGCGGTGCGGCCCCAGCGCTACGGCAACGGCACTACGGCAACGGCGCCGCCCGCCGACCCCGCCCGCCGACCCCGCCCGTCGGCCCCGCCCGCAGGCCCCGGCGCCGTCAGGACCGAAGGCCGCGCAGCCCGGCGCGGATCTCGTCGACCAGGATGCCGGGCTGCTCCAGGGCCGCGAAGTGCCCGCCCCGCTCGGCCTCGCCGTAGTGGATCAGGTCGCTGTAGGTGGCCTCGATCCAGGTGCGCGGCAGGAGCGGGATGTCCTTCGGGAACACGGTCACCGCGACCGGGAGCGTCAGCTTCGGGCCCGCGAAACTGCCCGTCCTGTTCTCCCAGTAGATACGTCCGGACGACGCCGCGCTGTTGGTGAGCCAGTACAGCGACACCGCGTCGAGCATGTCGTCCCTGCTCAGGGCGTCCTCGGCGAGCCCGCGGTTGTCGGTCTTGGACTGGAACTTCTCGTAGATCCAGGCCGCCTGGCCCGCGGGCGAGTCCGCCAGGGCGAATCCGACGGTCTGCGGCTTCGTGCCCTGGAGGTGGTTCGACCCGCCGAGGTCGCCGGTGTAGAGGGCGAGGGAGTCCACGGCGTAGCGCTCTTCGGGCGACAGGGTGTCGGGGATGTCCGCGGGGAAGGCGAACGGGGTGGTCAGGTGGATGCCGAGCAGCCCCTCCGGCCGCGTGGCTCCCAGCGCCGTCGTGACGACGGCGCCCCAGTCGCCGCCCTGGGCGGCCCACCGGGTGTAGCCGAGCCGCTTCATCAGCTCCGCCCACGCGCCGGCGATGCGCGCGGCGTTCCAGCCGGTGCCCTCGGGCTTCTGCGAGAAGCCGAACCCGGGCAGCGAGGGGACGACGACGTCGAAGGAGTCGGCGGCGTCCCCGCCGAACGCCACCGGATCGGTCAGCGGGCCGATCAGCTTCAGGAAGTCGATGTTCGAGCCGGGCCATCCGTGGGTGAGGATCAGCGGCATCGCGCCGGGGTTCTCGGACCGCACGTGGAGGAAGTGGATGTCCAGGCCGTCGATCTCGGTGAGGAACTGGGGGTAGCGGTTGAGGTCGGCCTCGAAGCGCCGCCAGTCGTAGCCGCGCTCCCAGTACGCGACCAGCGACCTGGCGTGCTCCACGCGGACCCCCTGCGACCAGTCGTCCACCGTTTCCGGGTCGGGCCACCGCGTCCGGGCCAGCCGCTGCTTCAGGTCGTCGATCTCCGCGTCCGGGATCGAGACGGTGAACGGGCGGACGGGGGCCGAGGTCGGCGGCGTGGGTACGGTCATTGCCTTCATCTCCTGGGCTTCGCAGGACGGGCTTGCGGTACGGGCTTGTGGTACGGGCTCGCAGGTCGAACCCGCAGGTCGAACCCGCAGGTCGGGCCCGCAGTACGGCGCAACTCTTCGTTGCACACCACTGTGCAATCTACGCCGTTGCACACCGGTGTGCAACAATGGACACGTGCCCACCGAGTCCTCCCGCGCCCGCGCGACGCAGCAGACCCGCGACCGCATCCTCGACGTCTCCCTCGACGTGCTGGGGGAGAACCCCGACGCCGGCATGGGCGACATCGCCGCCGCCGCGGGCGTGGTCCGGCGCACCGTCTACGGCCACTTCCCCTCGCGCCTGGACCTGATCCAAACCCTCACGGAACGGGCCGTCACCGAGATGACGGCCGTGCTCACCGAGGTCGACGCCTCCGGGCCGGCGGCGGACGCGGCCTGGGCGGCGTTCGTCGCCCGCCTCTGGCCGGTGGCGCACCGGTACCGCGTGCTGCTCGCGCTGCGCCGCGGCGAGTACGGCGAGGCGATCCACGGCCTGCTCGGTCCGCTCGACGAACTCCTCGCCGCCCTCGTACAACGCGGCCAGGAAGCCGAGGTGTTCGCACGGCACCTGCCCGCCGCCGTGCTGAGCCAGCTCGCCTACGGCGTCGTCTTCGCCGTCGCGGACAGCGACCTGGCGAACGGGACGCTCGGCGCCCGAGCCGCGGCGATTACGAGCCTGCTGATGCTGGGGGTTCCTGAGGCGCGCGCCCTCGCTCTCGCCGACGACCGGCCCTGACCCGCGGCGCGAGCGCCTACCCGGCAGCCGCAGCTACTCCGGCAGCCGCACCGTGCGGTAGTCCACGAGGCGGGTGATGTACTGGCCGGCCTGCAGCCAGACGGTCCGCGGGCTGTAGAGGGGGACGGTCTCCACGGCGACGGCGCGCGGGCGGGCGACAGTGGGGACGTGGAGGGCACCGTGGACGGCGGACAGGTGGAAGCGGCGGGCGCGCACGGCGACGTAGTGGTCGCGCAGGTGCGGGCAGAGCCGTACGGCCTTGCGGGCGCACGGGGTGCAGACCGGCGGGTGCGGGGACTCGATCGGCGCGGGCCAGGGCTCGCGTTCGTACTCCGCGCGGCCCATCAGCCACAGCACGCCGTCGCGGTCGCGGTCGGCCGGGCCGCCGCACACCTGGCACAGCGCGCGCAGCATCGTACGGCGCTGCCGCAGACTGTGCACCCGGCCGTACTCCGGCGCCCCGACCCCGGGGCTCGCCCCGATCCGGCGCCACAGGATGCCGAAACGGTCCCGGTCCAGCGGGTGTTCGTCCGCGTACCCGAGCCGCCCGCGCCGCACCACGAGCGCGGCCGGCTGCTCCGCCTCCGACGACCACGCGGTGATGTACGGCACCACCCCGCGCAACGGAAAGGAGCCGAGCGGACGGGTCGGCAGGGCATGGGGCGGTACGGCACGGGTCGGTACGGCACGGGTCGGTACGGCAGGGGTCGGTGCCATGGAACGAACTCCTCGCGGCGCGAATTCTGCTGGGCCCACCACATTGCCGCCCGGCCCAATTCCGTGCCATGGAAAGGCTGTCACCAAAGCCCCCGTGTGGACAGCCGATTGACGGTACGTTCGAGCAATGGAACTCCATGACGAGGACACCGCTGCCACCCCGCGCGCGATGCTCGGCCGTCGGCTCCGCCGCCTACGGGAAGCGTCCGGCCTTTCCCAACGGGCGCTGGCGAACGTCGTCGGCTATCCCCACACGTACATCAGCCGAGTCGAACGCGGCGAGCAGTTGCCCTCGGAGGCCCTCGCGGAAGCGTTCGACACGTATTTCCGTTCCGACGGCCTCATCACGGAGCTGCTCGCCATGGCCCAGGACAGCCTGATCGCGGACTACAGCAGGAAGATCGTCGCGAAGGAGGGCGACGCGACGCGTATCCAGGTCTTCACGAGCAGTACGGTGCCCGGGCTGTTGCAGATCGAGGAGTACACGCGGGAGTCGTTCACGGTCGGCATCGCCGGGGAGCGTGTGCCGGAGGCGGAGGTACGGGCCCAGGTCCGGCAGCGGCGGGCCGCCATCTTCGATCGCCAGGACCCGCCGCTTTACTGGGCCATCATGGACGAGGCGGTGCTGGCGCGCGGTAGCCACCGCCGGGAGACGACGGTCCGTCAACTGGAGCACCTGGTCGAGATGGCGGTCCGCCCGAACATCACGCTCCAAGTGCTGCCCTTTTCCAAGGGGCTTCACCCGATGATGGGTGGCAGCCTGACGTTGCTGACGTTGGGGGACGGGAGCACCCTGGGGCTGGTCGAAAGCTTCGCTTCGGGCAACGGTGTAGAGTCCCCGAGCGGGGTGCTGGCGCTCGTCCAACGCTTTGACGTGGCCCGTTCCCAGGCCCTGCCGGCGAACGAATCTCTCGACGTTATCCATCGTTACCTGAAAGGGTGCGCCGAATGAATGCTTTCCGTATACCCGATGCTTCGGTTCTCACCGGCTGGCGCAAATCCTCGTACAGCGGCTCGGAGAATCAGGACTGTGTCGAAGTGACCCGGATGGGCGGCCATTTCGCTACGCGCGACAGCAAGAACCCGAACGGCCCGGCCCTGGTGTTCACCCAGGACGCGTGGGCCTCGTTCGTGGGCGCCGTCGCTTCGGGCGCATTCGACAACGCGTAGTTTCGCGGAGTGACGGACAAGGGTGCCCTGTTCGGCGCGGACGGGGCACCTCGTGGAATTCGGAAGGGGACGCGGGGGGATGGGGTTCGTGTGGGAATGGCCCGTGCTGGAGGGGGAGTTGGTCCGGCTGGAGCCGCTGGGGCACCAGCACGTCCCGGACCTGGCCGTGGCCGCGGAGGAGGACCGCTCGTCGTACGGTTTCACCTGGGTGCCCAGGGCCGATGAGGCCGGGCGCTACGTCGACGAGCAACTCGCCCGCGCCGCGTCCGGACGGCTCGCGCCGTACGCGCAGGTGCTCAGGTCCACCGGGCGCGCGGTGGGCGCGACATCCTTCTGGGACCCGCGCTTCGCGCTGACCCCGGACGCGCTCTCCGCGGTCGAGATCGGGTTCACCTGGCTGGCGGGCTCCGCGCAGGGCACCGGCGTCAACACCGAGGCCAAGTACCTGCTGTTCCGGCACGCGTTCGAGGTCTGGCACGTGGCGCGGGTGGACCTCAAGACCGATGCCCGCAACCTCCGTTCACGCGCCGCCATCGAAGCCGTCGGCGCCACCTTCGAGGGCGTACTCCGCAACTGGTCCCGTTCCTGGGCCCCCGGCGAGGACGGACAGCTCCGCGACTCGGCGATCTTCTCCATCACCGCCCAGGAGTGGCCCGCCCGCCGCACCCGCCTGGAGTCCCGCCTCGCCTCCCCCCGCTGACCGCCCCCGGAGAACGGGCCGACGCGGGGGAGTCGGGCTCAGGCGTTGGCGTGGATGCCCAGGCCGCCGGAGATGGTGAGGTTGTCGCCGGTGAGGTAGGCGGCGGCGTCGGATGCGAGGAAGGCGACGGCTTCGGCGATGTCCGCGGGGGTGCCGGCGCGGCCGAGGGGGATGTCGCGGGCCCAGGCGTCGATCATCTCGCGGGGGACGCCCATCTTGGCGTAGGCGGGGGTGTCGATCAGGCCGGGGCTGACGGCGTTGACGCGGATGCGGCGGGGGGCGAGTTCGAGGGCGACGGACCGCATGAGGGGGAGCAGGGCGCCCTTGGCGGCGGTCACGGCGGCTCCGACACCTTCGCCGGCGCCCACGGTGAAGACCACCGAGGCGCCCTCGTTGAGGAGGGGGAGCGCCTTTTGCAGGGTGAAGAAGGTGCCCTTGACGTTGGTGTCGAAGAGGGCGTCGAAGGCGTCCTCGTCGGTCGACTCGATCGGGCCCGGGCGGGAGATGCCCGCGTTGAGGAAGAGCAGGTCGAGGGAGCCGAGGTCGCGGCGGGCCTGGTCCAGCGCGTGGTCGATGTCCGGCAGGGAGCGTGCGTCGGCCCGGACGGCGGTGATGCCCGGGGGGAGGCCCGCGTCGGTGACGTTGCTGAGGCCGGTGACCATGACGCGGTAGCCGCGGGAGTGGAGCAGTTCGGCGGTCGCCTTGCCGATGCCGCTGGTTCCTCCGGTGATGAAAGCCGCGGGTGCGGGCATGATGCGCTCCTTTTGCGTACGGGTTTTGCGTACGGGTGTGGTGGACGGGCGCGGTGCGCCTGTGTGGCAGCGTACGTCAGTGTGGCAGTGACTGCCAAACATCTGGTGACTGCCGACATGGCAGTGCTGAGCTAGGCTGGTGCCATGAAGAAGGAGGGCACACCGGCGACGGGCGCACCGGCCACGCTGTGGGACCGCACGCGGCAGTTGGCGTCCCAGGAGATCCTCGAGACGGCGCTGCGGCTGTTCACCGAGCAGGGGTACGACGAGACGACCATCGCCCAGATCGCCCGCGAGGCCGGCGTCTCCCAGCGCACCCTCTTCCGCTACTTCGGCACCAAGGAGGACCTGCTCGGCGGCGGCGGCCAGGAGCGGTTCGGGCAGGTCCTGACGGCCGCGGTCGGCGCGCAGCCCGCCGACGCCGACGCCTGGGAGGTCCTGCGCGCGGGGATCGCCGCCCTCCTGGCGCTGCACGACAGCCGGGAACAGGCTCTGCGGCGCTTCCGCCTGCTGCACAACACGGCGTCGCTGCGCGCCGGCTGGCTCGAAAAGGGGCTGCGGTTCCAGGAGGACCTGCTGCCCCTCATCGAGCCCCGGATGGGCGCCGGCAACAAGGGCGCCAAGGCCCGCGCGGTGATCGCCACCGCCTTCGCCTGCCTGGACGCCGCCTCGATGGCCTGGGTCGCCGACGACGGCCGCGGCGACATCATCGACCTCTACGACGAATGCCTGACCGCCGTCCGCACCTGACGCGGGTGCAGGGCGGCAGCGGAGTCAGGGCCGGTCGGGGTCGGGGTCAGGGCCGGTGCCCGGTCAGGGCTGGGCCGGGGTGGGGCCGGCGGCGGTGAGGCCGGCGAGGACGGCCTCACCGAGGGTGTGGACCGCGGACTGCGGCCGGACCATGACGGTGAACTCGCGGATGCGGCCCGCGTCGTCGAGGTGGATGAGGTCGATCCCGTTGATGTCGCGCCCGTTGACCGTGGCGCGGAAGAGCAGCACCGCGGCCGGGGTGTCGCCGTCGTCGGTGAGGGTGAGGGCGGAGCCGTCGAGCCGGCCGACGTACCGGAAGTCCTCGAACGTGCGCAGCAGGACCCCGAGCAGGCCCAGCACCTGGTCCCGGCCCTCGAAGGGGCGGAACTTCACCGGGCTGTAGAGCCGCACGTCCTCGGTGAACAGGTCGGTCATCGCCCCGAGGTCGCGCTGCTCGACGGCGGTACGGAAACGGTCCACTGCGGTGTCGGTCGACGTCATGGCGGCGGCGCTCCTGGTCCTGGGGTCCCGGGCGGGGAGTACTCAGCGGGGAGTACCCATCGGATCGAGCACGCATCGGATCGCGTACTCGCGGTCCTGAGTAGGATGCGGCACGGCCGTCGGCCGCGTCGACCCCGAGTGCCCACCGCCCCTGCCCCCACCGGCCCCGGCGCCACACACCCGCGGCTTCGCGCCCGCCCGCCCCGGCTCGGTACGATTCAGCGCAGCGGCGGCGGACGACCCGCCCGCGCCCGTAAGCGACAAGTCAGGAGCAGACCGGTGTCAGACCTCCGTGTGGTCATCAGACGCGATTCCGCCGAACCGGAAGAGCGGTTGGTCACGACGGGCACGACCGCGGCCGATCTGTTCGAGGGCGAGCGCTCCGTGGTCGCCGCCCGCGTCGGCGGCGTGCTCAAGGACCTCGCGTACCCGCTCGCGGACGGCGACGAGGTCGAGGCCGTGGAGATCACCAGCCCCGACGGGCTGAACATCCTGCGGCACTCCACCGCGCACGTGATGGCGCAGGCCGTGCAGGACCTCTTCCCGCTGGCCAAGCTCGGCATCGGCCCGCCGATCAAGGACGGCTTCTACTACGACTTCGACGTCCCGCAGCCCTTCACCCCCGATGACCTCAAGGCCATCGAGAAGCGCATGCAGGAGATCCAGAAGCGCGGCCAGCGCTTCTCCCGGCGCGCGGTCACCGACGACGCCGCCCGCGAGGAGCTGTCCGACGAGCCGTACAAGCTGGAGCTGATCGGGCTCAAGGGCGCCGCGGCGGGCTCCGACGACGGCGCGGACGTCGAGGTGGGCGGCGGCGAGCTGACCATCTACGACAACCTCGACGCGAAGACCGGCGAGCTGTGCTGGAAGGACCTGTGCCGCGGCCCGCACCTGCCCACCACCCGCGCCATCCCGGCCTTCAAGCTGATGCGCAACGCCGCCGCGTACTGGCGCGGCAGCGAGAAGAACCCGCAGCTCCAGCGGATCTACGGCACCGCGTGGCCCACGAAGGAAGAGCTGAAGGCCCACCTCGACTTCCTCGCCGAGGCCGAGAAGCGCGACCACCGCAAGCTCGGCGCCGAACTCGACCTGTTCTCCTTCCCCGACGAGCTGGGCTCGGGCCTGGCGGTCTTCCACCCCAAGGGCGGGGTGATCCGCAAGGAGATGGAGGAGTACTCGCGCCGCCGCCACGAGGAGGCGGGGTACGAGTTCGTCAACACCCCGCACATCACCAAGGCGAAGCTCTACGAGACCTCCGGCCACCTGCCGCACTACGCCGAGGGCATGTTTCCCCCCATGGAGTTCGAGGGGCAGGACTACTACCTCAAGGCCATGAACTGCCCGATGCACAACCTGATCTTCGACGCCCGCGGCCGGTCCTACCGCGAACTGCCGCTGCGGCTGTTCGAGTTCGGCACCGTGTACCGGTACGAGAAGTCCGGCGTCGTGCACGGCCTGACCCGCGCCCGCGGCTTCACCCAGGACGACTCGCACATCTACTGCACCAAGGAGCAGGTGCCCGACGAACTGGACTCGCTGCTCACCTTCGTGCTGAACCTGCTGCGGGACTACGGTCTGAGCGACTTCTACCTGGAGCTGTCCACCCGCGGCGACTCCGAGAAGTTCATCGGCACCGACGAGGAGTGGGCCGAGGCCACCGAGCAGCTGCGGCTGGCCGCCGGCAAGCAGGGCCTGGAACTGGTGATGGACCCGGGCGGCGCCGCCTTCTACGGCCCGAAGATCTCCGTCCAGGCGCGCGACGCGATCGGCCGGACCTGGCAGATGTCCACGATCCAGGTCGACTTCCAGCAGCCGGCCCGCTTCAAGCTGGAGTACACCGCGGCCGACGGCACCCGGCAGCAGCCGGTGATGATCCACCGGGCGCTCTTCGGCTCCATCGAGCGGTTCTTCGCGGTGCTGCTGGAGCACTACGCGGGTGCCTTCCCGGCCTGGCTCGCCCCCGTCCAGGCGGTCGGCATCCCGGTCGGCGACGCCCACGTGCCGTACCTCCAGGAGTTCGCGGCCGACGCCAAGCGCAAGGGGCTGCGGGTGGAGGTCGACGCCTCCTCCGACCGGATGCAGAAGAAGATCAGGACCTGGCAGCGGCAGAAGCCGCCGTTCATGATCATCGTCGGCGACGACGACATGTCCCAGGGCACGGTCTCCTTCCGCTACCGCGACGGCTCGCAGGAGAACAACATCCCGCGCGAGGACGCGCTCGCGAAGCTCGTGGACGTCGTCGAGCGCCGCGTGCAGGTCTGAGCCGCTCACCCGTACCCCGTCCCCCGGCCCGCCGACGCCACGTCAGCGGGCCGGGGGCCGTTCGTCCTCCCGCGCGAAGACCTGGAACAGCCAGGACGAGAACGCGCCCGTCACCGCGCCCAGCAGCGCCACACCGCACACCATCAGCCCTACCGCCACGGTCCGGCCCAGCGGCGTGACAGGGGTGACGTCCCCGTAGCCGACCGTGGTGATGGTCGAGCACATCCACCACACCGCGTCGCCGAAGGTACGGATCGTCGCGCCGCGCGCGCCCCGCTCCGCCTGGTAGACCGCGAGCGCCGCCGAGAAGCCCAGCAGCGCCGCGGTGATCCCGGTGTAGGCGATCACCCGCCCGTACAGGCTCAGCTTCGGCACGTCCCGGCGCTGCTGCACCGCCTGGTAGGTGTCCACGAAACGCAGCGGGCGCAGCAGCGGCAGCACCAGCACGGCGGTGTCCAGCAGGTGGTGGCGCAGATGCGCGAGCAGCGAGGCGTACGGGCCCAGCCGCCAGCGCACCACGTAGTCGACGAGGAACACCGCCCAGGCGCCGTACACCACCCCGAGACACACCTCGTGCCCCGCCGCAGGCATGCCGCGGGCCAGCACGTGCACGGCGTACGCGGTCAGGAAGAGCAGCGCCACCGCGAAGAGGGGCAGCTCGCTGCGGTCCTCCCAGCGGGTCAGTCGGGGGTCGGCGGCCATCCCGCCAGGATCGCGGGCGGCGATGCGCCCCGGCCCCGGCGACACGCGGACCAGGGGGTTGGCCATATGCTGAACGGCATGACGAGTGAGCCGGAGCAGCGGGGCGGGGCGGGGGGTCCGGACGCGTTCCAGCGGCTGTGGACTCCGCACCGGATGGCGTACATCCAAGGCGAGAACAAGCCGAGCGGGCCCGACGCGGGGGACGGGTGCCCCTTCTGCGTGATCCCGTCGAAGACCGACGAGGACGGGCTGGTCGTCGCGCGCGGGGAGCGGGCGTACGCGGTGCTCAACCTCTACCCGTACAACAGCGGCCACCTCATGCTCGTGCCCTACCGCCACGTCGCGGACTACACCGAGCTGGACGAGGGCGAGACGGCGGAGGTCGCGCGGCTGACGAAGCAGGCGATGACGGCGCTGCGCGCCGCGTCCGGGGCGCAGGGGTTCAACATCGGGATGAACCAGGGGGGCGTGGCCGGGGCCGGCATTGCGGCGCACCTGCACCAGCACGTGGTGCCCCGCTGGGGCGGCGACGTGAACTTCATGCCGGTCGTCGGCAACACGAAGGTGCTGCCGCAGCTTCTCGCCGACACCCGCAAGCTTCTGGCTGACGCCTGGCCGCACTGACCCTCCGGGGTGCCCCGTCCGCGGAGTTACGGGACCTTGCGGTCCGCGGTGGCTGGTCGCGCAGTTCCCCGCGCCCCTGTATGTGCTCGGGTTCGTCCGGGGCGAGCCCGCGTGGTGGCCGCACTTACCCAGGGGCGCGGGGAACGGCGCGACAAGCCCCCCACCGGCAGGTGGTCCCGGAGCCGACAGCACCACTCACCCCGGAGGGTCCCGTTAGGCGTCGTACGCATCCGCCTTCTTTGGTTCGACGGACTGCACCATGCCGCTGAGGGCCATGGAGCGGCTGGTGAACTGGGAGACGTCGACCCCGTTCTCGTCCATGATCTGGATCGCGGCGGCGTGGACGGCGCGGACGACGGGGGTGACGGCGCGCAGCGCGTCGTCGGCCATGAAGCGGTGCTGCCAGGGCTGGTCGGCCCAGGTGTGGCGCAGCCCGAACGGCTCGGGGAGCTTCAGGGAGCCGCCGAGGTGGTCGAGGATCGCCGGGAAGCGGGTGAAGGGGGCGCGGGCGGTGAGCCGGACGACCTCGCCGGCGGTGACGACCGGGAGCGAGATGGTCCTGGTCTCCCAGAACTTCACCTGCTTGCTGACCGTCTTGGTCGGCGCCGACGGCTTGGAGGTGAACAGCCCCTTGATCGGGCCGAGCGCGTAGCCGGTGATCTCGACCCGGAGGGTCTGCGCGAGCACCGTGACGGTGACCATGACGGTCAGTACCAGGTTGCCGTCCCACAGCACGAACTGGATGCCGAGGTAGTGCCGGTTGCCCTTGCCGAACTGCTGGGTGTTGCAGATCCGCTGCACCTCGAAGTCCTTGACGGTGTACGCCTCGACCTCGGTGCCGGTGGGCCGGGAGATGCTGCCGGCGCCCGCGCTGATCGGCGCCACCACCCAGTGCCGTATCGACGGCTTCGGGAAGCCGCCGGTGTGCAGGGGGCCGCGCTCCAGCATCCGCAGCCGGTCGTGGATCGCCCGTACCACGTCCCAGCTGCGGAACGGGTTGATCTCCTTCATGTCCTCGCGGGGGACCAGCTCCTCGGCCATCTGCCAGTTGCACCAGCGGGTGCCCATGCCGAGTATCCCCTTGGGGCCGGCGTAGAAGACCACGTTGCTGTTCTGCTCGGCGGACAGCTTCGCCAGGCTCTGCCGCAGCGACTCCGCCCGCAGCTGGTTGGGGTTGCGCGGCACCGCCTCGGGGATCTTCGCCCCGACCCCGGAGCCGCCGGCCAGGTCGCCCCAGCGGGCCCGCAGGTCCTTCGCGGTGCGCTCGCACATCCGGCGGGCGAGGAACCAGCCGATCACCGGCACGATCATCATCACGCGGAGGTACTGCTGCCAGAACCCGCTGAGCGGCGGCCTGATCGCCAGCAGCACGGCCAGCAGCGCGGCGACCGCGAGCACCGCGCCGCCCAGTGCGCCGGCCCGCTTGCCCTTCGCCTTCAAAGTGGCCAGCGACCTGCGCAGCTGGAACGCGCCCAGCCACAGCAGCGTGCCGGGCAGGAACAGCACCCCGCACACGCCCATCACGATGCTGAGCTTGTCGTCGCGCTCCTGCCTGATCCGGCTGGCCGCGAGGCAGTGCTCGACGACGGTCTGCGGCTCGATGCCGAAGGACTGGACCAGTTCGCCGCGCGCCGCGCCGAGCATCCTGACCTGCACGGCCCGGGCGAAGGCCTCACCGAGGTTCGGTTCGAACAGCGACAGCCGCGGCGGTGTCACCTTCGCGCCGTCGCTGATCTCGATCAGGGCCGCCATCGAGGAGTCCCGGTACGCCGCCGAGGCGAGCGCCTGGGTCGCCGCGGTCTCGCCATCGGTGCCCAGGAGCGGGACCTGCGCCCCCGGGCTGAAGTCGAACCCGTCTGTCACCGCAGCCCCCACTCGCCATCCGACCGCACCCTGCGCGCCAACCGGCTCCGACCGGCCCATTCCCCGTAACAGGCCGCATCACACGTTCGGAGCAGTCACCACATTACCGGCGGGGCGTCACCTCGCGCGCGCCGTCTGCTGTTCCGGCTGGTCCAAGTGGTGCATTTTCGCCGCGAGTTGCGCCGGCATCGGCTCATGGCGGGCGTAGTGGCGGCTGAACCGGCCGGTGCCGTGCGACAGCGACCGCAGCTCCACCGCGTACCGGCCGATCTCGATCTCGGGCACCTCCGCGCGCACCAACGACCGCCCCGTACCGTCCGGTTCGGAGCCCAGCACACGGCCGCGCCGCGCGGACAGGTCGCCCATCACCGGACCCACGTAGGCGTCCGGCACCGACACCCCGACCTCGTCGACCGGTTCCAGCAGCTGGATCGGGCACCCGGCGGCGGCCTCGCGCAGCGCCAGCGCGCCCGCGGTCTGGAAGGCGGCGTCGGAGGAGTCCACCGAGTGCGCCTTGCCGTCGAAGAGCGTGACCCGCACGTCGACCAGCGGGAAGCCGGCGGTGACCCCGCGCTCGGCCTGCGCGCGGACGCCCTTCTCCACCGACGGCACGAACTGGCGCGGCACCGCCCCGCCCACCACCTTGTCGACGAACTCCAGCCCCGAACCCACCGGCAGCGGCTCCACCTCGATCTCGCAGATCGCGAACTGGCCGTGCCCGCCGGACTGCTTGACGTGCCGGCCGCGGGCACTGGCGGCCCGCCCGAAGGTCTCCCGCAGCGGCACCCGGTGCGCCACCGCGTCCACCCGCACCCCGTAGTGGCCGCGCAGCCGCTCCAACGCCACCTCGGCGTGCGCCTCGCCCATGCACCACAGCACCACCTGGTGGGTGTCCGGGTTCTGCTCCAGCCGCATCGTCGGGTCCTCCGCGACCAGCCGTGCCAGCCCCTGGGAGAGCTTGTCCTCGTCGGAGTCGGCGTGCGCCTCGATCGCCACCGGCAGCAGCGGGTCGGGCAGCCGCCAGGGCGCCATCAGCAGCGGGTCGTCCGGGTCGGAGAGCGTGTCCCCGGTCTCCGCCCGCGTCAGCCGCGCCACGCACACCAGGTCGCCGGCGGCCGCCGACGGCACCGGGCGCTGCTGCCGCCCGAACGGCGACGACAGCGCGCCCACCCGCTCGTCCACGTCGTGGTCCTCATGGCCGCGGTCGCCCAGGCCGTGCCCGGAGACGTGCACGGCCGCGTCGGGCCGCAGCGTGCCGGAGAAGACCCGCACCAGGCTGAGCCGGCCCACGTACGGGTCGGAGGTCGTCTTGACCACCTCGGCGGCCAGCGGCCCGTCCGGGTCGCAGGCCAGCGGCGGGCGGGGGCGGCCGGCCGGGTCGGTGACCGGCGGGACGACGCGCTCCGGCGGGGTGGGGAAGCCCCGGGTGACCAGGTCGAGGAGTTCCACGGTGCCCAGGCCCTGCCGGGCGCCGCCGGCGGCGGGCGCGGCGGCCAGCACCGGGTGGAAGGTGCCGCGGGCCACGGCCCGCTCCAAGTCGGCGATCAGGGTGCCGACGTCGATGTCCTCACCGCCGAGGTAGCGGTCCATCAGCGTCTCGTCCTCGCTCTCGGCGATGATCCCCTCGATCAGCCGGTCGCGGGCCCGCGCCATCCGCTCGGCCTGCGCCGGGTCCGGGTCGGCCTCGACCCGCTCGCCGCCGGAGTAGTCGTGGACGCGGCCGGTCAGCAGCCCGGCCAGGCCGGTGACCGGGGCGTGCCCGTCGGGGCCCGCCGGGCCGTGCACCGGCAGGTACAGCGGCAGCAGCGCGTCCGGGTCGTCGCCGCCCAGTTCGCTCGCGCACCGCGCGGCGGTCTCCTCGAACCCGGCCCGCGCCGACTCCAGGTGCGTGACCACCACCGCGCGCGGCATGCCGACCGCGGCGCACTCCTCCCACACCATCCGGGTTGCGCCGCCGACGCCCTCGCCGTCCTGCGCCGCCGAGACGACGAAGAGGGCCGCGTCCGCCGCTCGCAGACCGGCCCTCAGCTCCCCGACGAAGTCGGCGTACCCGGGGGTGTCCAGGACGTTGATCCGGACCCCCTCCCACTCCACCGGCACCAGGGAGAGCTGGACGGAGCGCTGCCGGCGCTGCTCGATCCCGTCGTGGTCGGAGAGCGACCCGCCGTCCTCCACCCGCCCGGCCCGGCCCACCGCCCCCGTCGCCAGGGCCAGCGCCTCCACCAGGGTGGTCTTGCCCGCGCCGCTGTGGCCGACCAGCACCACATTGCGCACCTGCCGCGGGTGGCTCCCGCCGGGAGCCGCCGCCGCTACGCCTCCCGCGGCCCCAGGTGCCGCGTCCTTCCTACCGCCACCGCTCATGCGTCCCGCCTCCCGAGGTTCACTCCGCGGGTGCGTACAGTTCCCCTTCGACGGTACGCCCGTCCGGGCACCAGGGGACCTGTCTGGCTACGATGGGCCATCCGGCGGCCGTTTTGGCCGCCGCGTGCGGGGACTGTCGAGCAGCCCGTCCCCGTTCCGAACTCCACCGACCTGTCGGGAAGGCCATGCTGAACAAGTACGCGCGTGCGTTCTTCACGCGTGTTCTCACGCCGTTCGCCGGATTCCTCCTGCGCAAGGGGGTGTCGCCGGACACGGTGACCCTGATCGGCACCGCGGGTGTCGTCGCCGGCGCACTGGCCTTCTACCCCAGGGGCGAGTTCTTCTGGGGCACCGTCGTCATCACCCTGTTCGTCTTCTCGGACCTGGTCGACGGCAACATGGCCCGCCAGGCGGGCCGCTCCAGCCGCTGGGGCGCGTTCCTGGACTCCACCCTGGACCGGGTCGCCGACGGCGCCGTCTTCGGCGGCCTGGCGCTCTGGTACGCCGGCGGCGGCGACAACCTCGTGCTGTGCGCGGTCACCATCTTCTGCCTCGCCAGCGGCCAGGTGGTCTCCTACACCAAGGCGCGCGGCGAGGCGATCGGCCTGAAGGTCGCGGTCAACGGCCTGGTCGAGCGCTCCGAGCGGCTGGTCATCACCCTGGTGCTGTGCGGCTTCGCCGGCTTTCACCGCACCTTCGGGGTGCCCGGCATCCAGTGGGTGCTGCCGATCGCCCTGTGGGTCGTCGCCGTCGGCAGCCTGGTCACGCTGATCCAGCGGGTCGTCACCGTGCACCGCGAGGCCGCGGAGGCCGACGCCGCCGAGGCGGAGAAGCGGGCGGTCAGCCAGGGGAGCAGCGTGTGAAGGAGCGCCTCACCGACGGCCTGTACGGGCTCGGCTGGAGCGCGGTGAAGACCCTGCCGGAGCCGGCGGCACGCGCGCTCGGCCGGACCGTCGCCGACGCCGCCTGGCGGCAGCGCGGCAAGGGCGTGCAGCGGCTGGAGGCGAACCTCGCCCGCGTGGTGCCCGGCGCCGGCCCGGAGCGGCTGCGCGCGCTGTCCCGCCAGGGCATGCGCTCCTACCTGCGGTACTGGATGGAGTCCTTCCGGCTGCCGGCCTGGAGCAAGGACCGCATCCGCACCGGCTTCGCCCCGCAGGACGTGCACTGGCTCACCGACGGGCTCGCCGCCGGGCGCGGGGTCATCCTCGCCCTGCCGCACATGGGCAACTACGACCTCGCCGGCGCCTGGGTCACCACCAAGCTGGAGACCCCGTTCACCACCGTCGCCGAACGGCTCAAGCCCGAGACCCTCTACGACCGGTTCGTCGCCTACCGCGAGGGCCTGGGCATGGAGGTCCTGCCGCACACCGGCGGCGCCGCGTTCGGCACCCTGGCGCGGCGGCTGCGCGCGGGCGGCCTGGTCTGCCTGGTCGCCGACCGGGACCTGTCCAAGAGCGGGGTCGAGGTCGACTTCTTCGGCGAGAAGACCCGGATGCCCGCCGGGCCGGCGATGCTCGCCCAGCAGACCGGCGCGCTGCTGCTGCCGGTCACCCTCTGGTACGACCAGTCGCCGGTCATGCAGGGCAAGGTGCACCCGCCGGTCGAGGTCCCGGCCGACGGCGACCGGGCGAGCCGCACCGCGGTGATGACCCAGGTGCTGGCGAACACCTACGAGTCCGGGATCGCCGAGCACCCCCAGGACTGGCACATGCTGCAACGGCTCTGGCTGAGCGACCTGCCGCAGCGCGCCGCCGTCGAGTCCGCTGCCGAGCCCGCTGCCGGGACGGTCACCGCCGCTGAGACGGCCACCGCCGTCGCCGCGCCGGACGAGAGCCCCGGGACGGAGCGGCCTTGAGGATCGGGATCGTCTGCCCGTACTCCTGGGACGTCCCAGGCGGCGTCCAGTTCCACATCCGCGACCTCGCCGAGCACCTGATCACGCTCGGGCACCACGTGTCCGTGCTGGCCCCGGCCGACGACGAGACGCCGCTGCCGCCGTACGCGGTCTCCGCCGGCCGCGCGGTGCCCGTGCCGTACAACGGCTCCGTGGCGCGGCTGAACTTCGGCTTCCTGTCGGCCGCACGGGTCCGGCGCTGGCTGCACGACGGCGGGTTCGACGTCATCCACATCCACGAACCCACCTCGCCCTCGCTCGGGCTGCTCGCCTGCTGGGCCGCCCGCGGCCCGATCGTGGCGACCTTCCACACCTCCAACCCCCGCTCGCGCGCGATGATCGCGGCCTACCCGATCCTCCAGCCCGCGCTGGAGAAGATCAGCGCGCGGATCGCGGTCAGCGAATACGCCCGCCGCACCCTGGTCGAGCACCTCGGCGGCGACGCGGTCGTCATCCCCAACGGCGTCGACGTCGGCTTCTTCGCCGCCGCGCGGCCCCGGCCCGACTGGCAGGGCGACACCATCGGGTTCATCGGGCGGATCGACGAGCCCCGCAAGGGGCTCCAGGTCCTGATGCGGGCGCTGCCCGGGATCATCGAGCGCCGCCCCGGCGCCCGCCTCCTGGTGGCCGGGCGCGGCGACCAGCGCGAGGCCCTGGAGCCGCTGCCGCCCGAACTCCACGGCCACGTCGAGTTCCTGGGGATGGTCAGCGACGAGGACAAGGCGCGGCTGCTGCGCAGCGTCGACCTGTACGTGGCGCCCAACCTCGGCGGCGAGAGCTTCGGGATCATCCTCGTCGAGGCGATGTCCGCGGGCGCGGTGGTCCTCGCCACCGACCTCGACGCCTTCGCGCAGGTGCTCGGACAGGGCAGCGCGGGCGAACTGTTCCCCAACGGCGACGCCGCCGCGCTGGCGGACGCCGCGGTACGCCTCCTCGGGGACGACGCCCGCCGCGAAGAGCTGCGCGGCCGCGCCTCGGCGCACGTACGGCGCTTCGACTGGTCCGTGGTCGCCGCGGAGATCCTCTCGGTCTACGAAACGGTCACGGTCGGCACGGAGTCCGTCCACCCCGACCGCCCGGGCTTCCCCGCCACCTGACCGCCCGCCGCACGGCGCCGTCGCGGCGGATCGCGGCCACCCGGGGGGAATAGGGTGCCGCGGTGACCACCGTGATTTGCGTCGTAGCCGCACTGATCCTGCTCGGGCTCTACCTCAGCTGGACCGCGGGCCGCCTGGACCGCCTGCACGCCAGGATCGACGCGGCGCGCGCCGCGCTCGACGCGCAACTGCTGCGCCGCGCCTCGGTCGCGCAGGAACTGGCGACCGCGGGCGTCCTGGACCCGGCCGCCTCCATCGTGCTGTACGAGGCCGCGCACGCCGCCCGCCAGGCCGAGCCGGACGGGCGGGAGGTCGCCGAGAGCGAGTTGAGCCAGGCGCTGCGCGCGGTGTTCGCCGAGCCGGACACGCTCGCGGCGGTCGAGGCGGCGCCCGGGGGCGCCGAGGCGGTCGGCGAGCTGACCCGCGCGGTGCGCCGCGTGCCGATGGCCCGGCGCTTCCACAACGACGCGGTGCGCGCCGCGCGCGCCCTGCGCCGCCACCGCGTGGTGCGCTGGCTGCGACTGGCCGGCCACGCCCCGTTCCCGCTCGCCTTCGAGATGGACGACGAGCCGCCGGTCCTGCTCACCGCGGAGGGCGCCACCACCGCATAGGAGCATCCGCGGGAGCCACCTGCGCCGAATTGGCCCTTTTCGGTGGTCCACGCGCCGCCGGACGATGGATGCACAAGCCATCCACAGCCTGGAGTGAGGTCACCTTGTCCACCGCTTCCCCGTCCTCCGCAGCGTCCCCCGAGACCGGCACCGCGCGCGTCAAGCGCGGCATGGCCGAGCAGCTCAAGGGCGGTGTGATCATGGACGTCGTCACGCCTGAGCAGGCGCGGATCGCCGAGGACGCCGGCGCGGTCGCCGTCATGGCGCTGGAGCGGGTGCCCGCCGACATCCGCAAGGACGGCGGCGTGGCCCGCATGTCGGACCCGGACATGATCGACGGCATCATCAGCGCCGTGTCGATCCCGGTGATGGCCAAGTCCCGGATCGGCCACTTCGTCGAGGCCCAGGTGCTCCAGTCGCTCGGCGTGGACTACATCGACGAGTCGGAGGTGCTCACCCCGGCCGACGAGGTCAACCACTCCGACAAGTGGGCGTTCACCACCCCGTTCGTGTGCGGCGCCACCAACCTCGGTGAGGCGCTGCGCCGGATCGCCGAGGGCGCGGCGATGATCCGCTCCAAGGGCGAGGCCGGCACCGGCAACGTCGTCGAGGCCGTCCGCCACCTGCGGCAGATCAAGGGCGAGATATCCCGGCTGCGCGGCCTGGACCACAACGAGCTGTTCGCCGCCGCCAAGGAGCTGCGCGCGCCCTACGAGCTGGTCCGCGAGGTCGCCGAGCTCGGCAAGCTGCCGGTCGTGCTCTTCTCCGCCGGCGGTGTGGCCACCCCCGCCGACGCGGCGCTGATGCGCCAGCTCGGCGCCGAGGGCGTCTTCGTGGGCTCGGGCATCTTCAAGTCCGGCGACCCGGCCAAGCGCGCCGCGGCCATCGTCCGCGCCACCACCTTCTTCGACGACCCGAAGGTCATCGCGGACTCCTCCCGCAACCTCGGCGAGGCGATGGTCGGCATCAACATCGACACGCTGCCGGAGTCCGAGCACTACGCGAACCGCGGCTGGTAAGGCGACGATGACGAGCTCTCCCACCATCGGCGTCCTGGCCCTCCAGGGCGACGTCCGGGAGCACCTGG
The DNA here is from genome assembly GCF_037034245.1 of Streptomyces sp. CA2R106. Taxonomy (NCBI): domain Bacteria; kingdom Bacillati; phylum Actinomycetota; class Actinomycetes; order Kitasatosporales; family Streptomycetaceae; genus Streptomyces; species Streptomyces sp. CA2R106. The sequence continues at coordinate 154,579 of NZ_JBAGKC010000006.1, forward strand.
CGGCCCTGGCCGCGGCGGACGCCGCGGCCACGGCGGTCCGGCGCCCGGAGGAACTGGCCGGGCTGGACGGCCTGGTGATACCCGGCGGCGAGTCCACCACCATCTCCAAGCTCGCCGCGCTCTTCGGGCTCACCGAGCCGCTGCGGGACGCGATCCGCGGCGGACTGCCGGTCTACGGCACCTGCGCCGGGCTGATCATGCTCGCCGACAAGATCCTGGACCCCAGGTCCGGGCAGGAGACGTTCGGCGGCATCGACATGATCGTGCGCCGCAACGCCTTCGGCCGGCAGAACGAGTCCTTCGAGGCGTTCGTCGACGTGCGGGGCGTGCCCGGCGGACCGGTCGAGGGCGTCTTCATCCGCGCGCCGTGGGTGGAGTCGGTCGGCGCGGACACCGAGGTGCTCGCCGAGTACGGCGGCCACATCGTCGCGGTGCGGCAGGGGAACGTGCTGGCCACGTCCTTCCACCCGGAGCTGACCGGCGACCACCGGGTGCATGAACTCTTCGTGTCCGCCGTGCGCGCGGGGAGCTGACCGTATCCCGGTAGGATCGGGCGCGCGACGAAGAACAGTACTGGTGACGCGAAGGAGACTGTCGGATGTCCGGCCACTCTAAATGGGCTACGACGAAGCACAAGAAGGCCGTGATCGATGCCAAGCGCGGCAAGCTCTTCGCGAAGCTGATCAAGAACATCGAGGTCGCGGCCCGGACCGGCGGGGCCGACCCGGACGGCAACCCGACGCTCTTCGACGCCATCCAGAAGGCGAAGAAGAGCTCGGTACCGAACAAGAACATCGACAGCGCGGTCAAGCGCGGCGCGGGCCTGGAGGCCGGCGGCGCCGACTACCAGACGATCATGTACGAGGGCTACGGGCCGAACGGCGTCGCCGTCCTCATCGAGTGCCTGACCGACAACCGCAACCGCGCCGCGTCCGACGTGCGGGTGGCGATGACCCGCAACGGCGGCTCGATGGCCGACCCGGGCTCGGTGTCCTACCTGTTCAACCGCAAGGGCGTGGTGATCGTCCCCAAGGGCGAGCTGGGCGAGGACGACGTGCTCGGCGCGGTGCTGGACGCCGGCGCCGAGGAGGTCAACGACCTCGGTGAGTCCTTCGAGGTGATCAGCGAGGCCACCGACCTGGTGCCGGTCCGCAAGGCCCTCCAGGAGGCCGGGATCGACTACGACTCCGCCGACGCCAACTTCCTGCCCACCATGCAGGTCGAGCTGGACGAGGACGGGGCCCGCCGGATCTTCAAGCTGATCGACGCGCTGGAGGACAGCGACGACGTGCAGAACGTCTTCGCCAACTTCGACGTCTCGGACGAGGTCATGGAGAAGGTCGACGCCTGACGCGGCGCCTGACGCGACGCCTGACTCGACGTCAGGGAGGGGCCGGCGGGGACACACCCCGCCGGCCCCTCCGCTGTTTGTCGGTGCCAACCGCTAACCTGCACGAACAGGTTGGCGAACGACCGCCGACCGCGGCGGACGCGCGGGAAGGGGCGGCATGCGGGTGCTCGGCGTGGACCCGGGGCTGACCCGGTGCGGTGTCGGTGTGGTCGACGGCGTGCCCGGCCGGGCGCTGGCGATGGCCGGCGTCGGGGTGATCCGCACCCCGTCCGACGCGGAGATCGGCCACCGGCTGGTACTGATCGAACGCGGCCTGGAGGAGTGGCTCGACGAGCACCGCCCCGAGGCCGTCGCCGTCGAGCGCGTCTTCAGCCAGCACAACGTCCGCACCGTGATGGGCACCGCCCAGGCCAGCGCGGTCGCCATCCTGTGCGCCTCCCGGCGCGGCCTGCCGGTGCACCTGCACACCCCCAGCGAGGTCAAGGCGGCCGTCACCGGCAGCGGCCGGGCCGGCAAGGAGCAGGTCGGCGCCATGGTGACCCGGCTGCTGCGGCTGGACGCCCCGCCCAAGCCCGCCGACGCCGCCGACGCCCTCGCGCTCGCCATCTGCCACATCTGGCGCTCCCCGGCCACCAACCGCCTCCAGCGGGCCGTGGCCGGGAACCGCCTCCAGCAGGCCGCCGCGGCCCACCGCGCCGTCCGACCGCCCGCCGCACCCGTACACCCCGTGCCTTCCGCACCCAGCAGCCAGGAGCCCACCGCGTGATCGCCTTCGTCAGCGGCCCGGTGGCCGCACTCGCCCCGGACTCCGCGGTCATCGAGGTCGGCGGGATCGGCATGGCGGTCCAGTGCGCGCCCGGCACCCTGTCCGCGCTGCGGCTCGGCGAGCCCGCCCGGCTGGCGACCTCGCTGGTGGTCCGCGAGGACTCCCTGACGCTCTACGGCTTCGCCGACGACGACGAGCGGCAGGTCTTCGAGCTGCTCCAGACCGTCAGCGGGGTCGGCCCCCGGCTGGCGCAGACCATGCTCGCCGTGCACAGCCCCGACGCCCTGCGCGCCGCTGTCGCGGCCGGGGACGAGAAGGCGCTGACCGCCGTGCCCGGCATCGGCAAGAAGGGTGCCCAGCGGCTGCTGCTGGAGCTCAAGGACCGGCTGGGGGCGCCGGTGGGCGCCGCGGGCGCCCCGGCGGCCGGGAGCGCGGCCCGCGCGGCCGCCCCGCCGTCCTGGTCCGAGCAGCTGCTCACCGCGCTCGTCGGGCTCGGCTACGCGCCGCGCGAGGCGGAGGAGGCGGTGACCGCGGTCACCCCGCAGGCCGAGGCCGCCGCCGAGCCGAACGTCGGCACACTGCTGCGCGCGGCCCTCCAGACCCTCAACCGCACCCGCTGACCGCGCCCCGACCCGCCTGCCGCCCCCCACGCCCCGCCCCACCCGAACCCTGACCGACCCGAGACCGGCCGCGAACCCCGACCGCCTGCCGACCGCCCGACCCGAGAGACCTGCCATGAACTGGGACGACGCCCCCGCCGACACACCCGACCGGCTGGTCGGGTCGGCCGCCGACCACGACGACCAGGCGGTCGAGGCGGCGCTGCGGCCCAAGGAGCTCGACGAGTTCATCGGCCAGGAGCGGGTCCGCCAGCAGCTCGACCTGGTGCTCAAGGCCGCCCGCCAGCGCGGTGCCACCGCCGACCACGTACTCCTGTCGGGTGCACCCGGGCTCGGCAAGACCACTCTTTCGATGATCATCGCCGCCGAGATGTCCGCGCCGATCCGGATCACCTCGGGCCCGGCCATCCAGCACGCCGGCGACCTCGCCGCGATCCTCTCCTCGCTCACCGAGGGCGAGGTGCTCTTCCTCGACGAGATCCACCGGATGTCCCGGCCCGCCGAGGAGATGCTCTACATGGCGATGGAGGACTTCCGGGTCGACGTGATCGTGGGCAAGGGGCCCGGCGCGACCGCGATCCCGCTGGAGCTGCCGCCCTTCACCCTGGTCGGCGCCACCACCCGGGCCGGGCTGCTGCCGCCGCCGCTGCGCGACCGGTTCGGCTTCACCGGCCACATGGAGTTCTACGCCCCCGCCGAACTGGAGCGGGTCATCCAGCGCTCGGCCGGCCTGCTGGACGTGGCGATCGACACCGGCGGCGCCGCCGAGATCGCCGGCCGCTCCCGCGGCACCCCCCGGATCGCCAACCGGCTGCTGCGCCGGGTCCGCGACTACGCACAGGTACGGGCCGACGGCGTGGTCAGCCGCGAGGTCGCCGCCCGGGCCCTGGAGGTCTACGAGGTCGACGGCCGCGGCCTGGACCGGCTGGACCGGGCGGTGCTGCACGCGCTGCTGAAGCTCTTCGGCGGCGGCCCGGTCGGCCTGTCCACGCTCGCGGTCGCGGTGGGGGAGGAGCGGGAGACCGTCGAGGAGGTCGCGGAGCCCTTCCTGGTCCGCGAGGGACTGCTCGCCCGCACCCCCAGGGGCCGGGTGGCGACCCCCGCGGCCTGGTCCCACCTGGGCCTCGTACCGCCCCAGGAGGGCGGGGGGACGAGTCGGGGCGGAACCGGACAGACCGGCCTGTTCGGTCCCTGACCTCCGCTAGACTCCTACGATCAGGAACCCCCATGCAATGCTGGGCGTTGTTCCATCGGCGAGCCAGCGCTTAGACTCCGCCGACGCCCTTCCTCTGGATCGGCACCCACATCCCGAAATCCAGGCCATCCCCCACGTTGGCCGTGCGAAGGAATGTCCACACCGTGAGCATCGGAATTCTCCTCCCCCTGATCCTGATCATCGGCGTCATGTTCATGATGACCCGGTCGCAGAAGACCAAGCAGCGCCAGGCGTTGGAGATGCGCAACAAGATGGAGCCGGGCACCGGCGTGCGCACCATCGGTGGCATGTACGCCGTGGTGAAGGAGGTGAACGAGGAGACCGTCCTGCTGGAGATCACCGACGGTGTCCACGCGCACTTCACCAAGTCCGCCATCGGCACGGTGCTCTCCGAGGAGGAGTTCAACCGGATCGTGCACGGCATCGAGCCCGAGGAGCCCGCGGGGCTCGACGACGACGCCGTGAGCGACGCCGACGCGGCCGCGGGGGACGCCGCGCCGGCCGACGGTGCGACGGACGCGGACGCCGCCGAGGGCGGCGAGGAGCAGGTCAGCCTCGACAAGTCCGAGGAGGCCGCGGCCCCGTCGTCGACGGACGCGCCCGCCGCCGAGGACGGGGCCGCCAAGGAGCCGAACGGCTCCGCCGCGAAGTAAGCGTCCTGCTTCATCCACTCGTGGCCGCCCCCGGGCCCGCATGCCCGGGGGCGGTAGGACAGGGAGAGACAACAAGGTGGCAGCAGCCAAAAAGGGCCGTAGGTCCTCGGGGAGCCAGGGGTACCCCGGGCGCGCTCTGGCCGTGATCCTCATCGCCCTGGTGGCGCTGACCGGGGGGATCTTCCTCTCCGGCCACAAGACCCCGCGGCTCGGCATCGACCTCGCCGGCGGCGTGGAGATCACGCTGACCGCCAAGCCCGACCAGGGCAAGGCCGTCACCAAGGCGAACATGAACACCGCGGTCAACATCATCAACAACCGCGTCAACGGCCTGGGCGTCTCCGAGGCGGAGGTGCAGACCCAGGGGAACGACAACATCATCGTCGACATCCCCAAGAGCACCAACGCCGACCAGGCCGAGCAGCAGGTCGGCACCACCGCCCAGCTGTACTTCCGGCAGGTGCTCGCCGACGGCGACGGTTCGCCGACCGCGACGACGACGCCGACGCCCACGCCCACCGGCTCCGCCACCAGCAAGTCGTCCAGCACCGCCAGCCCGAAGGCCACCTCGAGCGCGACGGCCTCCAGCACCGGCAAGTCCACCGCGACCCCCTCGTCCACCAGCAGCCAGGGCCGCGCGGTCACCGACGCCCTGAAGTCCGGCACGGACAAGGCCCCGACCCCGCAGGCCACCGCCACGGCGTCGAGCAGCGCCTCGGACGGCACGACCGACACCAGCGGCACCAGCACCAGCACCACCGACGCCACCTCCGGCGTCTCGGCCGCGCTCCAGGCCAAGTACGAGGCGCTGGACTGCACCAAGCCCGCCCAGCGCGCCAAGGCCAGCGAGGGCACCAAGCCCACCGACAACGTGATCGCCTGCGGCCAGATCGACAAGCAGTGGGTGAAGTACCTGCTCGGCCCGTCCCAGATCGACGGCAAGCACGTCACCAGCGCCAACGCGGTCTTCGACACCCAGAGCGGCAACGGCTGGGTGGTCAACCTCAGCTTCGACTCCAAGGGCTCCTCGCAGTTCACCAGCGTCACCAAGAACCTCGCGGCGCAGTCCTCGCCGAACAACCAGTTCGCCATCGACCTCGACGGCAACGTGGTGTCGGCCCCCTCGGTGTCCTCGACCCTGTCCGGCGGCACCGCGCAGATCTCCGGCAGCTTCACCCAGCAGTCCGCCACCGACCTGGCGAACGTGCTGAAGTACGGCTCGCTGCCGCTGGCGTTCAACATCTCCGACAAGACCACCGTCTCCGCCGCGCTCGGCGGCGAGCAGCTGCGCGGCGGCATGATCGCCGGCGCCGTCGGCCTCGCCCTCGTGGTGATCTACCTGCTGGCCTACTACCGCGGCCTGAGCTTCGTCGCGGTGCTCAGCCTGGTCGTCTCCGCCGCACTGACCTACACGATCATGTGCCTGCTGGGTGAGGCGGTCGGATTCGCGCTGAACCTGCCCGCGGTGTGCGGTGCCATCGTCGCGATCGGTATCACCGCCGACTCGTTCATCGTCTTCTTCGAACGGATCAGGGACGAGCTACGCGACGGCAGGACACTGCAACCCGCGGTGGCCCGCGGCTGGCCGCGCGCCCGGCGCACCATCCTGGTGTCGGACTTCGTGTCCTTCCTCGCCGCCGCGGTGCTCTACGTCGTGTCCGTCGGCAAGGTCCGGGGCTTCGCGTTCACGCTCGGCCTGACCACCCTGCTCGACGTCGCCGTGGTCTTCCTGTTCACCAAGCCGCTGATGACGATCCTCGCCCGCCGCGCCTTCTACGCCAAGGGCCACAAGTGGTCCGGCCTCAACCCGGAGAGCCTCGGGGTCAAGGCACCGCTGCGCCGTATCCGCCGCCAGTCCTCCGAGACGAAGGAAGCCTGATGTCCAAGCTCGGCACTCTCGGTCACCGGCTGCACCGGGGCGAGGTCAGCTACGACTTCGTCGGCAAGCGGAAGATCTGGTACTCGATCTCCATCCTGGTCACGATCGTCGCGATCATCGGCCTGGTGGTGAACGGGCTCAAGGAGAGCATCGACTTCTCCGGCGGCGCGGTCTTCAACACCCCGAAGACGTCCCTGTCCGTCTCCGACGTGCAGAACAAGATCTCCGGGGACACCGACGGCCGCGACGCGACCGTGCAGAAGCTCGGCAACGGCAGCATGCGCATCCAGGTGGCCGGGCTCTCCACCGACCAGTCGAAGAAGGTCCAGAAGGAGATCGCCGCGGACCTGAAGATCCCGGCGTCGAAGATCGACGCCGAGATCGTCGGCCCGAGCTGGGGCAAGGAGATCACCCACAAGGCACTGGAAGGCCTGATCATCTTCCTGGTGCTGGTGGTCATCTACCTCGCCATCGCCTTCGAGTGGCGCATGGCGCTGGCCGCCCTCGTCGCCCTGCTGCACGACCTCACCATCACCGTCGGCGTCTACGCGATCGTCGGCTTCGAGGTCTCGCCCGGCACCGTGATCGGCCTGCTGACCATCCTCGGTTACTCGCTCTACGACACGGTCGTGGTGTTCGACGGGCTGAAGGAAGCCAGCAAGGACATCACCAAGAAGAACACCTCCACCTACAGCGAGGTCGCCAACCGCAGCCTCAACAGCACCCTGGTGCGGTCGATCAACACCACGGTGGTCGCGCTGCTGCCGGTCGCCGCGCTGCTGTTCATCGGTGGCGGCATCCTCGGCGCCGGCATGCTCAACGACATCGCGCTCGCGCTGTTCGTCGGCCTCACCGCGGGCGCGTACTCCTCGATCTTCATCGCGACCCCGATCGTGGCGGAGCTGAAGGAGCGCGACCCGCAGATGAAGTCGCTGCGCAAGCGGGTGCTCGCCAAGCGCGCGTCCGACGCGGCGAAGGCGAAGGCCCGGGCCGCCGCGGGCGAGTCCGCGGCCGACGAGCCCGAGGACGAGCAGCCCGAGGACGGCGAGGAGGACGCCGCGGCCGCGGTCGTCGGCCCGCGCGCCACCGGCAGCAGTGACTCCGGGGTCCGCCCGAACCGCAGCCAGCCGTCCAACCGGGGCAGCCGCGGCCGCGGCCGCCCCTCCGGCAAGCGCCGCTGAGCCCTCGCCCGCCGCCGCCCGGGAGTACCCGCCGGGCGGCGGCGGGCGTTTTCCCGCCCGCGCACCGCGCACCGAGCACCGAGCACCGAAAGAAGCATCATGACGACGACGGAAGCCGCCTCCCCCGAGCTGCGGGACCTGCTGCTCTCCCGTATCCGCGACGTGGCGGACTACCCGCAGCCCGGGGTGGTCTTCAAGGACATCACCCCGCTGCTGGCCGACCCGGTGGCGTTCAACGCCCTGGTCGACGCGCTCGCGGAGCTGTGCACCCGCCACGCGGCCACCAAGATCGTCGGCCTGGAGGCGCGGGGCTTCATCCTCGCCGCGCCCGCCGCCGCCCGCGCCCGGCTCGGCTTCGTACCGGTCCGCAAGGCCGGCAAGCTGCCCGGACCGACGCTGGCGCAGGGCTACGCGCTGGAGTACGGCACCGCCGAGATCGAGGTGCACGCCGACGCCTTCGGGCCCGGCGACCGGGTGATCGTCATCGACGACGTGCTCGCCACCGGCGGCACCGCCGAAGCCGCGCTCGACCTGATCGCGCGCACCGGCGCGAGCGTCGTCGGCGTCGCGGTCATGCTGGAGCTGGGCGCGCTCGGCGGCCGGGAGCGGCTCGCCCCGGTCCTCAAGGACGTCCCGCTGGACGCCCTCGTCGTGGTCTGAGCGGTCCGCAGCGGATCGGCCGCCCCCGGGCCGCCGCAGGGCCGCCCGGGCCCGTACGGCGCCCCTGAGGCGCTTCGCCGGCGTACGGCGTGCCCGGCGCGGCGTACGGACCGGCGTACGCCGGTGCGTGTGCGCCGGCCGGGCCGGGCGGAGCCGCCTTGCTCCGCCGCGCGCCCGCCGGGTGCCGCCGCTCGTTACCATGGGACTTCGACCGCGTGAGGAGTGCCCTTGCCAGACCAGGCCCAGCCGCTCGACGCCGCCGACGGGACCGCCCAGGGGACGGGCCCGGCCGACGGGCGCCGGGGCACGCCTGCGACCGGCGCGCCGGCGCCCGCTCCCACACCCGAGTCCGCGCCCCCGCCCGCCGGGGCCCACCCGAGCGCCGACAGCGGCGCCGGCAAGGCCGCCGACCAGGCCAAGGGCGACCAGGGCAGGGGCGACCAGGGCAAGGGCGCCACGCTCGCGCCCAAGTCCGGCCCGGCCCCCGCTCCCGCGCCCACCCCCGCCGCCCTGCGGCCGGTGCGCACCCCCGGCAGCGTCGCCCCCACCCGGCCCGGCGCCTCCTCCAGCCGGGTCCGCGCCCGGCTCGCCCGCCTCGGCGTGCAGCGCTCCAGCGCGTACAACCCGGTGCTCGAACCCCTGCTGCGGGTCGTGCGCGGCAACGACCCCAAGGGCGACAGCGCGCAGCTGCGGCAGATCGAGGCCGCCTACCAGGTCGCCGAGCGCTGGCACCGCGGCCAGAAGCGCAAGAGCGGCGACCCGTACATCACGCACCCGCTGGCGGTCACCACCATCCTCGCCGAGCTGGGCATGGACCCCGCCACCTTGATGGCCGGGCTGCTCCACGACACCGTCGAGGACACCGACTACGGCCTGGACCAGCTGCGCCGCGACTTCGGCGACCAGGTCGCCCTGCTCGTCGACGGCGTCACCAAGCTGGACAAGGTCAAGTTCGGTGAGGCCGCGCAGGCCGAGACGGTGCGCAAGATGGTCGTCGCGATGGCCAAGGACCCCCGGGTCCTGGTGATCAAGCTCGCCGACCGGCTGCACAACATGCGCACCATGCGCTACCTCAAGCGGGAGAAGCAGGAGAAGAAGGCCCGCGAGACGCTGGAGATCTACGCCCCGCTCGCCCACCGGCTGGGCATGAACACCATCAAGTGGGAGCTGGAGGACCTCGCCTTCGCGATCCTCTACCCGAAGATGTACGACGAGATCGTCCGCCTCGTCGCCGAACGCGCCCCCAAGCGGGACGAGTACCTGGCCGTGGTCACCGACCAGGTCCAGCAGGACCTGCGCGCGGCCCGGATCAAGGCCACCGTCACCGGGCGCCCGAAGCACTACTACAGCGTCTACCAGAAGATGATCGTCCGCGGCCGGGACTTCGCCGAGATCTACGACCTGGTCGGCATCCGGGTCCTCGTCGACACCGTCCGGGACTGCTACGCGGCGCTCGGCACCATCCACGCGCGATGGAACCCGGTCCCCGGCCGGTTCAAGGACTACATCGCGATGCCGAAGTTCAACATGTACCAGTCGCTGCACACCACCGTGATCGGCCCCAGCGGCAAGCCCGTCGAGTTGCAGATCCGCACCTTCGACATGCACCGCCGCGCCGAGTACGGCATCGCCGCGCACTGGAAGTACAAGCAGGAAGCGGTGGCCGGCGCCTCCAAGGTGCGCACCGACAGCCCGCGTTCGGACAAGAAGGACGACGCGGTCAACGACATGGCCTGGCTGCGCCAGCTGCTGGACTGGCAGAAGGAGACGGAGGACCCGGGGGAGTTCCTGGAGTCGCTGCGCTTCGACCTGTCGCAGAGCGAGGTCTTCGTCTTCACGCCCAAGGGCGACGTGATAGCGCTGCCGGCCGGCGCTACCCCGGTCGACTTCGCCTACGCGGTGCACACCGAGGTCGGGCACCGCACCATCGGCGCCCGCGTCAACGGCCGTCTGGTGCCCCTGGAGTCGACCCTCGACAACGGCGACACCGTCGAGGTGTTCACCTCCAAGGCGTCCGGCGCCGGGCCGTCCCAGGACTGGCTGGGCTTCGTCAAGTCGCCCCGGGCCCGCAACAAGATCCGCGCGTGGTTCTCCAAGGAGCGCCGCGAGGAGGCGGTCGAGCAGGGCAAGGAAGCGATCGCCCGCGCGATGCGCAAGCAGAACCTGCCGATCCAGCGGGTGCTGACCGGCGACTCGCTGGTCACCCTGGCGCACGAGATGCGCTACCCCGACATCTCGGCGCTCTACGCGGCGATCGGCGAGGGCCACATCACCGCGCAGTCCGTGGTGCAGAAGCTGGTCGACGCGCTCGGCGGGGAGGACGGCGCCACCGAGGACATCGCCGAGATCACCACCCCCACCCAGGGCCGCACCAAGCGGCGGAAGAACGCCGACCCGGGCGTCATCGTCAAGGGCGAGAGCGACGTGTGGGTGAAGCTCTCCCGCTGCTGCACCCCCGTCCCGGGCGACCCGATCATCGGCTTCATCACCCGGGGCAACGGCGTGTCGGTGCACCGAGCCGACTGCGTCAACGTCGAGTCGCTCTCGCAGCAGCCCGAGCGGATGATCGACGTCGAGTGGGCGCCCACCCAGTCCTCGGTCTTCCTCGTCGCGATCCAGGTCGAGGCGCTGGACCGGGCCCGGCTGCTCTCCGACGTCACCCGGGTGCTGTCCGACCAGCACGTCAACATCCTGTCCGCGGCGGTGCAGACCTCCCGCGACCGCGTCGCGATCTCCCGCTTCACCTTCGAGATGGGCGACCCCAAGCACCTCGGCCACGTCCTCAAGGCGGTCCGCGGGGTCGAGGGCGTCTACGACGTCTACCGCGTCACCTCCGGCCGCCAGCAGCGCTGAACGGCCGCCCGCCACCCGCAACACGAAGAGGTCCCCCGCGCCACGGGCGCGGGGGACCTCTTTCTCTGGTGGATGCCGGCGTCAGCCTCCGCTCAGCGGAACTCGCCCATGCCCTTCAAGGCCGCGTCCAACAGCGCCTGCCGGCCGTCCAGTTCGGACTGGAGCTTGTCGGCCTTCGCGGTGTTGCCCGCGGCGCGCGCCGCCTCGACCTGGTCGCGCAGCTTGTCGACCGCGGCCTGCAACTGGCCGGTCAGACCCGCCGCACGCGCCCGGACCTCCGGGTTGGTGCGCCGCCACTCCGCTTCCTCGGACTCCTGGAGCGCCCGCTCCACGGTGTGCATCCGGCCCTCGATCCGCGGCCGGGCGTCGCGCGGCACATGGCCGATCGCCTCCCACCGCTCGTTGATCGAACGGAACGCCGCCCGCGCCGACTTCAGGTCGGTCACCGGCAGCAGCTTCTCCGCCTCGATGACCAGCTCCTCCTTGCGCGCGAGGTTCTCCCGCTGCTCGGAGTCCCGCTCGGCGAACACCTCGGAACGCGCGGCGAAGAACACGTCCTGTGCACCGCGGAAGCGGTTCCACAGGTCGTCCTCCGCTTCGCGCTGGGCGCGGCCGGCCGCCTTCCACTCCGCCATCAACTCGCGGTAGCGGGCCGCGGTCGGCCCCCAGTCCGTGGAACCCGACAGCGACTGCGCCTCGGTGACCAGCTTCTCCTTGGTGCGGCGGGCCTCCTCGCGCTGCGCGTCCAGCGACGCGAAGTGCGCCTTGCGCCGCTTGGAGAAGACCGAACGGGCGTGGCTGAAGCGGTGCCACAGCTCGTCGTCGGCCTTGCGGTCCAGCCGCGGCAGACCCTTCCAGGTGTCCACCAGGGCCCGCAGCCGCTCACCGGCGGTGCGCCACTGCTCGCTCGCGGCCAGTTCCTCGGCCTCGGCGACCAGCTTCTCCTTGGCGGCCTTCGCCTCCTCGCCCTGCTTCGCCCGCTCCGCCCGGCGCTGCTCGCGCCGGGTGTCCACGAGCGCCACCAGCGCGTCCAGCCGGGTGCCCAGCGCCGCCAGGTCGCCCACCGCGTGCGCCTCGGTCACCGAGGTGCGCAGGTGCTCGATCGCGGCCAGCGCCTCCTTGGGCGCCAGATCGGTCGTCTGCACCCGCCGTTCGAGGAGGCCGATCTCCACGACGAGCCCCTCGTACTTGCGCTCGTAGTAGGCGAGCGCCTCGTCAGGGGAACCCGCCTGCCACGAACCGACCTCCTTCTCACCGTCGGCCGTACGCACGTACACGGTCCCCGTCTCGTCGACGCGGCCCCACGGGTCGCTGCTCACAGCGCCTCCCTCATGTGATGCCCACCCGCGTCACCGCCGGCGGGCATCGTCCACAGTTTCCCTCCGGCCGGGCCGCACGCCCTGACCGGTTCCAACGGCCAACATAGGCGACCGGCGCCCCGGCTGTCCGCATCCGATACGCGCTCAATCGCGAATTCGGATACCGATCAGGACTCGGTCCGGCCGCCCGCGGGCAGCCCGGGCACCCGGCCGCGGGTCAGGACTTGCTGACCGTCGCCTTGTTGATCACCACGGTCGCGTTGGGCGCACCGTCGCCCTGGCCGGTGCTCTCACCGTCGGCGGCGATCTTGTCCAGGACCTTCATGCCGGCCTTGGAGACGGTGCCGAACGGCGTGTAGCTCGGCGGCAGCGGGCTGTCCTTGTAGACCAGGAAGAACTGGCTGCCGCCGGTGTGCGCCTGGCCGGTGTTGGCCATCGCGATGGTGCCCGCCGGGTAGGTGACCGAGCCGGTGGAGGAGTCGGCCTTGCCGAACGCCGTCAGGTTCTCGTCCGGGATGGTGTAGCCCGGGCCGCCCGAGCCCTGACCGGTCGGGTCGCCGCACTGGAGCACGTAGATGCCGGTCGTGGTCAGCCGGTGGCACTTGGTGTGGTCGAAGTAGCCCTGGTCGGCGAGGAACTTGAAGGAGTTGACGGTGTGCGGGGCCTTCGCCGTCTCCAGCGCGATCGAGATGTCGCCGCAGGTGGTCGCCAGGTCGAAGGTGTAGCCGGCCGACTTGTCGATGGTCATCGCCGGCTCCTTCTTCCACTGCTTGGTGCCGGGCTTGCCCGCCGCCGCCTTCTCGCACGGGTCCGGGCCCTTGGAGACGGTGGGGCTCGCCGAGGCGGACGCGGTCGCACTGGTCGCGGCGGCGTCGTCCTTCTTCTTGCTGCTGCCGTCGAACGCGCCGGCCGCGTACGCCCCGCCGAGCGAGGCGGCGACCACGGCGACCACCACGGCGATCACCGAGTTGCGCACCCGCGTCTTGCGCTGCGCGCTCACCCGGCGCTGCTGCTGGCGCGCGAACTTGTCCCGGGCGAGCTGCCGCCGCCGCTGATCCTTGGTGGTCACTTCGCCGTCTCCGTCGTCTGTCTGGGCGTCGGTTGTCCGTCCGTGCCGCGCACCGACGCATTGCGTTGTATGTTTCCTGTGCGCCGGCTGTATCGAAGGGGACACAGCCGGTGTCGAAGCTGCCGTATGCGAATGTACGTGCCGCAGATCTTCGCGTCACGCCGCACCTGCCGTCCAGTCCGCGCACCACCCCGCAACCGGTTCGCAGCCGCGCCCCGCTCGCCGGTAGGCTCGGGGGCAGCCCACAGCGGACGACATAAGGACGAACGTGCTCATTGCCGGGTTCCCCGCCGGGGCGTGGGGCACCAACTGCTACGTGGTCGCGCCCGCCGCAGGCGAGGAGTGCGTGATCATCGACCCGGGGGTCGACGCGACCCAGGGCGTCGAGGACGTCCTCGCCAAGCACCGGCTCAAGCCCGTGGCGGTCATCCTCAGCCACGGCCACGTCGACCACGTCGCCTCGGTGCTGCCGGTGTGCGGCGCGCACGACGTGCCCGCCTGGCTGCACCCCGCCGATCGGTACATGCTCAGCGACCCGGCGACGGCGATCGGCGCCTCCGTCGGCTCCCCGCTGCTGGCCGGCCTGACCGTCGGCGAGCCCGACGACCTTCGGGAGCTGACCGACGGCGAGACCCTCGCGCTGGCCGGTCTGGAGTTCGGCGTCGCGCATGCGCCCGGCCATACCAAGGGGTCGGTGACCTACCGGCTGCCCGAGAGCGCCGACATCCCGTCGGTGTTCTTCTCGGGCGACCTGTTGTTCGCCGGCTCCGTCGGACGCACCGACCTGCCCGGTGGCGACACCGCCGAGCTGTACGAGTCGCTGGCCCGCGTGTGCCTGCCGCTCGACGACTCGACGGTGGTGCTCTCCGGGCACGGCCCCCAGACGACCATCGGCCGCGAGCGCGCCACCAACCCCTTCCTGGGCAAGGTGGCCGGCGGCCACGGAACCGGCGACGACCCGGCTCCACGACGAGGATTGTGACTGTCACTGCCGTGAGCACGTTCCAGGCCCCCAAGGGCACCTACGACCTCCTGCCGCCCGACTCCGCGGCCTTCCTCGCGGTGCGCGAGGCGATCGCCGCCCCGGCCCGCCGCGCCGGCTACGGATACGTCGAGACCCCCGGCTTCGAGCACGTCGAGCTGTTCGCCCGCGGTGTCGGGGAGTCCACCGACATCGTCACCAAGGAGATGTACGCCTTCAGCACCAAGGGCGGCACCGAGCTGGCACTGCGCCCCGAGGGCACCGCGTCGGTGCTGCGCGCCGCCCTCCAGGCCAACCTGCACAAGGCCGGCAACCTCCCGGTGAAGCTGTGGTACTCCGGCTCCTACTACCGCTACGAGCGCCCGCAGGCCGGCCGCTACCGCCACTTCTCCCAGGTCGGCGCCGAGGCGATCGGCGCGGAGGACCCGGCGCTGGACGCCGAACTGGTGATCCTGGCCGTCGACGCGTACCGCTCGCTGGGCCTGCGCGACTTCCGGCTGCTGCTCAACTCGCTGGGCGACAAGGAGTGCCGCCCGGCCTACCGCGCCGCGCTCCAGGACTTCCTGCGCGGCCTCGACCTCGACGACGACACCCGCAAGCGGATCGAGATCAACCCGCTGCGGGTGCTGGACGACAAGCGCGAGGCGGTGCAGCGCCAACTCACCGGCGCGCCGCTGATCGTGGACCACCTGTGCGAGGCGTGCAAGGCGTACCACGAGCAGGTCCGGGAACTGCTGACCGCGGCGGGCGTGGCCTACGAGGACGACCCGCGGCTGGTGCGCGGGCTGGACTACTACACCCGCACCACCTTCGAGTTCGTGCATGACGCGCTCGGCTCGCAGTCCGCGGTCGGCGGCGGCGGGCGGTACGACGGCCTGTCGGAGATGATCGGCGGCCCGTCGCTGCCGTCGGTCGGCTGGGCGCTGGGCGTGGACCGCACGGTGCTCGCGCTCAAGGCCGAGGGCGTCGAACTCGCGCTGCCCGCCGCCACCGACGTGTACGCGGTGCCGCTCGGCGAGCAGGCCCGGCGCACCCTCTTCGCGCTGGTCACGCAGTTGCGTCGGGAGGGGATCGCCGCGGACTTCGCCTTCGGCGGCAAGGGCATCAAGAACGCGATGAAGTCCGCGGACCGCTCCGGCGCCCGGCTGGCGATCGTGGCCGGCGAACGGGACCTGGCCGAGGGCGTCGTGCAGATCAAGGACCTCGCCAGCGGCGAGCAGGGTCCGGTGGCGCTGGACGAGGTGGCCGGAACCGTCAAGGAACGGCTGGTTTAAACCCCTCGAACGTGTACCGGGGCGGCGTACCTTACACCGTACTCACCGCCCCGGGTGCACAATGTCTGTGCCCGCCCCATGGATTCGATGAGAGATCGGCGATCATGACGACTTCCGCGTTGGACGACACGCGAACGGACGACGACCGCACCCCGCGCGCCGGTTCCGAGATCGTGCCGAGCAAGCCGTTCACCTGGCTGCTGCTGATCTCCGGCGCACTCGGCCTGCTCGCCTCCTTCGTGATCACCAACGACAAGTTCGTCCTGCTGCAGAACACCGTGGACGGCAAGCCGACGCACTTCTCGTGCAGCCTCAACCCGGTCATCGCCTGCGGCAGCGTGATGGAGAGCAAGCAGGCCCACGCCTTCGGCTTCCAGAACCCGATCATCGGCCTGGTCGCCTACGGCGTGGTGATCTGCGTGGCCATGGGCGTCTTCGCCGGCGGGCGCTACAAGCCGTGGTTCTGGTACGGGCTCCAGGCCGGCGGCCTCTTCGGCGTCTGCTTCATCTCCTGGCTCCAGTACCAGACGATCTACAACATCCACGCGGTCTGCCTGTGGTGCTGCCTGGCCTGGGTCGTCACGATCCTGATCTTCTGGTACACCGCCGTGCACAACATCCGCAACGGCCTGATCAAGCTCCCCCGCCCGGTCCGCTCGGCCGTGCTGGAGTTCCACTGGGTGGTGCCGGTGATGTGGTACGCGGTGATCGGCCTGCTGATCCTCACCCACTTCTGGTACTACTGGAAGACCGTCATCTGACCTCGTGATCCGGGGTGTGTCACAGCGGTGGCATACCCTTCACGAGTGGAGCCAGATCTGTTCAGTGCGGCCGCGGAGGAGCGGCAGGAGCGGGACCCGGGAAACAGCCCGCTCGCCGTCCGGATGCGGCCGCGCACCCTTGAGGAAGTGGTCGGCCAGCAGCACCTGCTGCGCAAGGGGTCCCCGCTGCGGCGGCTGGTGGGGGAGGGCGGCACCGGACCCGCGGGCGCCTCCTCGGTGATTCTGTGGGGCCCGCCCGGCACCGGGAAGACCACCCTCGCCTACGTCGTCAGCAAGGCCACCAACAAGCGGTTCGTGGAGCTGTCGGCGATCACCGCGGGCGTCAAGGAGGTCCGCGCGGTCATCGAGTCCGCCAAGCGCCAAGCCGGCGGGTATGACCGCGAGACCGTCCTGTTCCTCGACGAGATCCACCGCTTCAGCAAGGCCCAGCAGGACTCGCTGCTGCCCGCGGTCGAGAACCGCTGGGTGACCCTGATCGCGGCGACCACCGAGAACCCGTACTTCTCGGTAATCTCACCGCTGCTGTCCCGCTCCCTGCTGCTCACCCTCGAATCGCTCACCGACGACGACATCCGCGGGGTGCTGCACCGCGCGCTCACCGAGGAGCGCGGGCTCGGCGGCGCCGTCACCCTCCAGCCCGACGCCGAGGAGCACCTGCTGCGGATCGCCGGCGGTGACGCCCGCCGCGCGCTCACCGCGCTGGAGGCGGGCGCCGGCTCCGCGCTCGCCAAGGGCGAGGAGACCATCACGCTGGCCACCGTCGAGGAGGCCGTCGACCGCGCCGCGGTCGCCTACGACCGCGACGGCGACCAGCACTACGACGTGGCCAGCGCCCTGATCAAGTCGATCCGCGGCTCCGACGTCGACGCCGCGCTGCACTACCTGGCCCGGATGATCGTGGCGGGGGAGGACCCGCGCTTCATCGCCCGCCGCCTGATGATCTCCGCGAGCGAGGACATCGGGCTCGCCGACCCCACCGCGCTGCCCACCGCGGTCGCCGCGGCCCAGGCGGTGGCGATGATCGGCTTCCCCGAGGCGTCGCTCATCCTCAGCCACGCCACCATCGCGCTCGCCCTCGCGCCGAAGTCCAACGCGGCGACCACCGCGATCGGTGCCGCCCTCGCCGACGTCCGGGCCGGCAAGGCCGGCCCGGTCCCCGCGCACCTGCGCGACGGCCACTACAAGGGCGCCGCCAAGCTCGGCCACGCGCAGGGCTACGTCTACCCCCACGACGTGCCCGGCGCCATCGCCGCCCAGCGCTACCTCCCGGACGACCTCGCCGACCGCCGCTACTACGAACCCACCCGCTACGGAGCCGAGGCCCGCTACGCGGATGTGCTCGACCGCGTCAGAAGCCGCCTCGCCGGCGACAGCTGAGGTACGGGCCCCGGAGGGTCACGCCCGCGCGGAAGCGAAAAGGTGCCGAAGGGCGCGCCGGGCAGCCGCGGGACCCTCCACCGGCGCCGGAAAGTCGAAGCGGGCGTCGTACGTCCCGGCCGCGCCGGTGAAGCGGACCCGCAGCCCGAACCGGTCCAGCGCCAGCGGCACCGCCTGCGTGGCGCCTGCGACGCACGGTTCGCCGACGAGCCCGCACAGGAGGGCCACCTCCTCCGGGTGCGACCCGGCCAGGTGCTGGAGCACATCCGTCTCGAAGGGCGCGAGCGGATCGGGCCCGGCCGCGGCGAACTCGTCGGGCTCCACGAGCGCCGCACCCCACAGGTCGTCCACGGAGATCTCCCCGGGCTCCAGCCGCAGCAGCTCCGCGTCGGCCTCGAACCCGCCGCCGGGCACGTGGGTCAGCCACCCGGCCACCCAGGCGCGGCCGCGGATGCGGTGCGGCACCGCGACCGGCGCGACATCGGTGACTTCCAGCACAGCGGGCACCTCGTCGTCGCTGGCGTGCCGTGCCGCCCGCACCGCGGGCGCCGCGCGCGGGAAGAGCAGGAAGACGTCCCCGTCGGGCCCGACGGAGCAGCGCAGCGGCACCATCGGTTCGGCCGGTGCGGGGCGCAGCGCGGGAATGGCCAGTGCGAGGGACGGGTTACTCTCGACGAGAGTGCGCGCGCGTTCGGCGGCCGAGGGCTGCCGGGGCGCTTCTTCCTCTTCGGGACGCGGCTGACCGTTCTCCTGCTGCCACGACGGCCGTTCGGGTGCGGGGTTCCCGGGTCGAATCATGCGTACTCCTCAGCTAAGGTAAGCCTTACCTAATCTACACGGAGGTTCGACGCACGTGAATCAGTCGCGTCCCAAGGTCAAGAAGTCGCGGGCGCTCGGCATCGCGCTCACCCCGAAGGCGGTCAAGTACTTCGAGGCCCGCCCCTACCCGCCGGGTGAGCACGGCCGTGGTCGCAAGCAGAACAGCGACTACAAGACCCGGCTGCTGGAGAAGCAGCGGCTGCGCGCGCAGTACGACATCAGCGAGCGGCAGATGCAGCGCGCGTACGACCGCGCGAAGAAGGTCGAGGGCAAGACCGGCGAGGCGCTGATCGTCGAGCTGGAGCGCCGACTTGACGCGCTGGTGCTCCGGTCCGGGCTGGCCCGCACCATCTACCAGGCCCGCCAGATGGTCGTGCACGGCCACATCGAGGTCAACGGCCGCAAGGTCGACAAGCCGTCCTTCCGGGTCCGCCCCGACGACGTCGTGCAGGTCCGGGAGCGCTCGCGGGAGAAGACCCCGTTCCTGGTCGCCCGCGAAGGCGGCTGGGCGCCCGACGGCGAGACCCCCCGCTACCTCCAGGTCAACCTCCAGGCCCTCGCGTTCCGCCTCGACCGCGACCCCAACCGCCGCGAGATCCCGGTGATCTGCGACGAGCAGCTCGTCGTCGAGTACTACGCCCGCTGAGCGGTAGAAGGGTGCGCAGTTCCCCGCACTGAGGGTTCCAAGGGACGCGGGGAACTGCGCGGCACGCCCACCACCGGCAGCCGCTCCCGGGGCCGACAGGACGGGGCGGCCTGGAGGGTCCGGCCCGCGGAGCGCGATAAGCTCGCCTGTGTTCGTGGTCGGGTGGGAGCAAGAGGGGTGCGGCAGCGTGTCCGGTGGAGAGGTGGCGGGCCTCATCGTCGCCGTGTTCTGGGCGATCCTCGTCTCGTTCCTGGCCGTGGCCCTCGCCCGGCTCGCGCAGACCCTGCGCCGCACCACGGAGTTGGTCGCCAGCGTCACCGAACAGGCCGTACCGCTGCTCGGTGAGGCCTCGGACGCGCTGCGCAACGCGAACACCCAGCTGGACCGGGTCGACACCATCACCTCCGACGTCGCCGAGGTGACCGCCAACGCGTCCGCGCTGTCCTCCACGGTGGCTTCGACGTTCGGCGGACCGCTGGTGAAGGTCGCCGCCTTCGGCTACGGCGTGCGGCGCGCGGTCGGCATGCAGGCCGGCGACTCCGGCAAGGCCCGGGCCCGTACCCTCACCGGCCGGGTGCTGCCCACCTCGCGCCGGGACCGCCGCGACCGCCGCACTAAGGACTGAGGCCATGTTCCGCCGTCTGTTCTGGTTCTTCACCGGCGCCGCCACCGGCGCGTGGGCCACCGTCAAGGTGGGACGCGCGGTGCGCCGCCTCAACCCCGACAGCCTCGCGGTGACCGCCGCGGACCGCGCGCTGGAGACCGGCGCGCGGCTGCGGCTGTTCGCCCAGGACGTACGGGTCGGCATGGCCCAGCGCGAGACCGAACTGCACGACGCCCTGGGCCTGCGTACCCAGAGCGCCCCCGACGCACCCCAGCCGCTGCCCGCACCGCGCGCCACCCTGCCCGGGACCACCGCGGACAGCGGCTCCGCCCTGCCCACCCGGGCCGGGCGCGGGGACCGCAAGCACAAGAACCGGAAGGACGAACACTGATGGAGTCGGCAGAAATCCGCCGCCGCTGGCTGCGCTTCTTCGAGGAGCGCGGGCACACCGTGGTGCCGTCGGCCTCCCTCATCGCGGACGACCCGACGCTGCTGCTCATCCCGGCCGGCATGGTCCCCTTCAAGCCGTACTTCCTCGGCGAGGTCAAGCCGCCCTTCGACCGCGCGACCAGTGTGCAGAAGTGCGTGCGCACCCCGGACATCGAAGAGGTCGGCAAGACCACCCGGCACGGCACGTTCTTCCAGATGTGCGGCAACTTCTCCTTCGGCGACTACTTCAAGGAAGGCGCCATCAAGTACGCCTGGGAGCTGCTGACCAGCTCGCAGGCCGACGGCGGCTTCGGCCTGGAGCCGGAGAAGCTGTGGATCACCGTCTACGAGAAGGACGACGAGGCCGAGCGGATCTGGCGCGACGTCGTCGGCGTGCCCGCCGAACGCATCCAACGCCTCGGCATGGGCCCCAACTTCTGGTCCATGGGCGTGCCCGGCCCCTGCGGCCCCTGCTCCGAGATCAACTACGACCGCGGCCCCGAGTTCGGCGAGGAGGGCGGCCCCGCGGTCAACGACGAGCGCTACGTGGAGATCTGGAACCTGGTCTTCATGCAGTACGAGCGCGGCCCGGGCCAGGGCAAGGACGGCTTCCAGATCCTCGGCGACCTGCCCGCCCAGAACATCGACACCGGCCTCGGCCTCGAACGCCTTGCGATGATCCTCCAGGGCGTGCACAACATGTACGAGACCGACACCCTGCGCGTGGTCATCGACACCGCCACCGCGCTGACCGGCGTGCACTACGGCGCCGCCGACGCGTCCGACGTGTCGCTGCGGGTCGTCGCCGACCACATGCGCACCGCCGTCATGCTCATCGGCGACGGCGTCACCCCCGGCAACGAGGGCCGCGGCTACGTCCTGCGCCGCATCATGCGCCGCGCCATCCGCAACATGCGGATGCTGGGCGCGGACCGCCCCGTCGTCGCCGAGCTGGTGGACGTCGTCATCGGCACCATGGGCGAGCAGTACCCGGAGCTGATCACCGACCGCAAGCGGATCGAGTCCGTCGCCCTCGCGGAGGAGTCCCGCTTCCTCAAGACCCTCTCGGCCGGCACCAACATCCTCGACACCGCGGTCACCGAGACCAAGGCCGCCGGCGGCCGGGTGCTCCCCGGCGAGCAGGCGTTCCTGCTCCACGACACCTGGGGCTTCCCGATCGACCTCACCCTGGAGATGGCCTCCGAACAGGGCCTGAGCGTCGACGAGGACGGCTTCCGCCGGCTGATGAAGGAGCAGCGCGACCGGGCCAAGGCCGACGCGCAGAAGAAGAAGACCGGCCACGCGGACCTGTCGGCCTACCGCGAGGTCGCCGACCGCTCCGGCGCCACCGAGTTCACCGGCTACGTCCTCGACCACGGCGAGGCCACCGTCGTCGGGCTGCTGGTCGACGGCGTGCCCTCGCCCGCCGCCACCGAGGGCGACGAGGTCGAGGTCGTCCTCGACCGCACCCCCTTCTACGCCGAGGGCGGCGGCCAGCTCGCCGACACCGGCCGCATCCGGCTGGACAGCGGCGCCGTCATCGAGGTCCGCGACGTGCAGCGCCCGGTGCCCGGCGTCAGCGTGCACAAGGGCGTCGTCCAGGTCGGCGAGGTCACCGTGGGCGCCGCCGCCCACGCCCAGATCGACCTGACCCGGCGCCGCGCCATCGCCCGCGCGCACAGCGCCACCCACCTCACCCACCAGGCGCTGCGCGACGCGCTCGGCCCCACCGCGGCGCAGGCCGGCTCGGAGAACTCGCCCGGCCGCTTCCGCTTCGACTTCGGCTCCCCGGCGGCGGTGCCCGGCACCGTGCTCTCCGACGTCGAGCAGAAGATCAACGAAGTGCTGGCCCGCGAACTCGACGTCACCGCCGAGGTGATGCCCATCGCGGAGGCCAAACGGCAGGGCGCCATCGCGGAGTTCGGCGAGAAGTACGGTGAGCACGTCCGCGTGGTGACCATCGGCGACTTCTCCAAGGAGCTGTGCGGCGGCACCCATGTGGGCAACACCGCCCAACTCGGCCTGGTCAAGCTGCTCGGCGAGTCCTCGATCGGCTCGGGGGTGCGCCGTGTCGAGGCGCTGGTCGGCGTCGACGCGTACAACTTCCTGGCCCGCGAGCACACCGTGGTCGCCCAGCTCACCGAACTGGTCAAGGGCCGCCCGGAGGAGCTGCCCGACCGGATCTCGGGGATGCTCGCCAAGCTCAAGGACGCCGAGAAGGAGATCGAGCGCTTCCGCGCCGAGAAGGTGCTCCAAGCCGCGGCCGGGCTCGCCGCCGGCGCCGAGGACGTCAAGGGCGTCGCTCTGGTCACCGGCACGGTGCCGGACGGCACCGGCGCGGACGACCTGCGCAAGCTGGTGCTCGACGTGCGGCAGCGGATCGGCGGCGGCCGGCCCGCGGTCGTCGCGCTCTTCACCGTGGCGGGCGGCCGCCCGCTGACGGTCATCGCGACCAATGACGCCGGGCGCGACCGCGGCCTGAAGGCCGGCGAGCTGGTCCGCACCGCGGCCAAGACGCTCGGCGGCGGGGGCGGCGGCAAGGACGACGTCGCCCAGGGCGGCGGCCAGAACCCGGCCGCGGTGCCCGAGGCGATCGAGGCCGTGCGGCGGCTCGTCGGCGAGAAGGCGTGACATGACCGAGCGGCGGCGGGGCGCGGAGCGCGGCCGGGAGCGGCCGCGGGCCCGGCGCTCCGCCGCGGGCCGGGGCGCGGCGCGGCCCGGCGCCTTCGGCGCGGACGGCCCGGGCAGCGGGGGCTCCGCAGACGGTACGGGCGGTACGGGCGGTCCGGGCAGCTCGGCGGGCAGCGGCACCGGCGGTGCGGGCGGCACTGGTGGCTCCGGCGGGATCAGGCGCGGCCGCCGGCTCGCCGTGGACGTCGGCGACGCCCGGATCGGCGTGGCCTCCTGCGACCCCGACGGCATCCTCGCCACCCCCGTGGAGACCGTGCCCGGCCGCGACGTGCCCGCCGCGCAGCGCCGGCTGGCGGCCCTCGTCGGCGAGTACGAACCGATCGAGGTCGTCGTCGGCCTGCCCACCTCGCTGAACGGAACAGAAGGCCCGGCCGCCGTCAAGGTCCGCGCCTTTGCGTTCGCTGTGGCGAAAATCATCGCGCCGGTGCCGGTCCGCCTCGTGGACGAGCGGATGAGCACCGTCACGGCGACCCAGGGACTGCGCGCGTCGGGTGTCCGGGCGAAAAAGGGACGCTCCGTGGTCGACCAGGCGGCGGCTGTCGTTATCCTGCAAAGCGCCCTGGAAGCCGAGCGGGTGTCCGGCATCCCTCCGGGCGAGAACGTCGAAGTGGTCATCTGATCGCGATACGGTAACGTTCCGCGCGACACGGCGGTGCCTTCGGGCGCCGCCCGTTTCGCAAGGTCGGTGGACCTGATGCCGACCGCGTACCGACGGGACCGAGGGCCTACGCCCGAGCAGCCGTGGCGGACGACCGGGCACCGGTCCTCCGCAGTGGGTGCGAGCAGGAAGACCGACTGATGGATGCCGATGACTGACTACGGCCGGGGTTCCGGCTCAGAACCGTGGCACCCCGAGGACCCCCTCTTCGGCGACGTGTACGACCAGGGGTACCCCCAGCAGCAGCCCCAGCACTTCCCGCAGCAGGGCGACTGGCAGGACCCGTACGCCACCGGTCAGCAGCACCAGCAGTACCCGCAGCAGCCCCAGCAGCCCCAGCAGGGCGGCTACCCGCAGCAGTACGACCAGCAGCAGTACCAGCAGTACCCGCAGCAGGGGCACGTCCAGCACGGCTACCCGCAGCAGACCGGGTACGCCGGCTACGACGCGTACGAGGGCTACGACACCGGCTCCTACCAACCCGGCCAGGCCGACGGCTACGTCCAGGACCCGTACGGCGGCCACCCGGCCCAGGACCCGTACGGGCAGCAGCAGCCGCAGCCCGGCTACTACGGCCAGCCGCAGCAACAGCCGCAGCAGCCCCAGCAGCAGGGCTACCCCCAGCAGGCCCCGTACCAGGGACAGCCCCAGCAGCAGCAGCCCGAGCAGCCCCACCAGCAGCAACCACCCCAGCCCCAGCAGCCTCAACCGCAGCAGGGCGGCGCCGGCCGGCCGGGCCAACCGGCGCAGCCCGCCGCCCGTACCGCACCGGCCGAGACCGACTGGGACGCCGACACCGCGGACGACCCGCGCGACCACGCCTTCTTCGCCGACCACCGCGACGACGACGAGGACGACGACCGGCATGCGCCCGAGCAGAACCGGTCCGGCGGCCGCAGGTCCGGCCGTACCCAGGGCCAGCCCGCCAAGAAGCGCCGCAGCGGCTGCGCCTGCGTGGTGGTGCTCGCCGTCCTGGTCGGCGGTGTCGGCGGAGTCGGCTACGTCGGCTACAACATGTACGAGAGCCGGTTCGGGCCGCCGCCGGACTTCTCGGGCAACGGCAGCGGGGACGTCCAGGTGAACATCCCCGCCGGCTCCACGACGACGACCATGGGGAACATCCTCAAGCAGGCCGGTGTCGTCAAGAGCGTCGGCGCCTTCACCAAGGCCGCGAACAAGGACCCCAAGGGCAACTTCATCCAGGCCGGCGTCTATGACCTGCACAAGCAGATGTCCGGTACCGCGGCCGTCACGATGATGCTCGACCCCAAGTCGCAGAACACCCTGATCATCGCCGAGGGCATGCGCGACAAGCAGATCTACGCGGCCATCGACGCCAAGCTGAAGCTGGCCGCGGGCACCACCGAGAAGACCGCGCACTCCCAGGCGAAGCAGCTCGGGCTGCCGTCCTGGGCGGACACCGACCCCGACATCTCCGACCCGCTGGAGGGCTTCCTCTTCCCCTCCCGCTACAGCATCGCCAAGGGCGAGAAGCCCGAGGTGCTGCTGAAGCAGATGATCGACGAGGCGACCAAGCAGTACGCCCAGTTCGACATGGCCGCGGAGGCGAAGAAGCAGGGCCTGAAGAACCCGCTCGAACTCGTCACGGTCGCCAGCCTCGTCCAGGCCGAGGGCAAGACCGACGAGGACTTCAAGAAGATGGCCAAGGTCGTCTACAACCGGATGGTGCCGAACAACCCGGAGACGCAGGGGCTGCTGCAGTTCGACTCGACGTACAAC
This sequence comes from Streptomyces sp. CA2R106, assembly GCF_037034245.1. Classification (NCBI taxonomy): domain Bacteria; kingdom Bacillati; phylum Actinomycetota; class Actinomycetes; order Kitasatosporales; family Streptomycetaceae; genus Streptomyces; species Streptomyces sp. CA2R106. The sequence continues at coordinate 180,148 of NZ_JBAGKC010000006.1, forward strand.
TACGTCAAGAACACCAGCAAGACGAACATCTCGACCGCCGAGGTCAACTCGCTGGACAGCCCCTACAACACCTACAAGCACCAGGGCCTGCCCCCCGGCCCGATCGGCAACCCCGGCGTCGACGCCCTCAAGGCGGCGATGGCGCCGGACAGCGGCGACTGGTGGTACTTCATCTCCCTGGACGGCAAGACCACCGACTTCACCCAGACCAAGGCCCAGTTCGACAAGCTCTACGACCAGTACAACTCCCAGTAGCAGGGCACTCTCCTTGGACCGCACCGCACGGCCGCACGACGGCGCCCCGCGCGCCGCCGTGCTCGGTTCCCCGATCGCGCACTCCCTCTCCCCGGTGCTGCACCGCGCCGCGTACGCCGCCCTGGGACTTTCCGAGCGGCGCTACGACCGCTTCGAGGTCGACGAGGTGGCGCTGCCCGGCTTCGTGGCCGGCCTCGACCCGGCGCAGTGGGCCGGGCTGTCGCTGACGATGCCGCTCAAGCGCGCGGTCATCCCGCTGCTCGACGCGGTCAGCGACACCGCCGCCTCGGTGGAGGCGGTCAACACCGTCGTGTTCGGCGCCGACGGGCGGCGGCACGGCGACAACACCGACATCCCCGGCATGGTCGCGGCCCTCGCCGAGCACGGCGTCACCTCGGTGCCGTCGGCCGCTGTGCTCGGCGCGGGCGCCACCGCGTCGTCCGCGCTCGCCGCCCTCGCCCGGATCTGCACCGGCGGGGTCACCGCCTACGTACGCGGCCCGGCCCGCGCCAAGGAGATGATCCGCTGGGGCGAGCGGCTCGGGGTGGACGTGCGCACCGCCGACTGGAGCGCCGCCGCCGACGCGCTGGCCGCGCCGCTGGTCATCGCCACCACCCCCGCGGGCGCCGCCGACCACCTGGCCGCCGCGGTCCCGGCCGCCCCCGGCACCCTCTTCGAGGTGCTCTACGAGCCGTGGCCGACGCCGCTGGCGGCCGCGTGGTCCGCCCGCGGCGGGCAGGTCGCCTCCGGCCTGGACCTGCTGGTCCACCAGGCCGTCCTCCAGGTCGAGCAGCACACCGGCCGCGCGCCCGCCCCGCTCGCGGCGATGCGGGCCGCGGGCGAGGCGGCGCTGGCCGCCCGCGGCGGTCCGCTCCCCGGACAGGCGTCCTGACCCGCGGACGAAACGTGGGAGGATCGGCCCACAGGCACGGCCGTTTTCCAGGGAGCACCGTTGAGCAGATTGCGCTGGCTGACCGCGGGGGAGTCGCACGGACCCGCACTCGTCGCGACGCTGGAAGGACTGCCCGCCGGGGTGCCCGTCACCACCGCGATGGTGGCGGACGCGCTGGCCCGGCGCCGGCTCGGCTACGGCCGCGGCGCCCGGATGAAGTTCGAGCAGGACCAGGTCACCTTCCTCGGCGGCGTACGGCACGGCCGGACCATGGGCAGCCCCGTCGCGATCATGGTCGGCAACACCGAGTGGCCCAAGTGGGAGCAGGTGATGGCCGCCGACCCGGTCGACCCGGAGATCCTGGCCGGCCTGGCCCGCAACGCGCCGCTGACCCGCCCCCGCCCCGGCCACGCCGACCTGGCCGGCATGCAGAAGTACGACCTCGACGAGGCCCGCCCGGTGCTGGAGCGCGCCAGCGCCCGCGAGACCGCGGCCCGGGTCGCGCTCGGCGCCGTCGCCCGCTCCTACCTCAAGGAGACCGCGGGCATCGAGATCGTCTCCCACGTCGTCGAACTGGCCGCGGCGAAGGCCCCGTACGGGGTCGTGCCGGTGCCCGCGGACGAGGCGCGGCTGGACGCCGACCCGGTGCGCTGCCTGGACGCCGACGCGAGCAAGGCGATGGTCGCCGAGATCGACCAGGCCCACAAGGACGGCGACACCCTCGGCGGCGTCGTCGAGGTGCTGGTCTACGGCGCCCCGGTCGGCCTCGGCTCCCATGTGCACTGGGACCGGCGGCTGGACGCCCGCCTGGCCGGCGCGCTCATGGGCATCCAGGCCATCAAGGGCGTCGAGGTCGGCGACGGCTTCGACCTCGCCCGGGTGCCCGGGTCCAAGGCGCACGACGAGATCGTGCCCGGCCCCGACGGCATCCGCCGCGCCAGCGGCCGGTCCGGCGGCACCGAGGGCGGCATGAGCACCGGCGAGGTGCTGCGGGTGCGCGCCGCGATGAAGCCGATCGCCACGGTGCCGCGCGCCCTGGCCACCGTGGACGTCGTCACCGGCGAGCCCGCGCAGGCCCACCACCAGCGCTCCGACGTGTGCGCGGTGCCCGCCGCCGGGATCGTCGCCGAGGCGATGGTCGCGCTGGTGCTCGCCGACGCCGTCGCGGAGAAGTTCGGCGGGGACTCCGTCGCGCAGACGCGGCGCAACGTGCGGGACTTCCTCGACCACCTGGCCATCCGGTGACCGCGCCCGTCGTCGTGCTGGTCGGCCCCCCCGGGGCGGGCAAGACCACCGTCGGCCGCGCCGTGGCCGCGCTGCTCGGCGTCGCCTACCGCGACACGGACGAGGACGTCGTCCAGGCCGCGGGCAAGCCGATCGCGGACATCTTCGTCGACGACGGGGAGCCGCACTTCCGCGCGCTGGAGCGGGCCGCCGTCGCCGCCGCGCTCTCCGAACACGACGGGGTGCTCTCCCTCGGCGGCGGCGCCGTGATGGACGACGGCACCCGCGCGCTGCTCGCCGGGCGGCCCGTCGTCTTCCTCGACGTCAGCCTGCACGACGCGGTGCGACGGGTCGGCCTGGACGCCCCCCGCCCGCTGCTCGCGATCAACCCGCGGCAGCGCTGGCGCGAACTGATGGAACAGCGCCGCCCGCTGTACACCGAGGTGGCCCGCGCGGTGGTCGACACCGCGGACCGCGGCACCGACGAGGTGGCGGCGGCGGTATTGGACGCACTGGAACTGAAGGACGCATGAGTCACGACGAAGCGCGCGAGACCAACGGCGGGGGCGACCAGGAGTGGAGCGGCGCGACACCACCCACCCGTATCCAGGTCGGCGGCACCGCCGGCACCGAACCGTACGAGGTACTGGTCGGCCACCAGCTGCTCGGCGAACTGCCCGGGCTGATCGGGCCGAAGGCGCTGCGCGTGGCGGTGCTGCACCCCGAGGCGCTCGCCGGCACCGGTGAGGCGATCCGGCAGGACCTGGCCGAGCAGGGCTACCAGGCCGTCGCGATCCAGCTGCCGAACGCCGAGGAGGCCAAGACCGCCGAGGTCGCGGCGTACTGCTGGAAGGCGCTCGGCCAGACCGGGTTCACCCGCAGCGACGTGGTGGTGGGCGTCGGCGGCGGCGCCACCACCGACCTCGCCGGGTTCGTCGCCGCGACCTGGCTGCGCGGGGTGCGCTGGATCGCGGTGCCCACCACGGTGCTCGGCATGGTGGACGCGGCCGTGGGCGGCAAGACCGGCATCAACACCGCCGAGGGCAAGAACCTCGTCGGCGCCTTCCACCCGCCGGCCGGCGTGCTGTGCGACCTGTCCGCGCTGACCTCGCTGCCGCGCAACGACTACGTCAGCGGCCTCGCCGAGGTGATCAAGGCCGGCTTCATCGCCGACCCGGCCATCCTCGACCTGGTGGAGTCCGACCCGCAGGCCGCGAGCGACCCGGCCGGCCCGCACACCGCCGAACTCGTCGAGCGCGCCATCCGCGTCAAGGCCGAGGTGGTCTCCGCGGACCTGAAGGAGTCCGGGCTGCGCGAGATCCTCAACTACGGCCACACCCTCGCCCACGCCATCGAGAAGAACGAGCGCTACAACTGGCGGCACGGCGCCGCGGTCTCCGTCGGCATGGTCTTCGCCGCCGAACTCGGCCGCCTGGCCGGGCGGTTGGACGACGCGACCGCCGACCGGCACCGCGCCGTGCTCGGCTCCGTCGGGCTGCCGCTGACCTACCGCGGCGACCAGTGGCCGCGGCTGCTGGAGACCATGAAACTCGACAAGAAGTCCCGCGGCGACCTGCTGCGCTTCATCGTCCTGGACGGCCTGGCCAAGCCCACCGTCCTGGAGGGCCCCGACCCCGCGGTCCTGCTCGCCGCCTACGGTGAGGTGACCGCGTGACCGCCCGCCCCGTGCTGGTGCTCAACGGCCCCAACCTCGGCCGCCTCGGCTCCCGCGAGCCCGACGTCTACGGCTCCACCTCGTACGCCGGCCTCGTCGAGACCTGCCGGCAGCTCGGCGCGGAACTCGGCCTGGACGTCGAGGTCCGCGAGACCAACGACGAGGCCGAACTCATCGGCTGGCTGCACGAAGCGGCCGACGGCAAGGTGCCCGTCGTCATCAACCCGGGCGCGTTCACGCACTACTCGTACGCGATGCGCGACGCCGCGGCGCAGCGCACCGCGCCCCTGATCGAGGTGCACATCTCCAACCCGCACACGCGGGAGGAGTTCCGGCACACGTCGGTGCTCTCCGCGGTCGCCTCCGGGGTCGTCGCCGGGTTCGGCATCGGTTCCTACCGGCTGGCGCTGCGCGCGGTGGCCGAGGAAGCGGCGGGCTGACCGCCCGGGCGGCACCCCCGTCCAGGGGTGCCGCCCCATGAAGGGTTCCCTTGCGGGCAGGGGTGGTTGGGCGAGAGCCGGGGCGCACGGTACCGTTCAAGCGCGGCGCGCCGTGGTCACACAGAGCGAACCGCACAGACCTCGGGTACGGGATGGAGTGGCCGACATGCAGCACGCCGTGGGGGCGCCCCAGCCGCCCGGCCCGGGTCAGGGCCCCCCGCCCCCGCCGGGCCCTGCGCCCGCACCGAGCCAGACCGGCAGCACCGGTCACTTTCCGATGCCGCCGCCCGCCCCCGTGCAGGCGCCCACCGCCCCCGCGGGCGGCTCGCTGCCCGGGGCCGCGCACGGCCCCATAGCGGTGCTGCTCATCGGCGCGGCCGGCGCGGGCAAGACCACGATCGCCCGGCACTGGGCCGACCACCGCGGCGTCCCCACCGCCCACATCAGCCTCGACGACGTACGGGAGTGGGTCCGCTCCGGTTTCGCCGACCCGCAGGCCGGGTGGAACGAGAACTCCGAGGCGCAGTACCGCCTCGCCCGCCGCACCTGCGGCTTCGCCGCGCGCAACTTCCTCGCCAACGGGGTGTCCTGCATCATCGACGACGCGGTCTTCCCCGACCGGCCCACCGTCGGACTCGGCGGCTGGAAGCGGCACGTGGGGCCCGGGCTGCTGCCCGTCGTCCTCCTGCCCGGCCTCGACATCGTTCTCACCCGCAACGCCGAACGCTCCGGCAACCGCCGGCTCTCCGACGAGGAGGTCGCCCGTATCCACGGGCGCATGGCCGGCTGGTACGGCTCCGGCCTCCCCATCATCGACAACTCCCACCTCGACGTCGAAGCGGCCTCCGCGGCCCTCGACCGCGTAGTAACCCGCAGCCTCCAAGGCCCCCCCATCTGGTAACACGGCCCCCCTCCCGGCACGCACTTGCCCCCGGGCCCCTTACGGTGCGTGCCTGTCTGCGGGTGCGCTGTGGTTGTTCGCGCCCCTGGGCATGTGCGGCCTGCACCCGGCGACGGCGAGCAACCGCAACAAGGGGCGCGGGGAACTGCGCGCCCAGCCCACCACCGCCCGGCGCCCGGCGGCCAAGCAGAAACCCCCGCGGCGGGGGCCGGGGACCGTCCCCCCAAGAGAAGGTCCCGGGGGGAGGGGTGGGGCTGGGCGGGGGGTCCTGTTACCCCCGGAGGGACTCGTGGGGAGGCCAAGCCGCGAACCGCGTCGTAGGCTCGCGACATGGCGGAGGTGCATACGGTACGCAGAGCACGACTGCGGGAGCGCTGCGCCGCGGCAGACGCGGCCGCCGCGCTGGTGACGCTGCCCGCGAACGTGCGGTACCTGACCGGCTGCGCCCCGCCCGGCGCGGCCCTCCTGGTCGGCCCGGGCGCCGACGACACCCTCGTCCACCTGCGCCCCCCACCGGACGACACCACGCAGCCCACGGACGATCTGCGCAACGTCGTGCTCCCCTCGCCGGAGGCGGACGCCGCCGTCGCGGCCGCGGACCTCGCCCGCCAGCAGCACGCCGACGGCCTCGCCGTGGAGGAGCACCACCTCACCGTCACCCGCCACCGCGCCCTGCGCTCCGTGGCGCCGCAGGTGCACCTCACCGACCTGGGCGGCGCCGTCGAACAGCTCCGCCTGATCAAGGACGAGCACGAGATCGCCAGCCTGCGCATCGCCGCGGAGATCACCGACCAGGCCCTGGGCGAACTGCTGGAGTCGATCCTGGTCGGCCGCACCGAACGGCACCTCGCGCTGGAGCTGGAGCGCCGCCTCGTCGACCACGGCGCCGACGGCCCGGCCTTCGCCACGTGCATCGGCACCGGCCCGCACTCCGGGGCGGCCCGCCACGTCCCGACCGACCGCCGCGTGGAGGAGGGCGACTTCCTCACCGTACGACTCGGCGCGTGCTACCACGGCTACCGCTGCGAGGTGAGCCGCACCTTCGTGATCGGCAGCGCCCCCGCCTCCTGGCAGATCGAGCTGTACGACCTGGTGTTCGCCGCCCAGCGGGCCGGCCGCGAGGTGCTCGCACCCGGTGTGGCCTGCCGCGACGTGGACCGCGCCACCCGTGATCCGCTGCGCGCGGCGGGCCACGAGGAGGGCCTTGCGGCATGGACCGGACACGGTGTCGGCCTGGAAATCGACGAGGACCCTCAGTTGTCACCCGCGGCCGTGGGTAAACTGGACGCTTGCGTGCCGGTCACCGTCGAACCGGGAGTCCACCTTCCGGGCCGCGGCGGTGTCCGCATCGGCGACACACTCGTCGTACGCCCCACGGCGGACGGCGGACCCGAGCTACTCACCATCACGACCAAGGAACTCCTCGCGCTGTGACCACCCCGTGGTCGGGCCGGGCGGCACGTCCTCGGTCCCGAAGCAGCACTTTCAGGAGATTCCGCAACCGTGGCCACCACGAACGACCTCAAGAACGGCCTCGTGCTCAAGCTCGAGGGCGGCCAGCTCTGGACCGTAGTCGAGTTCCAGCACGTCAAGCCCGGCAAGGGCCCCGCCTTCGTGCGCACCAAGCTGAAGCACGTGCTCTCCGGCAAGGTCGTCGACAAGACCTTCAACGCCGGCCTCAAGGTCGAGACGGCCAACGTCGACAAGCGCGGTATGCAGTTCTCCTACAAGGACGGCGCCGACTTCGTCTTCATGGACACCGAGACGTACGACCAGATCATCGTGAGCCCCGAGGTGGTCGGCGACGCCGCGAACTACCTGCTCGAGGGCTTCGACGCGGTCGTGGCGATGTACGAGGGCTCCGCGCTCTACGTCGAGCTGCCCGCCTCGGTCGAGCTGGTCATCGACTACACCGAGCCCGGTGTGCAGGGCGACCGCTCCACCGGCGGCTCCAAGCCCGCCCGCCTGGAGACCGGCTACGAGATCGCGGTGCCGCTCTTCATCACCACCGGTGAGAAGGTCAAGGTCGACACCCGCACCGGCGACTACCTCGGCCGGGTGAACAGCTAACCGTGGCTGCCCGCAACAAGGCCCGCAAGCGCGCGTTCCAGATCCTCTTCGAGGCCGAGCAGCGGGGCGCGACTCCCACGGTCGTGATGGCGGACTGGATTCGGCTCGCCCGGACCGACGACCGGCAGCCGCCGGTCACCGCGTACACGATGCAGCTCGTCGAGGGCTACACCGCGCACGCCGAGCGGATCGACGAGCTGATCGCCGGGTACGCCGTCGGCTGGACGCTGGACCGGATGCCGACCGTGGACCGCAACGTGCTGCGGCTCGGCACCTACGAGCTGATCTGGGAGGACGACGTGCCCGACGCGGTCGTCCTCGACGAGGCGGTGCAGCTCGCGAAGGAGTTCTCCACGGACGAGTCGCCGTCGTTCGTCAACGGCCTGCTGGGCCGGCTGATGGAGCTGAAGCCCACCCTGAAGCGGTAACCGGACCCGCCGGGGCCGTGCTTTCCGCCGGCTCCGGGACCACCTGCCGGTGGTGGGCCGCCCGCACCGCTCCCCGACGCCCCTCGGGGTGCCGTCCGCCACCTGAGGACGGCACCCCTGAGGGGCGCCGGCGTCTCCCGCGCCCGGAAAACCCGGTGCGGTCGGCGCGACCGCTGCCCTACAGTCGGTCGCGCCAGGAGCCGTTGGAGACGCGAGAGGGGAGCAGGCCGTGCGCCACCGCACTGCTGCCACTGTTCCCCAGGCCGGCCACGAGGTGCTGCTTCTGTCCACCTCCGCCCGGTGCCCGCTGCGCGCCCGGCACCGGAAGTCCGCGACGACGGCCTGACGTCCGTACACCCGACGTCCGCACCACCCCCGGCACCACCCGGCCCGGCCGTGCCGTCCGCGCATCGCGCTGCCCTGTTCAGGACCCGTCCCGAAAGGCCCGACGGCCATGCGCAGCACCCCGCTTCTCCGTACCCCCGTTCCGCGTACGCCTCTTCCCCGCCCCGCCGGCCCCCTCGCCGCCGTACGCAACCTCGGCATCCTCGCCCATGTCGACGCCGGGAAGACCACCGTCACCGAGCGGTTCCTCTTCCTGACCGGCGCCACCCATAGGCGCGGCGAGGTGCACGACGGCACCACCGTCACCGACTTCGACCCGCAGGAACGCGACCGCGGCATCACCATCTTCGCCGCCGCGGCCAGTTGCGACTGGGCCGGCCACCGCATCAACCTGATCGACACCCCCGGGCACGTCGACTTCGCCGACGAGGTCGAACGCTCCCTGCGGGTGCTCGACGGCGCGATCGCGGTGTTCGACGCGGTCGCCGGAGTGGAGCCGCAGAGCGAGTCGGTGTGGCGGCAGGCCGACCGGCACGGCGTGCCGAGGATCGCGTTCGTCAACAAGCTCGACCGGGCCGGCGCCGACCTGGACGCGGCCGTGGCGTCGATCCGGCAGCGGCTGCACCCGGTACCGCTGGCCGTACAGCTGCCGATCGGACGCGAGGACGGCTTCACCGGCGTGGTGGACCTGGTCGCGATGAACGCGCTGACCTGGGACGACGCCGGACGGATGGCCGTGGGCGCGGTACCGGACGGGCTGCTGGTGGAGGCCCGGCGGCGGCGCCGGCTGCTGGAGGAGGCCGTCGCGGAGCTGCACCCGGAAGCGCTGGAGGAGTTCTGCGCGCACACCGCGCTGCGGGACGGGACGCTCGCCGCGGCCCTGCGCGACCTCACCCGCGGGGGCGGGGCCGTGGTGGTGCTGTGCGGCTCGGCGTACCGCAACCGCGGGATCGAGCCGCTGCTCGACGCGGCCGTGGCCTACCTGCCCTCGCCGCTGGACGTACCGCCGGTGCGCGGCACGTCCGCCGGGCGGGGGAGCGCGGCCGGGCCGGAGGGCGCCGAGGAGCGCCCGGCCGACCCCGAAGCGCCGTTCGCGGGACTGGTGTTCAAGGTGAACTCGACCGCCACCGGGCGGCTGACGTTCCTCCGGGTCTACTCGGGCACGCTGCGGAAGGGGGACACGGTGCTGGACGCGGGCGCCGGACGCACCGAGCGGGTCGGGCGCATCCTGCGGGTGCGGGCCGACCGGCACACCGAGTCGGAGCAGGCGGTGGCCGGCGACATCGTGGCCGTCGTCGGCGTGAAGGCCGCGCGCGCCGGGGCGACACTGTGCGCGCCGGCGGCCCCGCTGGTGCTCGAACCGCCCTCGGCGGCCGAGCCGGTGGTGTCCGTCGCGGTCGAGGCATGCCGCAGCGGCGACACCGGGCGGCTGGCGGTGGCGCTGGCCCGGCTGGTCGAGGAGGACCCGTCACTGGTGGTGCGGACCGACCCGGAGAGCGGGCAGACCGTGCTGTCGGGGAGGGGCGAACTCCACCTGGAGGTGGCGGTGGAGAAGATCCGCCGCGCCCAGGGGCTGGAGGTCGCGGTCGGCCGGCCGCAGGTCGCCTACCGGGAGACGGTCGTCCGCGGGGTGACCGGTGTGGTGTACCGGCACGTCAAACAGGACGGCGGCGCCGGGCAGTTCGCCCATGTCGTGCTCGACGTCGAGCCGCTGCGGCCCGCCGCCGGGCAGGGGGAAGGAGAGCAGGACGGTACGCAGGAGGGGTTCGTGTTCGTCTCGACGGTGGTCGGCGGGCGGGTGCCGCGGGAGTACGTGCGCGCGGTGGAAGACGGCTGCCGCGACGCGCTCGCCGAGGGCCCGGTCGGCGGGCACCCGGTCACGGGGGTGCGGGTCACGCTCACCGACGGGGCGACCCATCCCAAGGACTCCTCCGAGACGGCCTTCCGTGCCGCGGGCCGCTTCGCGCTGCGGGCGGCGCTGCGGGCCTCGGCGGCGGTGGTGCTGGAGCCGCTGGTCGAGGTCACGGTGACCGTGCCGGACGACGCGGTCGGCGGTGTGCTCGGCGACTTCGCGGCCCGGCGCGGCCGGGTCACCGGCTCCACCGCCCGCGCGGGCACCTCCGTGGTCACCGCTGCGGTGCCGCTGGCCGAGCTGTTCGGCTACGCGACGCGCTTGCGCAGCCGTACCCGGGGCCGCGGCACCTTCACCACCTGCCCCGCCGGGTACGCCCCGGCCCCGGCAGGCGCGGCGGGTGCCGGGAGCTGACGGTCAGTACACGGCGGCTCCGCCCGGCCGGGAAAGGCCCAGCCGCCCGGGCGGAGCCGCCGGAAACGCCCGCGCCCGGCGCGGCGGCCCGTGAGGGGCGCCGCGCCGGGCGCGGGGACGTTTCTGCAACGGCGATGCCGCTTGAGCGGTCAGCTCTCCTCGTGCTGCACCGCTCGGCGGGCGTCCGCGTCGAGGACGCCCCACGAGATCAGCTGCTCGGTCAGCACCGAGGGCGACTGGTCGTAGATGACCGCGAGGGTGCGCAGGTCGTCCTGGCGGATCGACAGCACCTTGCCGTTGTAGTCGCCGCGCTGGCTCTGGATGGTGGCCGCGTAGCGCTGGAGGGGGCCGGCCTTCTCCGGCGGGACCTGGGACAGCCGCTCCAGGTCGAGCACCAGCTTCGGCGGCGGCTCGGCGGCACCGCCGGGCGTGGTCCCGGGCAGCAGCTCCTGCACCGGGACGCCGTAGAAGTCGGCGAGCTCGGCGAGGCGCTGCACGGTCACGGCGCGGTCGCCGCGCTCGTACGACCCCACGACCACGGCCTTCCAGCGGCCCTGGGACTTCTCCTCGACGCCGTGCAGGGACAGGCCCTGCTGCGTGCGGATGGCACGGAGTTTTGCTCCGAGCTGTTTGGCGTAATCGCTGGACATATGGCTCCCCGGACGGAAACTCGGTGACTCACTGTGAGGTTACGCAGCGTAATCCGGGCTCGTCAAGCGGAAAGCGTCCGACCGGGCCCTGACCTGGGCCGTCCCGGTCGCCTGGTACGGTGGGGGACGTACTTCCAGACGTCCTTTAAGGCCCGTCCCGTGAGGCGGGGAAGGAGGTCCCCGACCCATGGTCGACGACCGCAGCACCACCACGAGCACGGCACCCGGCGGCAGCGCCAGAGCCGAAAGTGCCGGCACCGCCCGCCCCGTGCTCGAAGCCCCGGACATCGCCCGGGTGCTCACCCGCATCGCCCACGAGATCGTCGAACGCGCCAAGGGCGCCGACGACGTGGTGCTCCTCGGCATCCCCACCCGCGGGGTCTTCCTCGCCCGCCGGCTCGCCGACAAGCTCGCCGAGATCACCGGCCGAGCCGCCGCCGTCGGCTCGCTCGACATCACGATGTACCGCGACGACCTGCGGCTGCACCCGCCGCGCGCGCTCGCCCGCACCGACATCCCCGGCGACGGCGTCGACGGCCGCCTGGTGGTCCTCGTCGACGACGTGCTCTTCTCCGGCCGCACCATCCGCGCCGCCCTCGACGCGCTCGGCGACATCGGCCGCCCGCGCGCGGTCCAGCTCGCGGTGCTGGTCGACCGCGGCCACCGCGAGCTGCCGATCCGCGCGGACTACGTCGGCAAGAACCTGCCCACCTCGCTGCGCGAGACGGTCAAGGTGCTGCTCGCGGAGGAGGACGGCCGCGACAGCGTGCTGCTCGGCCAGAAGGACCCGGGCCCGCGCGCGGGCCACACCGCGGACGGCTAGCGCCCTTCGCACGGCGGCCCGCGCCCGCACCCGCCTGCGGCGCCGCCCGCGCCGGAGCCCGCAGCGCACCGCCGCACCCGGCTGCGGCACGCCCCGGCCGCGCCGCCGGACCGCACGCCGCGCCCCGCCCCGCGCGCCCGCCCCTGCCCGTATCGACCGAGCCCGCACGCCCGGCCGACCGCGCCCGGGTGCGAACCCCCACCGCACCCGCCCGCCCGGCCACCCAGCCCCCGGAGCCCCCTGCATGAAGCGCCACCTGATCTCGGCCGCGGACCTCACCCGCGACGACGCCATCCTCGTCCTGGACACCGCCGAGGAGATGGCCCGCGTCGCCGACCGGCCGATCAAGAAGCTGCCCACCCTGCGCGGCCGCACCGTCGTGAACCTCTTCTTCGAGGACTCGACCCGCACCCGCATCTCCTTCGAGGCCGCCGCGAAACGGCTGTCGGCCGACGTCATCAACTTCTCCGCCAAGGGCTCCTCGGTCTCCAAGGGCGAGTCGCTGAAGGACACCGCGCTCACCCTGGAGGCGATGGGCGCCGACGCGGTCGTCATCCGCCACCACTTCTCCGGCGCCCCGCACCGGCTGGCCACCTCCGGCTGGATCAACGCCTCCGTGGTCAACGCCGGCGACGGCACCCACGAGCACCCCACCCAGGCCCTGCTGGACGCGCTGACCATGCGCCGCCACCTCTCGGGCGTCGGCCGCGGCCTCGACGGCCGCCGGATCACCGTCGTCGGCGACGTGCTGCACAGCCGGGTCGCCCGCTCCAACGTGCAGCTGCTGACCACCCTGGGCGCCGAGGTCACCCTGGTCGCGCCGCCGACGCTGCTGCCGATCGGCGTCGAGACCTGGCCCTGCACGGTCTCCTACGACCTGGACGCGGTGCTCGCGACGTCCGACGCGGTGATGATGCTGCGGGTCCAGCGCGAGCGGATGAACGCCGCGTTCTTCCCCACCGAGCGCGAGTACGCCCGCCGCTACGGCCTGGACGGGCTGCGGATGGCGGCGCTGCCCGAGCACGCGATCGTCATGCACCCCGGCCCGATGAACCGCGGCATGGAGATCACCGCCGAGGTCGCCGACTCGCCCCGCTGCACCGCCGTCGAGCAGGTCGCCAACGGCGTCAGCACCCGGATGGCCGTGCTCTACCTGCTGCTCGGCGGCTCGGAGCCGGCGATCGCCCCGGCCCGTACCGAGCCCGCCCCACCCGCCGAGCCCGCCCGGCCCGCCGTCAGCAGCGCGGCCGGCACCGCCACCGAAGCCGCCCGTACCGAGGAGAGCAAGTGACGATGAGCAAGATCCTGATCCGCGGTGCACGGCTGCTCGGCGGCGAGACCCAGGACGTCCTGATCGACGGCGAGAAGGTCGAGGCGGTCGGCGCCGGCCTGTCCGGGGAGGGCGCCGACGTCGTCGATGTCGTCGACGGCACCGGCCGCATCCTGCTGCCCGGCCTGGTCGACCTCCACACCCACCTGCGCGAACCCGGCCGCGAGGACTCCGAGACGGTGCTGACCGGCACCCGCGCCGCGGCCGTCGGCGGCTACACGGCCGTACACGCCATGGCCAACACCTTCCCCGTCGCCGACACCGCGGGCGTCGTGGAGCAGGTCTGGCGGCTCGGCAAGGAGTCCGGGTACTGCGACGTGCAGCCGGTCGGCGCCGTCACCGTGGGCCTGGCCGGCAAGCAGCTCGCCGAGCTGGGCGCGATGGCCGACTCCGCCGCCGGGGTGCGGGTCTTCTCCGACGACGGCAAGTGCGTGGACGACGCGGTGATCATGCGCCGCGCGCTGGAGTACGTGAAGGCGTTCGACGGCGTCGTCGCCCAGCACGCCCAGGAGCCGCGGCTGACCGAGGGCGCCCAGATGAACGAGGGCACCGTCTCCGGCGAGCTCGGCCTGACCGGCTGGCCCGCGGTCGCCGAGGAGTCGATCATCGCCCGGGACGTGCTGCTCGCCGCGCACGTCGGCTCCCGCGTGCACATCTGCCACCTGTCCACGGCCGGCTCGGTCGAGATCGTCCGCTGGGCGAAGTCCAAGGGCTGGGACGTCACCGCCGAGGTCACCCCGCACCACCTGCTGCTCACCGACGAACTGGTGCGCAGCTACGACCCCGTCTACAAGGTCAACCCGCCGCTGCGCACCGAGGCCGACGTGCTGGCGCTGCGCGAGGCGCTCGCCGACGGCACCATCGACTGCGTCGCCACCGACCACGCCCCGCACCCGCACGAGGACAAGGACTGCGAGTGGTCCGCGGCCGCCATGGGCATGGTCGGCCTGGAGACCGCGCTGTCGGTGGTGCAGCACACCATGGTCGACACCGGGCTGCTGGACTGGGCCGGCGTCGCCGACCGCATGTCGGCCCGGCCCGCGGCCATCGGACGGCTCGAAGGACACGGCCGGCCGATCGCCCCCGGCGAGCCCGCCAACCTGGTGCTGCTCGATCCCGCATACCGTGGAACCGTCAACCCCGCGGACTTCGCCTCCCGCAGCCGCAACACCCCCTACGCGGGGCGCGAGCTGCCCGGCCGGGTCATCGCGACCTTCCTGCGGGGCCGTGCGACGGTCATGGACGGGAAGCTCACGTGACGACTCTGACAGCGCTGGCGGCCACCGCCGCCGAGGGCGGCAAGCACTCCGCGAAGGTCACCCACTGGACCGACCGGCTCGGCTGGATCGTCGGCCTGGCCCTGGTGATCGGCCTGGTCTACTGGCTGATGCGGCAGGGCTGGCAGTGGCGCCGCACCCTGCAAGGCGGCCTGCCCGAGTTGCCGCCCGCCCCCGCCGAGGCCGCCGAACTGGGCGCACCGCTGCTGGTCGCCGACGGCCGCTACCACGGCTCGACCACCGCCGGGCAGTGGCTGGACCGGATCGTCGCGCACGGTCTGGGCGTACGCAGCAGGGCCCGTCTCACCCTGACCGCGCGCGGCCTGCTGGTCGAGCGCACCGGTGCCCCCGGCTTCCTGGTGCCGGCTGCCGCCCTGCGCGGCGCCCGGCTGGACCAGGCCATCGCGGGGAAGGTGCTGCCCGAAGGCGGCCTGCTGGTCGTCACCTGGGAGCACGGCGGCACCCTGATCGACTCCGGCTTCCGCGCCGAGCACGCCGCGGACCACCCGGCCTGGGCCCAGGCGATCACCGAGCTGAGCGGCGACCGGGCCGTGACATTCACCACCGAAGCCGTGGCAACGACCACCGAAAAGGAAGGCGCACGATGACGACCTCCACCCGGGCGGCCACCGCGCCCGCCGTACTCGTACTGGAGGACGGCCGCATCTTCCGCGGCCGCGCCTACGGGGCCGTGGGGGAGACCTTCGGCGAGGCCGTGTTCTCCACCGGGATGACCGGCTACCAGGAGACCCTGACCGACCCGTCCTATCACCGCCAGGTCGTCGTCATGACCGCCCCGCACGTGGGCAACACCGGCGTCAACGACGAGGACCCCGAGTCCCGCCGGATCTGGGTCGCCGGCTACGTGGTGCGCGACCCCGCCCGCGTCCCGTCCAACTGGCGCTCCCGGCGCTCCCTGGACGACGAGCTGTCCGCGCAGGGCGTGGTCGGCATCAGCGGCATCGACACCCGCGCCCTCACCCGCCACCTGCGCGAGCGCGGCGCCATGCGGGTCGGCATCTTCTCCGGCCCCGCGCTCCAGACCGGCCCGGCCGACGACCCCGCCCTGGTGGACCGGGTCCGCCAGGCCCCCCAGATGACCGGCGCGGACCTGTCCGCCGAGGTCGCCACCGCCGAGTCCTACGTCGTCCCCGCGATCGGCACCAAGCGCTTCACCGTCGCCGCCCTCGACCTGGGCATCAAGGGCATGACCCCGCACCGCCTGGCCGAGCGCGGCGTCGAGGTGCACGTGCTGCCGGCCACCGCCACCGTCGAGGAGGTCTACGCGACCAACCCCGACGGGGTGTTCCTGTCCAACGGCCCCGGCGACCCCGCCACCGCCGACCTCACCGTCATCAAGGCGGTCCTGGAGCGCGGCACCCCGCTGTTCGGCATCTGCTTCGGCAACCAGCTCCTCGGCCGCGCCCTGGGCTTCGGCACCTACAAGCTCAAGTACGGCCACCGCGGCATCAACCAGCCCGTGCAGGACCGCGCCACCGGCAAGGTCGAGGTCACCGCGCACAACCACGGCTTCGCCGTCGACGCCCCCCTCGACCAGGTCAGCGACACCCCGTACGGGCGCGCCGAGGTCAGCCACGTCTGCCTCAACGACAACGTCGTGGAGGGGCTGCGGCTGCTCGACAAGCCCGCCTTCAGCGTCCAGTACCACCCCGAGGCCGCCGCCGGCCCGCACGACGCCGCCTACCTGTTCGACCGCTTCACCGCTTTGATGAGCACCGTCTCGATGGAGGGCCAGCGTGCCTAAGCGCACCGATATCCAGTCCGTCCTGGTCATCGGCTCCGGCCCGATCGTCATCGGCCAGGCCGCCGAGTTCGACTACTCCGGCACCCAGGCGTGCCGGGTCCTGAAGGCCGAGGGCCTGCGGGTCGTCCTGGTCAACTCCAACCCCGCCACGATCATGACCGACCCGGAGATCGCCGACGCCACCTACGTCGAGCCGATCACCCCGGAGTACGTCGAGAAGATCATCGCCAAGGAGCGGCCCGACGCGCTGCTGCCCACCCTGGGCGGCCAGACCGCGCTGAACACCGCGATCGCCCTGCACGAGAGCGGCGTGCTCGCCGAGCACGGCGTGGAGCTGATCGGCGCCAACGTCGAGGCCATCCACAAGGGCGAGGACCGCGACCTGTTCAAGGGCGTCGTGGAGGCGGTACGGCAGAAGATCGGGCACGGCGAGTCCGCCCGCTCGGTGATCTGCCACTCCATGGACGACGTGCTCGCCGGCGTGGACACCCTCGGCGGCTACCCCGTCGTGGTCCGGCCCTCCTTCACCATGGGCGGCGCCGGCTCCGGCTTCGCCCACGACGAGGCCGAGCTGCGCCGCATCGCCGGCCAGGGCCTGACGCTCTCGCCGACCACCGAGGTGCTCCTGGAGGAGTCCATCCTCGGCTGGAAGGAGTACGAGCTGGAGCTGATGCGCGACAAGCACGACAACGTCGTGGTGGTCTGCTCCATCGAGAACTTCGACCCGATGGGCGTGCACACCGGCGACTCGATCACCGTGGCGCCCGCGATGACCCTCACCGACCGCGAGTACCAGATCCTGCGCGACATCGGCATCGCGGTGATCCGCGAGGTCGGCGTCGACACCGGCGGCTGCAACATCCAGTTCGCGGTGAACCCCGAGGACGGCCGGGTCATCGTCATCGAGATGAACCCCCGCGTCTCCCGCTCCTCCGCGCTCGCCTCCAAGGCCACCGGCTTCCCGATCGCGAAGATCGCCGCGCGCCTCGCCGTCGGCTACACCCTCGACGAGATCCCCAACGACATCACCGAGCAGACCCCGGCGTCCTTCGAACCCACCCTGGACTACGTGGTGGTGAAGGTCCCGCGGTTCGCCTTCGAGAAGTTCCCGGCCGCCGACGCCAGCCTGACCACCACCATGAAGTCGGTGGGCGAGGCGATGGCGATCGGCCGGAACTTCACCGAGGCGCTCAACAAGGCGCTGCGCTCGCTGGAGCGCAAGGGCTCGCAGTTCGACTTCGCCACCCCGGTCGACCCGGCCGCCAAGGACGAGCTGCTGGCGGTCGCGGGCGTGCCCACCGACGGCCGGATCAACGCCGTGATGACCGCGATCCGGGCCGGCGCCACCCCCCAGGAGGTCTTCGACGCCACGCGGATCGACCCGTGGTTCGTCGACCAGCTCTTCCTGGTCAAGGAGATCGCCGACGAGCTGGCCGCCGCCGACCAGCTCGACCCGCAGGTGCTCGCCGAGGCCAAGCGGCACGGCTTCTCCGACGCGCAGATCGCCGCGATCCGCGACCTGCGCGAGGACGTCGTCCGGGAGGTCCGGCACACCCTGGGCCTGCGCCCGGTGTACAAGACCGTCGACACCTGCGCCGCCGAGTTCGCCGCCCGCACGCCGTACTTCTACTCCTCCTACGACGAGGAGACCGAGGTCGCGCCGCGCACCCGCCCGGCGGTGATCATCCTCGGCTCCGGGCCCAACCGGATCGGCCAGGGCATCGAGTTCGACTACTCCTGCGTGCACGCCTCCTTCGCGCTGCACGACGCCGGGTACGAGACCGTGATGGTCAACTGCAACCCCGAGACCGTCTCCACCGACTACGACACCTCCGACCGGCTCTACTTCGAGCCGCTCACCTTGGAGGACGTGCTGGAGATCGTGCACGCCGAGAGCGTCGCCGGCCCGATCGCGGGCGTCATCGTGCAGCTCGGCGGGCAGACCCCGCTCGGCCTGGCGCAGGCGCTGAAGGACAACGGCGTGCCCGTCGTCGGCACCTCGCCCGAGGCGATCCACCTCGCCGAGGACCGCGGCGCGTTCGGCCGGGTGCTCGCCGAGGCGGGCCTGCCCGCGCCCAAGCACGGCACCGCCACCTCCTTCACCGGCGCCAAGGCCATCGCCGACGAGATCGGCTACCCGGTGCTGGTCCGCCCCTCGTACGTGCTCGGCGGCCGCGGCATGGAGATCGTCTACGACGAGACCCGGCTTGCCGCGTACATCGCCGAGTCCACCGAGATCAGCCCGACCCGCCCGGTGCTGGTCGACCGCTTCCTCGACGACGCCATCGAGATCGACGTCGACGCGCTCTACGACGGCCACGAGCTGTACCTCGGCGGCGTCATGGAGCACATCGAGGAGGCCGGCATCCACTCCGGCGACTCCGCGTGCGCGCTGCCGCCGATCACCCTGGGCAGCCATGACATCAAGCGGCTGCGGGCCTCCACCGAGGCGATCGCCGCGGGCGTCGGCGTGCGCGGGCTGATCAACATCCAGTTCGCGCTGGCCGGGGACATCCTCTACGTCCTGGAGGCCAACCCGCGCGCCTCGCGCACCGTGCCCTTCACCTCCAAGGCCACCGCCGTGCCGCTGGCCAAGGCCGCCGCCCGGATCTCGCTGGGCGCGACCGTGGCCGAACTGCGCGCCGAGGGACTGCTGCCGGCCGCCGGCGACGGCGGCACCCTGCCGCTGGACGCGCCGATCTCCGTCAAGGAGGCGGTGCTGCCCTGGAGCCGCTTCCGCGACGCCGCCGGCCGCGGCGTGGACACCATCCTCGGCCCGGAGATGCGCTCCACCGGTGAGGTCATGGGCATCGACGCGGTCTTCGGCACCGCCTACGCCAAGTCGCAGGCCGGCGCCTACGGCGCGCTGCCCACCAAGGGCCGCGCGTTCGTCTCCGTCGCCAACCGCGACAAGCGGGCGCTGATCTTCCCGGCGCGGGCGCTGATCGAGCACGGCTTCGAGCTGCTGGCCACCTCCGGCACCGCGGAGGTGCTGCGCCGCAACGGCATCGAGGCGCGCGTGGTGCGCAAGCAGAGCGAGGGCACCGGACCGGACGGGGAGCCCACCGTGGTCACCCTCATCCACGAGGGCGAGATCGACCTCATCGTCAACACCCCCTTCGGCACCGGCGGCCGCCTGGACGGCTACGACATCCGCACCGCCGCGGTCTCCCGCGGCGTGCCGTGCCTGACCACCGTGCAGGCGCTGGCGGCGGCCGTCCAGGGCATCGACGCGCTCACCCGCGGCGACATCGGCGTGCGGTCCCTCCAGGACCACGCCGCGGCCCTGGAGCAGGCCCGGGCCCGGTAGCCGGCGCCGCGGCCCCGGTAGGCGGGCGCCCCTGTGCGCCTTCGGGGCGCCCCGCACCGGGGCGCCCCCTGACGAACGAAAGCGAGCCATGTACGCCCTGTTCTTCAAGCTGGTCTTCCGCGGGATGGACCCGGAGAAGGCGCACCACCTGGCCTTCCGGTGGATTCGGCTGGCGGCGCGGGTACCGGTGGTGCGCACCTTCGTCGCGGCCGCGCTGGCGCCCCGGTACGCGAGCCTGCGCACCGAGGCGCTGGGCCTGCGCATGCACGGCCCGTTCGGGCTGGCCGCCGGGTTCGACAAGAACGCCGTCGCCATCGACGGGATGGCGATGCTCGGCTTCGACCACGTGGAGGTCGGCACCGTCACCGGCCAGGCGCAGCCGGGCAACCCGAAGAAGCGGATGTTCCGGCTGGTCGCGGACCGCGCGCTGATCAACCGGATGGGCTTCAACAACGAGGGCTCGGCCGCGGTGGCCGCGCGCCTGGCCACCCGCAGGCAGGTCTTCCGGACCACCGTGGGCGTCAACATCGGCAAGACCAAGGCCGTCGCCGAGCAGGACGCGATCGCCGACTACGTCACCTCGACCGAGCGCCTCGCCGAGCACGCGGACTACCTCGTGGTGAACGTGTCCTCGCCCAACACCCCGGGCCTGCGCGACCTCCAGGCGACCGAGGCGCTGCGCCCGCTGCTGGCGGCGGTACGGGCGGCCGCGGACCGCACGGTGACCACCCGCCGGGTGCCGCTGCTGGTGAAGATCGCCCCCGACCTCGCGGACGAGGACGTGGACGCGGTCGCGGACCTGGCCGTCGAACTGGGCCTGGACGGCATCATCGCCACCAACACCACGATCGGCCGGGAGGGCCTGCGCTCGCCCGCGGCGCTGACCGCGGAGGCCGGCGGGCTGTCCGGCGCGCCGCTCAAGGACCGCTCGCTCCAGGTGCTGAGCCGGCTGTACCGGCGGGTCGGCGACCAGGTCACGCTGGTCGGCGTCGGCGGCGTGGAGGACGCCGAGGACGCCTGGCAGCGCATCCTGGCCGGCGCGACCCTGGTGCAGGGGTACACCGCCTTCATCTACCGCGGCCCGTTCTGGATGCGCGGCATGCACAAGGGGCTGGCCGCCCGGCTGGCCGCCAGTCCGTACGCCACCCTCGCCGACGCGGTCGGCGCCCACTCCCGGAAGGTGACCGCATGACCGGCAGCAGCACCCCGCAGCCCGCCCCCAAGACGTCCGTCGCACCGCCCGAGCCGTTCGGCGCGCGGCTGCGCCGGGCGATGGACACCCGCGGGCCGCTGTGCGTCGGCATCGACCCGCACGCGGGCCTGCTCAGCCGCTGGGGGCTGCCCTTCGACCCGTCCGGCCTGGAGCGCTTCGCGCTGACCGTGGTGGAGGCGCTGGGCGAGCACACCGCGGTGTTCAAGCCGCAGTCCGCGTTCTTCGAGCGGTTCGGCTCGCGCGGTGTCGCGGTGCTGGAGAAGACGGTGGCCCGAGCCCGGGAGGCGGGCGCGCTGGTGCTGATGGACGCCAAGCGCGGGGACATCGGCTCCACCATGGACGCGTACGCGGCGACCTATCTCGCCCCGGGTGCCCCGCTGTTCAGCGACGCGCTGACGGTCAGCCCGTTCCTCGGGTTCGGGTCGCTGCGCCCGGCGCTGGACGCGGCGCGGGCGGCGGGCGCGGGGGTGTTCGTCCTGGCGCTGACCTCCAACCCGGAGGGCGGCCAGGTGCAGCGGGCGACCGCGGCCGACGGGCGGTCGGTGGCGCAGGTGATGCTGGACGCCATCGCGGCGGAGAACGAGGGCGCGGCGCCGCTGGGTTCGGTGGGCGCGGTGGTCGGGGCGACGCTGGCCGAGGCGGGCGCGGACCTCGCGGTCAACGGCCCGCTGCTGGCCCCCGGTGTCGGCGCCCAGGGCGCGACGCCGGCGGACCTGCCGGCGCTCTTCGGCGCGGCGCTGCCGAACGTGCTGCCGAGCGTGAGCCGGGACGTGCTGCGGCACGGACCGGACCCGGCGGCTTTGTTGAAATCGGTACGGGAGTATGTGGCGGAGGTACGGGCGGCCGTGGACGGTGCGGCCGCACCGGGCGGTATCGCGGGACGGTCGGCCGGCCGCTGAATCGGACCCTGATTCCGCTGCTCGATCCGCCGCTCGATCCGCCGCTCGATCGGCCGCTGAATCGGCCGGTGAATGGGCTGGGAAAACGGCCGAAAAAAGGGCCGGTTTCAACAACTGGGCTCATTGACGCCGAATCCCGTTCCGGTATGTCCCGTATATCCCCTCGGATCAAGGCTGACCTGGACTTTTCATCTGTTCTCGCTGACTTGGGCCGCTGGGACCGCTAGTCTCCGACAGGAGCGCGCCGCCCAGGTGCGCTGCAGGTCGACCGGTGCCTCCGGTCGGCTCCTACTCCTTATCCGATTGATCTACATCCGAGGTGACGTAGGCGTGGCTCTTCCGCCCCTTACCCCTGAACAGCGCGCTGCCGCGCTCGAAAAGGCCGCCGCGGCTCGCCGGGAGCGCGCCGAGGTCAAGAACCGGCTCAAGCACTCCGGCGCCAGCCTGCACGAGGTCATCAAGCAGGGCCAGGAGAACGATGTCATCGGCAAGATGAAGGTCTCCGCCCTCCTTGAGTCCCTGCCGGGCGTCGGCAAGGTCCGCGCCAAGCAGATCATGGAGCGGCTCGGCATCTCCGAGAGCCGCCGGGTGCGTGGCCTGGGTTCCAACCAGATCGCTTCCCTGGAACGTGAGTTCGGCGGCACCCCCGCCTGAGTCGCGTCTCCGGACGCCGCCGCAGCCCGCCCGCAGGTGGGGCGGCGCCGTCCTCGCGGAGACGAGGCGGTGACACCGGTTCCCGCCGCTCTCGGGAACCGGGGATAATCGCCTCATGAGTTCTCCAGCCTCACCGGGGCCGGCCACGCCCCCCGCCTCGCAGGGGGCTTCCCCGGCCGCTCCGGTCAGACATCCGCGACTGACCGTGCTCTCCGGCCCTTCCGGGGTCGGCAAGAGCACGGTCGTCGCCCATCTGCGCGCGTCCCACCCCGAGGTATGGCTCTCGGTGTCCGCCACCACCCGCAGACCCCGCCCCGGCGAACGCGACGGGGTGCAGTACCACTTCGTCGACGACGACGAGTTCGACAAGCTCGTCGCCAACGGCGAACTGCTGGAGTGGGCGGAGTTCGCGGGCAACCGCTACGGCACCCCGCGCCGCGCCGTACTCGACCGGCTCGCCTCCGGCGCGCCCGTGCTGCTGGAGATCGACCTGCAGGGCGCCCGGCTGGTGCGGACCTCGATGCCCGAGGCGCGGTTGGTCTTCCTCGCCCCGCCGAGCTGGGAGGAGCTGGTCCGCCGGCTCACCGGGCGCGGCACCGAGTCGCCCGAGGTGATCGAGCGGCGGCTCGCGGCGGCGAGGATCGAACTGGCCGCGGAGTCCGAGTTCGACGAGACGCTTGTCAACACCTCCGTCGAGGATGTAGCACGCGAGCTGCTAGCCTTGATGAACATCGGGTGACCTCGCGCTTCCGCGCGGCCGCCCGGCAGCGAGCCCCCGGTCCCGGGGTCCCGTCCCAGAAGTCCTTCCACAAGTAGGGGTAGGTAGAGCGTGTCCTCTTCCATCACCACGCCCGAGGGCATCATCAACCCGCCGATCGACGAGCTGCTCGAAGCCACCGACTCCAAGTACAGCCTGGTGATCTACGCGGCCAAGCGCGCCCGCCAGATCAACGCGTACTACTCCCAGCTCGGTGAGGGCCTGCTGGAGTACGTCGGCCCGCTGGTGGACACCCACGTCCACGAGAAGCCGCTCTCCATCGCGCTGCGCGAGATCAACGCCGGCCTGCTGACCTCCGAGGCCGTCGAGGCACCGCCCACCCAGTGAGGCGGTAGGCACTTCAGCACGGGCCCGGCGGCGCGACCGCCGGGCCCGTGGTGTGTCATGGGGTGGTGTCATCGGGTGACCACGGCGGCGTGACGGCGCGGCGGAGCGGAGCGGGTATGGGCAGGCCACAGGTCGTACTGGGTGTCAGCGGCGGCATCGCCGCCTACAAGGCGTGCGAGGTGCTGCGCCGCTTCACCGAGTCCGGGCACGACGTCCAGGTGGTGCCCACCGACGCCGCCCTGCACTTCGTCGGCGAGGCCACCTGGGCCGCACTGTCCGGCCGGCCGGTCTCCACCCGGGTCTGGGACGGCGTCGAGAACGTGCCGCACGTGCGGATCGGACAGCACGCCGACCTCGTGCTCGTCGCGCCCGCCACCGCCGACCTGCTCGCCAAGGCCGCGCACGGCCTCGCCGACGACCTGCTGACCAACACCCTGCTCACCGCCCGCTGCCCGGTGGTCTTCGCCCCCGCCATGCACACCGAGATGTGGGAGCACCCCGCCACCCGGGAGAACGTCGCCACGCTGCGCCGCCGCGGCGCGGTGGTCATCGAGCCCGCCGTCGGGCGGCTGACCGGCGTGGACACCGGCAAGGGGCGGCTGCCCGACCCGGACGAGATCTTCCAGGTCGGCCGGCGCGTCCTCGCCCGCGGCACCGCCGCCCCCGACCTCGCCGGGCGGCACGTCGTGGTCAGCGCCGGCGGCACCCGCGAACCGCTGGACCCCGTGCGCTACCTCGGCAACCGCTCCTCCGGCAAGCAGGGATACGCCCTGGCGCGTACCGCCGTCGCCCGCGGCGCCCGGGTCACCCTGGTCACCGCCAACACCGACACCCTCGCCGACCCGGCGGGCGCCGACGTGGTGGCCGTGGGCACCGCCGAGGAGCTGCGCGCGGCGGTGCTGGCGGCCGCGGCCGACGCCGACGCGGTGGTGATGGCCGCGGCCGTCGCCGACTTCCGCCCCGCCGCGTACGCCACCAGCAAGATCAAGAAGAGTGACGACGGCGCCGGGCCCGCACCGGTCGAGCTGGTCCGCAACCCCGACGTCCTCGCCGAGCTGTCGGCGCACCGCGCCCGGCCCGGGCAGATCGTCGCCGGGTTCGCCGCCGAGACCGACGACGTGCTGGCCAATGGCCGGGCCAAGCTCGACCGCAAGGGCTGCGACCTGCTGGTCGTCAACGAGGTCGGCGGCGGCAAGGCCTTCGGCACCGACGACAACGAAGCGGTGGTGCTCGGCGCCGACGGCAGCGCCACGCCGGTGCCGCACGGCCCGAAGGAGGCGCTGGCCGACCAGGTCTGGGACCTGGTCGCCGCCCGCCTCTGACGGCGCCGCCACAGGCGGCGCCACCCGCCTGGACCAGGCCCCGACCCGGCCCCGTCACCCCTACGGCCTCGGACGCCCCCTGAGGGCCGCTTCGAAAGCCGCCGCCGGGGGCCGGCGGGGCGTACGGGGCCGGTGGTGGGGGAGTGGCGTGTGGGCCGCCGGTTACGTACCGTCGGCGGCCGGCGGTCTGCCACGCCCGGGCGGCCTGTGAACAACCGGTGAAATCAGGCCAGCCGCCGACCGGCCCGCCGGGCCCGCCCGCCGCAGGGCCCGCGCCCGGCCCGCGCCCGCCGCCACCTGCCGTCTTTCCCGGTCGCCGGGAGAGGTGCGATCGGCTGACGGACGGGTGGCGAGTGGCCGAGTAGTGGACATCGGGGTGCAGGGTGTGGCATATCCAAAGAGCGAGATGCCTGGCCCGTCCCGGGGGCGCTCACGCTAAGCTAGCCGCGGAGCGCCGGGCGCAGCCCTGTGCACTCCACCAGCTAGAGCCAGCAGCCGCTGCAACCCCAGGGAGCGATGTGTCGCGCCGTCTGTTCACCTCGGAGTCCGTGACCGAAGGTCACCCCGACAAGATCGCTGACCAGATCAGCGACACCATTCTCGACGCCCTGCTGACCGCGGACCCGACCTCCCGGGTGGCCGTCGAGACGCTGATCACCACCGGCCAGGTGCACGTCGCGGGCGAGGTCACCACGACCGCCTACGCCGACATCGCCTCGCTGGTGCGCGGGAAGATCCTGGAGATCGGTTACGACTCCTCGAAGAAGGGCTTCGACGGCGCCTCGTGCGGCGTCTCCGTGTCGATCGGCGCCCAGTCGCCGGACATCGCCCAGGGCGTTGACACCGCGTACGAGAAGCGCGTCGAGGGCGGCGCCGCCGACGAGGACGAGCTGAACAAGCAGGGCGCCGGCGACCAGGGCCTGATGTTCGGGTACGCCTCCGACGAGACGCCCGAGCTGATGCCGCTGCCGATCACGCTCGCGCACCGGCTGTCCAAGCGCCTCACCGAGGTCCGCAAGAACGGCACCATCCCCTACCTGCGGCCCGACGGCAAGACCCAGGTCACCATCGAGTACGACGGCGACAAGGCGGTCCGGCTGGACACCGTCGTGGTCTCCTCGCAGCACGCCTCCGACATCGACCTGGAGTCGCTGCTCACCCCCGACATCCGCGAGTTCGTCGTGGAGGTCGAGCTGAAGGCCCTGCTCGACGAGGGCATCAAGCTCGACACCGACGGCTACCGGTTGCTGGTCAACCCGACCGGTCGGTTCGAGATCGGCGGCCCGATGGGCGACGCCGGCCTGACCGGCCGCAAGATCATCATCGACACCTACGGCGGCATGGCCCGGCACGGCGGCGGCGCCTTCTCCGGCAAGGACCCGTCCAAGGTGGACCGCTCCGCGGCGTACGCGATGCGCTGGGTCGCCAAGAACGTGGTGGCCGCGCGGCTCGCCGCCCGCTGCGAGGTCCAGGTCGCCTACGCGATCGGCAAGGCCGAGCCGGTCGGCCTGTTCGTCGAGACCTTCGGCACCGCCAACGTGGAGGTCGAGAAGATCGAGCAGGCCATCGGCGAGGTGTTCGACCTGCGCCCGGCCGCGATCATCCGCGACCTGGACCTGCTGCGGCCGATCTACGCCCAGACCGCCGCCTACGGCCACTTCGGCCGCGAGCTGGACGACTTCACCTGGGAGAAGACCGACCGGGTCGACGCGCTCCGCGCCGCGGTCGGCCTGTAAGCGGCCCGCCCGCCCCGCCACGCGCAGTTCCCCCCCAGGCGAAGCCTCTGGGGGGAGGACTGCGCGTTCGGCTTTCCACCGGCCGGTGGCGACGCCCGCCACGTTCCCGGTCCGGGCCGCGGTGTCGTAGGGGTCTGGTAAGAATCACAAGGTGAGCGGTGACGAGGGACCGAAGCGGGAGGGAGCGGCCGAACCGCCGGAGGCGGGCGGCGGGGAGCAGCTCGCGCTGATCCGCGAGACGGTCCGCAAGGCCAGGCAGCCGCGCGCGAAGCCGCGCACCTGGCGCGGGGCCGCGCTCGCCGAGGGCCTGCCGGTCGCCCGGGTCCTCGTCGACAAGGGCCTGGTCCACCTCGACCAGTTCTTCGACTACGCGGTGCCCGCCGCCATGGACGCCGACGCCCAGCCGGGCGTGCGGGTCCGGGTCCGGTTCGGCGCGCGCGTGGTCAAGGGCCGCCGCGAGGGCGGCACCCTCCACGACGGCTTCGTGGTCGAGCGCCGCGCCGACAGCGACTACGCCGGCCCGCTCGCGCCCCTCGCCCAGGTGCTGTCCACCGAACCGGTGCTCACCGAGCCGCTGCTGCGGCTGTGCCGCCAGGTCGCCGACCGGTACGCGGGCGCGCTCGCCGACGTGGTGCAGCTCGCGGTGCCGCCCCGGATGGCCCGCGCCGAACGCGACCCCTCGCCCGACCCGCTCTCCGACCCGCCGCTGCCGCCGCCCGCGACCTGGTCCCGGTACGCCACCGGCCCCGCCTACCTCCAGGCGCTCGCCCGCGGTGACACCCCCCGCGCGGTGTGGCTCGCGCTGCCCGGACCGCACTGGCCGCAGGAACTGGCCACCGCGCTCGCCACCGCGCGCGCCGCCGGCCGCGGCGCGCTCGCGGTGCTGCCCGACGGGCGCAGCGCCGCCCGCGTGGACGCCGCCCTGACCGGACTGCTCGGCGCCGGACACCACGTCCTGCTCACCGCCGACGCCGGGCCGCAGGAGCGCTACCGGCGCTGGCTCGCGGTCAGCCGCGGCAGCGTCAAGGTCGTCGTCGGCACCCGTGCGGCGATGTTCGCGCCCGTCGCCGACCTCGGGCTGGTCGCCCTGTGGGACGACGGCGACTCCAGCCACGCCGAGCCGCACGCCCCGCAGCCGCACGCCCGCGACGTGCTGCTGCTGCGCGCCCGCGAGGAGCGCACCGCCTTCCTGCTCGGCGGCGTCACCACCACCGTCGAGGGCGCCCAGCTCGTCGACAGCGGGTGGGCGCTGCCGCTGGCCGCGTCCCGCGACGAGGTACGGGCCGCCGCGCCGCTGGTGCGTACGGTCGGCGACCTGGACCAGGCGCGCGACGAGGCGGCCCGCGCGGCCCGGCTGCCGTCTCTGGCCTGGCAGGTCACCCGGGACGCGCTGGTCCGCGGGCCGGTGCTGGTGCAGGTGCCGCGGCGCGGATACGTACCCCGGCTCGGCTGCGACACCTGCCGGGCGCCGGCCCGGTGCGCGGCCTGCGCCGGGCCGCTGGAGGTGCGCGAGGAGGGCGGCACCCCGGCGTGCGGGTGGTGCGCGCGGCCGGCGGCGGACTGGCACTGCCAGGAGTGCGGGGGGTTCCGGCTGCGGGCGCGGGTGGTGGGGGCGCGGCGCACCGCGGAGGAGCTGGGGCGGGCCTTCCCCCGGGTGCCGGTGCGGACGTCGGGGCGCGACACCGTGCTGGCGACGGTCGGGGCCGCCCCCGCGCTGGTGATCGCCACGCCCGGGGCCGAGCCGGTCGCGGAGGAGGGCTACGCGGCCGCGCTGCTGCTGGACGGCTGGGCGCTGCTGGGCCGCCCGGACCTGCGCGCGGCCGAGGAGGCGTTGCGGCGGTGGGCGCTGGCCGCGTCCCTGGTCCGCCCGGCGGGGGCGGGCGGCACCGTGGTGGTGCTGGCCGAGCCGACGCTGCGGCCGGTGCAGGCGCTGGTCCGGTGGGACCCGGCCGGGCACGCCCTGCGGGAGCTGGCCGAGCGGGCCGAGCTGCGCTTCCCGCCGGTGGCCCGGATGGCCGCGGTGTCCGGGCCGCCGTCCGCGGTGGCCGAGTTCGTCGACCTCGCCCGGCTCCCCCCGGACACGGACCTGCTCGGGCCGGTCCCTGTCCGGCGCCCCGCGGGCACCGACCCCTGGGAGCGCATCCTCTTCCGGGTGCCGCCGGGCTCCGGTGCGGCGCTCGCGGCGGCCCTCAAGCAGGCCCGGGTCACCCGTGCCACCCGGACCGGCCCCGCCACGCCCCTCCAGATCCGCATGGACCCGCCCGACATCGGCTGAGCCCTGACCGGGCGGCGGGCTGCGGCGACGGGGCTGCGGCGACGGCTACGGGTTGCGGGGGCTCGGGAAGGCCGGCGCGGGCGGGGGCACCTGCGCGGCCCGCTCCACCTCCATGGAGCGGGCGGCGGGCACGGTCGGCGCGGCGGCCTCCGCAGGGGCCCGCCGGGAGCCGTAGCGGCGGTGCACCGCCTGTTTCGTGACCCCCAGCGCGGAGCCCACCGCGTCCCAGGAGAACCCGAGCGAGCGGTCGAACTCCACCGCCGCCGTCACCAGCGTCTCCACGCTGTCCCGCAACTCCTGGGCCAGCCGCACCGTGGGGGCCGGGGCCCGCCCGTACACCACGAACCCCGCGGAGGGCCCGCCGCGCCGCGGCCGGTAGACGTTTCCGAGCTGGGCGGTCAGCGTGCGCAACGCGTCGACCTGCCGACGGACCCGTTCGATGTCCCGCACCAGCAGGTGCAGGCTGGCCCGTGCCTGGGCATCGGGCGTTGCGTGGTCGGGCATCAACAAGCCTCTCCAACCGACGACGACAAGGATCGGGCCGCACGCTCCAGCCGCGGGCGGGGCCGATTTCGGTCACACTCTCTTGACCAACGCGCCACCGCCCCATCGAGTCACGCCCGACCGGCGCGGCCACCCCCTCGGGGGCGCGCGCCGTCCGCGCGCACTCCCCGTCCGCGTGCACCGTCCGCCCCCCACCCGCCCTAGACTTGACCTCCGCCCGCAGCCTGACCCGCCGCCCGCAGACCCGTAGCCCCGCCCGCGCCCGCGGGCCGTCCGACCGTTCAGGAGCCCCCGCCCGTGTCCGTCAAGCCCATCCGCCTGTTCGGCGACCCGGTGCTGCGCATGACGGCGCAGCCGGTCACCACCTTCGACCTCGAACTGCGCACCCTCGTCAAGGACCTGACCGACACCATGCTCCAGGCCCCCGGCGCGGGCCTGGCCGCCCCCCAACTGGGCGTGTCCCTGCGGGTGTTCACCTACAACGTGGACGGCGAGCTGGGCCACCTGATCAACCCGGAGCTGACCCTCAGCGACGAGCGGCAGGACGGCCCCGAGGGCTGCCTGTCGCTGCCGGGCCTGACCTTCGACTGCGAGCGCGCGTACGGCGTCGTGGCCCGGGGCTTCAACATGTACGGCGACCCGGTCACCCTCGAAGGCACCCAGCGGATGGCCCGCTGCATCCAGCACGAGACCGACCACCTCGACGGCATCATCTTCGTCGACCGGCTCGACGCCGAGGCGCGCAAGGCCGCGATGAAGGCGATCCGCGAGGCCGACTGGGGCGCGCAGGGCGCGCCGCAGGTGAAGGTCTCGCCGCACGACACGTTCGGCCGCGCCCTGTGACCGCCTGCCACCGAGAGGTACTCCCCGCACGATGAAGCTCGTCTTCGCCGGCACCCCCGAGGTCGCCGTGCCCGCACTCGACGCCCTGATCGCCTCCGACCGGCACGAGGTCGTCGCCGTCGTCACCCGGCCCGACGCCGTCGCCGGGCGCGGCCGCAAGCTGGTCGCCAGCCCGGTCGCGCAGCGCGCCGAGGAGGCCGGGATCGAGGTGCTCAAACCGGCCCGGCCGCGCGACGAGGACTTCCTCGCCCGGCTGCGGGAGATCGGCCCGGACTGCTGCCCGGTCGTCGCCTACGGCGCGCTGCTGCCCAAGGTGGCCCTCGACGTGCCCGCGCGCGGCTGGGTCAACCTGCACTTCTCGCTGCTGCCCGCCTGGCGCGGCGCCGCGCCGGTGCAGCACGCCGTGATGGCCGGGGACGAGGTGACCGGCGCGTCCACCTTCCTCATCGAACAGGGCCTGGACTCCGGGCCGGTGTACGGCGTCGTCACCGAGGAGATCCGGCCGAAGGACACCAGCGGCGACCTGCTCGGGCGGCTCGCGCACAGCGGCGCGCGGCTGCTGGTCGCCACGATGGACGGCATCGAGCAGGGCGATCTCGTCGGGCGTCCCCAGCCCGCCGACGGCGTGACCGTCGCGCCCAAGATCACGGTGGAGGACGCGGCCGTCGACTGGAGTGCGCCCGCGCTGCGCGTCGACCGGCTGATCCGCGGCTGCACGCCCGCGCCCGGGGCCTGGACGCTGCTCGGCGGCGAACGGGTCAAGCTCGGGCCCGTCGTGCCCGCCCCCGACGCCGAAGGGCTCGCGCCCGACGCCCAAGGGCTCGCGCCCGGCGAGATCGGGGTGACCAAGAAGGCCGTGTACGTCGGTACCGGAAGCCACCCGGTCCGCCTCGGCGACGTCCAGGCGGTCGGCAAGCGCGCCATGGCCGCCGCCGACTGGGCCCGGGGCACCCGGATCGAACCCGGCACCCGGTTCGGCGGGTGACGCGGGGCCACCCGGCGCCCCCGACCGACCGCGGCTCGTCCCGCCGTACCCTTGGCGGCGAGCCGTACGTTCGTATGAGGAAAACCGGAGCACCTTTGAAGAGCACGCAGGGCAAGCCGTACCGCCGTCCGCAGAAGGACCCGGTGCGGGTGTTGGCGTTCGAGGCGCTGCGGGCGGTGGGGGAGCGGGACGCCTACGCGAACCTGGTGCTGCCGGGCCTGCTGCGCGCCGCGGAGCAGGAAGCGGCGAAGAAGGGCCGCACCTTCGACCGCCGGGACGCGGCCCTGGCGACGGAGCTGGTGTACGGCACCCTGCGCCACCAGGGCACGTACGACGCGGTGATCGCGGCCTGCGTGGACCGGCCGCTGCGGGAGGTGGACCCGCCGGTCCTGGACGTCCTGGCGCTGGGCGCCCACCAGTTGCTGGCCACCCGCATTCCCGCGCACGCCGCGGTCTCGGCGACCGTGGAGCTGGCCCGGGTGGTGCTCGGCGACGGCCGGGCCCGGTTCGTGAACGCGGTGCTGCGCCGGGTCGCCGCGCAGGACCTGGACGCGTGGCTGGCGCAGGTCGCCCCGCCCTACGACGAGGACCCCGAGGACCACCTCGCCGTGGTGTACTCCCACCCGCGCTGGGTGGTCTCCGCGCTGTGGGACGCGCTCGGCGGCGGCCGGGCCGGCATCGAGGAGCTGCTCGCGGCCGACAACGAGCGGCCCGAGGTCACCTTGGTGGCCCGGCCCGGCCGCAGTACGCCCGAGCAGATCGCGCGGTCGCTGCCGCCGGAGGCCACCGCGCCGGGCCGCTGGTCGCCGTACGCGGTGCGGCTCGCCGAGGGCGGCGACCCGGCCGCGGTGCCGGCCGTGCACGACGGCGACGCCGGTGTGCAGGACGAGGGCAGCCAGCTGGTCGCCGCGGCGCTCGCCGCGGCCCCGCTCGAGGGCCCCGACGCGCGCTGGCTGGACGGCTGCGCGGGCCCCGGCGGGAAGGCGGCGCTGCTCGCGGCGCTGGCCGCCGGGCGCGGCGCGTACCTCGTCGCCGCCGAGAAGCAGCCGCACCGGGCCCGGCTGGTGGGCCGCGCCCTGCACGGCAACCCGGGTCCCTACCAGGTGGTGGTCGCCGACGGGACCCGCCCGGTGTGGCGGCCCGGCTCCTTCGACCGGGTGCTGGTCGACGTGCCCTGCACCGGACTCGGCGCGCTGCGGCGCCGCCCGGAGGCGCGCTGGCGGCGCCGCGCGGAGGACGTCGGCGGCTTCGGCCCGCTGCAACGCGCCCTGCTCACCGAGGCGTTGACGGCGGTACGGCCCGGCGGGGTGGTCGGCTACGCGACCTGCTCCCCGCACCTGGCCGAGACCCGCGCGGTCGTCGACGACGTGCTGCGCTCACCGCACGCGCCCGCCGCCGAGCAGATCGACGCCCGCCCGCTGCTGCCGGGCGTGCCCGCGCTCGGCGACGGCCCCGACGTCCAGCTGTGGCCGCACCTGCACGGCACGGACGCGATGTACCTCGCGCTGCTGCGCCGCCGCTGACGGCGCGGTGCCGTACGGCCCCGGGCGGAACCGGGGCCGTACGGCCGGCGGGCGCGGGTCAGAGCAGGCTCCACTGCTGGTTGGCGCCGCCGTTGCAGGTCCACAGCTCCAGCCCGGTGCCGTTGGCGTTGCCCGCGGGCTGGTCGCCGCCGGTGACGTCGAGGCACAGGCCGGACTGGACCCCGGTGACGGTGCCGTCCGCGTTGAGCCGCCACTGCTGGTTGGCGCCGCCGTTGCAGGTCCACAGCTCGACCTTGGTGCCGGCCGCGGTCCGGTTGTCGTAGGCGTCCAGGCACGCGGTCCCGCCGTACAGCCGCAGTTCGCCGGCCGAGGTGAGGGTGACCGCCTGGTTGGCGCCGCCGTCGCAGTCCCAGATCTCGATCGGCGTGCCGTCGGCGGTCTCGTTGTCGTAGGCGTCCAGGCAGCGCTTCGAGGACGCGCCGCGCAGCGGATGGGTGGTGCCGACGCTGCTGCCGCTGCCGGGGGAGACCCGGAACATCACGGTGCCGTGCCCGGGCACGGCGGCCGAGATCGCGCCGCTGGTGGTGCTGACCTCGTTCGTCCACAGGTTCGTCAGCTTGTACGACGACGCGGACGGTGCGGCGACCGCGGCGGCGGTGGTGCTGATGGTGGCGGCCGAGGAGTTCTCGTTGAACAGCGCCACCGACACGTCGCCGCCTGACAGCGGCTTGGTGAGCACGTCGAGGCCGCCGGCGGACGACACCTCGGTGCCCTGCTTGCCCAGCGTGTCCTGGTCGACGGCGATCACCGACGTGTTGCCGTACAGCGACAGCGTGGCCGGGGTGGCCGCGCGCAGGTCGGTGCCGGCGATCAGCGGCGCGGCCATCTCCGCCCACAGGCTGAACTCGCTGCGGTCCTCGGTGAAGGACATGCCGTTGCCGACCTCCAGCATGTCCGGGTCGTTCCAGGCGCCGGGACCCGCGTACTGCGCGAGCTGCACATTGGTGTGGAAGATCGACAGCATCGAGGAGAAGGAGGCGTTGATGTCGCCGGTGGTGCGCCACAGGTTGCCGGTGCCGGCGCCCCACGTCCACACGCTGTCCTCGCCCCACTCGCACATGCTGAAGACGATCGGCCGCCCGGTCGCCGCCAGCGCGTCCCGCATCGCGTCGTAGCGCTGCTGCCAGGGCACGCCCTGGTTGTTGCAGTTGTCGTACTTCAGGTAGTCCACGCCCCAGGACGCGAAGCTCGCCGCGTCCTGCTGCTCGTGGTCGAGGCTGCCGGGGTAGCCCGCGCAGGTGGCGGTGCCGGCGCTCTCGTAGATGCCGAGCCTCAGGCCCTTGGCGTGGACGTACGCGGCGGTGCCGCTGATCCCGTCGGGGAACTTCGCCGGGTCGGGCACGAGGTTGCCGCTCGCGTCGCGGCTCTTGGTCATCCAGCAGTCGTCGATGTTGACGTAGGAGTACCCGTCGTCCTTCAGGCCGGAGGAGACCAGGTAGTCGGCGGTCTGCTCGATCAGCTGCTCGCTGACGTCGCAGCCGAACGCGTTCCAGTCGTTGAAGCCCATCGGGGGCGTGCGGGCCAGGCCGTTGTCCAGGGCGTGCGCGCGGGGCGTCGAGCCGAACAGGACCAGCAAGGAGAGCATCAGCAGCGCCGCGAGGGCCGCGGCCAGCGGCCGGCGGGCCCGGCGGACGGCTCCGGGCGGCGCCGCCGGGAGGTGCGAGGGTGCCGGTGCCGGTAAGGGTGCGGTCGGACGCATCGTGCCGTCTCCTTCGTGGGGGGAGGGGCGCACGGCGCCGCGACGGGGCGCGCAGCGGCCGGCGCCCACCGTCGCGTGTGGCGAATTGGCCGACGGTGTCGGAAGTTGGCACGACGAAGTGTCGGCGTGTGTTGATATCCCGTCAAGAGGCCCGGCGCGAGGCCCGTCAAGCAGCCCGGCGGGTGCGGCACGACCGGGGTTACCGCGAGTAGGGTCGGGCGGCGCGGCGGTACCGCGCGCCGTGCGCGGCGCCGCGGCGGCGGCCCGCCGTACGGGCCGGCGCCGGATCTGGTTTGCTTGGGAACCATGACCGCGCAGATCAACCCCAGTATCCTGTCCGCCGACTTCGCCCGGCTCGCCGAGGCGGCCGACGCGGCCAAGGGCGCCGACTGGCTCCACGTCGACGTGATGGACAACCACTTCGTGCCGAACCTGACGCTGGGCGTGCCGGTGGTCGAAGCGCTGGGCCGCGCCACGGACATCCCGCTCGACTGCCACCTGATGATCGACCAGCCCGACCGCTGGGCGCCCGCCTACGTGGAGGCCGGCGCCGGCTCGGTCACCTTCCACGCGGAGGCCGCCGCCGCGCCGGTCCGGCTGGCCCGCGAGATCCGGGCCAAGGGCGCCCGCGCCTCGATGGCGCTCAAGCCCGCCACCCCGATCGAGCCGTACGAGGACCTGCTGCCCGAACTGGACATGCTGCTGGTGATGACGGTCGAGCCCGGCTTCGGCGGGCAGGCGTTCCTCGACATCATGCTGCCCAAGATCCGCCGCACCCGGGCGCTGATCGACAAGTACGGCCTCCAGATGTGGCTCCAGGTCGACGGCGGGGTCTCACCCGCGACGATCGAGCGCTGCGCCGAGGCCGGCGCCGACGTTTTCGTGGCGGGCTCCGCCGTCTACGGCGCGGACGACCCGGCCGGCGCGATCCGCGCGCTGCGCGAGCAGGCCGACGCGGTCGCCGCGCGCTGACCAGCGCTCCTGCCCGGCGGACCGGCGCGGGTGCCGCTCCGCGACACGCGCGCCGGGCGGGGAACACCGGCCGAACGGCCGCCGAACGGCAGTCGAAGATCGCCGCCGGCCGCCGGATCGCCGGGGCCTGCTTGCCGCCTACGCGCCCGTAACCCCCGAAGTCTGGGAGGATGGCAGCGGAGCTGATCATATGGGTGACTGGGGAGAAGCGACGTGAGCACAGGCCGCGCACAGGTGCGCATGGGCCCGGGCGAGATGGTCCAGGCGGCGGCGATGGCACGTCGCTTCTACCTCGAGGGCAAGTCCAAGATCCAGATCGCCGAGGAGTTCGGGGTCAGCCGGTTCAAGGTGGCCCGGGTGCTGGAGACCGCGCTCGAACGCGACCTGGTGCGGATCGAGATCAGAGTGCCCGCGGAACTGGACGCCGAGCGCTCCGACGCGCTGCGCGCCCACTACGGCCTGCGGCACGCGGTCGTGGTCGAGACCCCCGCGGACCAGGCCGACGCGCCCGACCCGGAGAACCTCGGCGCGGTCGCCGCGGACCTGCTCGGCGAACTCGTCAGCGACGGCGACGTGCTCGGCCTGGCCTGGGGCCGCTCCATCATCACCATGGCCAACGCGCTGGACCGGCTCGCGCCGTGCACCGTCGTGCAGCTCACCGGGGTGTACGACGTCGGCACCGCCGAGCGCGGCTCCGTCGAGGCGGTGCGCACCGCTGCGGCCGTCTCCGGCGGCGAGGCCCACCCGCTGTACGCGCCCATGGTGCTCGCCGACTCCGCCACCGCGTCCGCGCTGCGCGCGCAGAGCCAGATCGCGGCCGCGATGAGCTACTTCGAGAAGGTCACGGTGGCCGTGGTCTCGGTCGGCT
The DNA here is from genome assembly GCF_037034245.1 of Streptomyces sp. CA2R106. Classification (NCBI taxonomy): domain Bacteria; kingdom Bacillati; phylum Actinomycetota; class Actinomycetes; order Kitasatosporales; family Streptomycetaceae; genus Streptomyces; species Streptomyces sp. CA2R106. The sequence goes on from NZ_JBAGKC010000006.1 coordinate 216,418, forward strand.
CGTGGGAGAGCGGGATCTCCACGGTGTACGACGCCGTGTCCGATGCCGAGCGCGCGCACTACGCCAGCCTCGGGGTGGCCGCGGAGATGTCCTCCCACCTGTTCGACGCCCACGGGCGGCGGGTCGGGCGGGACCTGCGGGAGCGGTGCATCACGATCGACGCGGATCGGCTGCGCCGCATTCCGGAAGTGCTCGCCATCGCCGGGGGGAAGCGGAAGGCCGAGGCGATCAACGCGGTGCTGCGGTCCGGGCTGGTCACGAGCCTGGTGACGGACACGGCCGCGGCGGACCATCTGCTGCATTCCACCGGGCCGATGGTGCGGCCCGCGCTGGATCGGGCCGACCCGGACGGGTCCCTGGCCGGGGGCTGAGCCGCGACGTCGGGCGCCGCCGGCCGCCAGGCCGGTGGCCCCTGCGGGTGCCCGCCGTGGTGGGGGTGCGGTTGTGTGCCGGTCGTCAGGGCGGTGGTCCTGCGGGTGCCCGCCGTGGTGGGGTGCGGTCGTGTGCCGGCCGCCAGGCCGGTGGTGGGCTGGTCGCGCAGTTCCCCGCGCCCCTGGGGCCACGCGCCGTCGGGGCCTTGTCCGCCGCCGGCCGTCGGGCCGGTGGCCTTGCGGGTGCCCGCCGTGGTGGGGGTGCGGTTGTGTGCCGGTCGTCGGGCCGGTGGTGGGCTGGTCGCGCAGTTCCCCGCGCCCCTGCGGGCATGCGCCGTCGGGGCCTTGTCCGCCGCCGGCCGTCGGGCCGGTGGTCCTGCGGCCACGCGCCGTGGTGGTGGGCGGTTGTGTGCCGGCCGTCAGTCGAGGGTGATGGTGAGCTCGGTGTCGGTGTGGCGCCAGAAGAGTTCGGCGTCGTGGAGGATGTCCTTGACGATGCGCCAGTCGCGGGGGAGGCGGTCGGCGAAGTCGTGCCAGTTGCGGACGTGGAGGCGGCGGCCGCCGGGCTCGACCGGCCACCAGGACAGGTCGGTGAGGCAGTCCGCGAGCGCGTCCCAGTTGCGGCCGAACCAGTCGGGCAGCCGGAGGTCCGCGGAGACCCGGTCCATGAACTCCTGCCGGTCGCCGACGCCGGCCAGATCGAGCACGAGCATGCGCCGATGCTGTCACAGCATGTCGCAATGTGCCCGACAAGCCCCCCTGGTCGCGCCGTGTCCCCCGGGCCCTGCCGCTGCGGCCTGTGGCATGTCTGTGACAGGGACGGGACGGTTCGCGGGTCTCGCCGACCCTACGATCTTGGCCATGAAACTCGGGGGACTGACACGCGTGCACGGCCACAGCCATCTCCACCACTACGGCCACGGCAGCGGCGGGGGTTCGGGGAGCCTGCCGATGCCGGTGGTCGTGGTGCTGGTGGTCCTGGTCGTCGTCGTGCTCGTGGTGGTCGCGGTCAAGCGCCGCAGCGGCGACTCGTAACGGGAGCAGGTGATTGGAGGATCATACGAAACGCGGGCGGGGCGGGGTACGCCGAACCGACGAAGAGCGCGCCGAAGGCCGCCGTGACCAGCGGACTTCGGGGAGGATAGGCCGAGGAGCCGCAGCCGGACGCTGATCCGGCCCGCGCCGACTCCCCGCCCGCCCCCAGTTGAACCCGCAGGTGAGAGAGTCGGTATGCGTTTCCTCAACGATGCCCAGCCCCCGTACGACCTGACGTACGACGACGTCTTCATGGTGCCCGGGCGCAGTGCCGTGGGCTCCCGGCAGGCGGTGGACCTCCGCTCGCCCGACGGCAGCGGCACCACGATCCCGCTGGTCGTGGCGAACATGACCGCGATCGCCGGGCGCCGGATGGCGGAGACCGTCGCCCGCCGCGGCGGCCTGGTCGTCATCCCGCAGGACATCCCGATCGACGTGGTCACCGAGGTCATCGGCTGGATCAAGCAGCGCCACCTGGTGCTGGACACCCCGATCACGCTGGCCCCCTCGCAGACCGTCGCCGACGCGCTGTCGCTGCTGCCCAAGCGGGCGCACGGCGCCGGGGTCGTGGTGGCCGACGGCCGCCCGGTCGGCGTGGTCACCGAAGCCGACCTGACCGGCGTGGACCGCTTCACCCAGCTGTCCGAGGTGATGTCCCGCGAGCTGCTGGTGCTCGACGCGGACATGGACCCGCGCGACGCCTTCAACCAGCTGGACGCCGCCCACCGCAGGCTCGCCCCCGCGGTGGACGCCGACGGGCGGCTGGCCGGCATCCTCACCCGTACCGGCGCGCTGCGCGCCACGCTGTACGATCCGGCGGTCGACGCGCGCGGGCGGCTGCGGATCGCCGCGGCCGTCGGCATCAACGGCGACGTGGCGGGCAAGGCGAAGCAGCTGCTCGACGCGGGCGTGGACACGCTCGTGGTCGACACCGCGCACGGCCACCAGGAGTCGATGCTCGCCGCGGTCCGCGCGGTGCGCGCGCTGGACCCGGCGGTGCCGGTGGTGGCGGGCAACGTGGTCGCCGCCGACGGGGTGCGCGACCTGGTCGAGGCCGGCGCGGACATCGTCAAGGTCGGGGTCGGCCCCGGCGCGATGTGCACCACCCGCATGATGACCGGCGTGGGGCGGCCGCAGTTCTCGGCGGTGCTGGAGTGCGCGGCCGAGGCACGGCGGCTGGGCCGGCACGTGTGGGCGGACGGCGGCGTGCGCCACCCGCGGGACGTCGCCATGGCGCTGGCGGCCGGCGCGTCGAACGTGATGATCGGCTCCTGGTTCGCCGGGACCCACGAGTCCCCGGGCGACCTCCAGCAGGCGGCGGACGGCCGGCTGTACAAGGAGTCGTTCGGCATGGCCTCCGCCCGCGCGGTGCGCAACCGCACCAGCGAGGAGTCGGCGTACGACCGGGCGCGCAAGGCACTGTTCGAGGAGGGGATCTCCACCTCGCGGATGTTCCTGGACCCGGTGCGGCCCGGCGTGGAGGACCTGATCGACTCGATCGTGGCCGGGGTGCGCAGCTCCTGCACGTACGCGGGCGCGGCCTCGCTGGCGGAGTTCGCCGAGCGCGCGGTCGTCGGGGTGCAGAGCGCGGCCGGCTACGCGGAGGGCCAGCCGCTGTACGCGAGCTGGTCGTAGCCGTAGCCGTAGCCGTAGCCGTAGCCGTAGCCGTAGCCGTAGCCGTAGCGGGGCTGGGCCGGGCGCCGCGCGTGCGAGACTCCCGCTGTGGCGCTCAATGAGATCGACGAACGGATCGTGCACGCCCTGGCCGAGGACGCGCGGCGCTCGTACGCGGACATCGGGTCGCAGGTGGGCCTGTCCGCGCCCGCGGTCAAGCGGCGGGTGGACCGGCTGCTGGCGGCGGGCGCGATCACCGGCTTCACCGTACGGGTGGACCCCGCGGCGCTCGGCTGGCAGACCGAGGCGCTGGTGGAGCTGTACTGCCGGCACAACACCTCGCCCGCGGACATCCGGCGGGGGCTGGCGCACTACCCGGAGGTGGCGTCCGCGTCGACCGTGACCGGCGACGCGGACGCGGTGGTGCAGGTGTTCGCCTCGGATGTGCGCCACTTCGAGCAGGTGCTGGAGCGGATCGCGGGGGAGCCGTTCGTCAGCCGGACCCGCTCGGTGCTGGTGCTCTCCCCGCTGCTGCGCCGCTACGGTGCGGCGGGCCCGTCGTGACTTCCGACCCGGGCGATATGTCCGGCTTGGGATGAGTAGATATGTTTTGTCGTCCCCAATGGGGTAACGCGGTGAGGTGAGACCGGGAAAAGGGCCCCGGCCGCCCGAGGAGGCGACATGATCACGCGCGAACAGATTCCCCAAGTCGTGGGCCATCCGGTCCATGACGCGCAGGGGAAGAAGATCGGCGATGCCAAGCACATGTACCTGGACGACGCCACCGGCCTGCCGGAGTGGGTGACGGTCAAGACCGGCTTCTTCGGCAACAACGAGACGTTCGTGCCGACCCGCGCCGCGAAGATCGTGCAGGACCATGTCGAGGTGCCGTACGAGAAGGACAAGGTCAAGGGCGCGCCCAACGTGGACGTCGACTCCGGCGGCCACCTGTCGGCCGAGGAGGAACGGCACCTGTACCGCTACTACGGCCTGGATTCGCGTGGCGGCGAGGCGGGCACGCAGGGCGGGATGGGCACCGGCGAGAAGGCGGCGGCGGCCGGTGGCGCGGCCGGGGCGGCCGGCGCCGCGGGCCGGGGCCGACACGCGCGCCGCGACCGCGCGGAGGCGGCGGACCCGTCCGCCAAGGGCACCCAGCCGGAGATGTCCGGCAGCGAGGCAGGCACCGGCACGGCGGCGTACGCGGCCGGCCGCAGCGGTGCGGCCGAGCGGCTGGGCACCGGCGAGTCGAGGGCCGCGGCCGGCGACGAGATGACCCGGTCCGAGGAGGAGATGCACGTCCGGGTCGAGCGCCAGGCGGCCGGCCGGGCCAGGCTGCACAAGGTCGTCGACGTGGAGGAGGTCGAGCAGACCGTCCCGATCGTCCACGAGGAAGTGCGGCTGGAGCGCACGCCGATCACCGACGCGGAGCGCGCCGCCGGGCTGGGCGACATCAGCGAGGCCGAGCGGATCGTCACGCTCCACGAGGACAAGCCCGTGGTCGAGACCGAGGTCGTGGCCAAGGAGCGGGTCCGGATGCGGGTCGAGGAGCACACCGAGCAGCGCAAGGTGCACGGCCGGGTCCGCAAGGAGCGGATCGAGACCGAGATGGCCGGCGAGCCCGGCACCGAGCGGTCGGCCAAGTCCTCCGACGAGGAGGGCCTCGGCTGACCGGCTGACGGTCGCGCTCGACGCGCCGTTCGGGCGCCCACCCCCTGCCCGGGGTGGGCGCCCGCGCACGTTCCCGGCCCCCGCCGCCCGCCGCCGCCCACCCCGCGCAACAGATCGCCGTTTCGGCGCCGAACAACGCAACAGATCGGGGCCACCGGCGCAATGTTCGCGTCTTGTCGCCGCCTGAGGGCGGGACATACCGTCCGGAGAGGGCCTGCTGAGCTGCGGAAAGCCGCGGCGGGCGGGCTCCGGCCGGGCGCGCGGTGCGCCGGGCAAGAGACGACGGACCGGGGAGCGGTGCATGGCCGAAACGCTGCGGATCGGGCTGCTGCAAGGCCCCACCGGGCTGCCCGCGGACCCCGCGGCGAGCCTCGCGGCCCTGGAGCGCGCCGCCGCGCAGGCGGCCGGGCGCGGCGTACGCCTGCTGGTCACCAGCGAGATGTTCCTGACCGGCTACGCCCTCGGCACCACCGTCGCCGCCCTCGCCGAGCCGGCCGACGGGCCCGCCGCCCGGCAGGTCGCCGCGATCGCCGCCCGGCACCGTATCGCCGTCGTGCACGGCTACCCCGAACGGGACGGCGACCGCGTCCACAACGCCGCCCGCCTCACCGGCCGGGACGGCACCGCACTCGCCGACTACCGCAAGACCCACCTCTTCGGCGGCTACGAGCGCTCCGTGTTCACCCCCGGCGACCGCCCGCTGGCGCAGGCCACCCTGGACGGCGTCCGGATCGGCCTGCTGGTCTGCTACGACGTCGAGTTCCCCGAAGCGGTCCGCGCCCACGCCCTGGCCGGCACCGAACTGCTGGTGGTGCCCACCGCGTTGATGCGCCCGTACGAGTTCGTCGCCCGAACACTGCTGCCCGCGCGGGCGTTCGAGAACGGCCTCCACATCGCGTACGTCAACCGCTGCGGCCCGGAAGGGGAGTACGACTTCCTCGGCGGCAGCTGCCTGGCCGGACCCGACGGCGTGGTGCGCGCCCGGGCCGGCACGGGGCCCGAACTCCTCGTCGCCGACGCCGACATGGCACTGCTGCGCACCACCCGCGAGCAGAACCCGTACCTGACCGACCGCCGCCCCGAGCTGTACGGCTCGCTCGCCGCCAGGAGAACCGCCCGATGACGTCCGTGCCCACCGCGATCCCCGACGAAGGACACGACCGCGGCCCGGCCGAACCGCCGCTGACCATGTTCGGCCCCGACTTCCCCTTCCCCTACGACGACTTCCTCGCCCACCCCGCCGGGCTCGGAGCGGTACCGCCCACCGCGCACGGCACCGAGGTCGCCGTGATCGGCGGCGGCCTGTCCGGCCTGGTCACCGCCTACGAGCTGATGCGGATGGGCCTGCGCCCGGTGCTCTACGAGGCCGGCGAGATCGGCGGCCGGCTGCGTACCGTGGCCTTCGACGGACACGGCGCCGTCGGCGAGGAAGGCGCCCTCACCGCGGAGCTGGGCGCGATGCGCTTCCCGCCGTCCTCCACCGCGCTGCGCCACTACATCGACCTGGTCGGGCTGACCACCAGGCCGTTCCCCAACCCGCTGGCGCCCTGCACCCCTTCGACCGTCGTGGACCTCAAGGGCCGCTCGCACTACGCCACTTCCGTCGACGACCTGCCCGAGGTCTACCACCAGGTGATGCGCGCCTGGCAGACCTGCCTGGAGGAGGGCGCCGACTTCACCGCGATGCAGCAGGCGCTGCGCGCCCGGGACGTACCGCGGATCAGGCAGATCTGGTCCGCGCTCGTCGAGCGGCTGGACAACCAGACCTTCTACGGATTCCTGTGCGCCGCACCGGCGTTCGCCTCCTTCCGGCACCGGGAGATCTTCGGCCAGGTCGGCTTCGGCACCGGCGGCTGGGACACCGACTTCCCCAACTCGATCCTGGAGATCCTGCGGGTCGTCTACACCGGCGCCGACGACGACCACCACAGCATCGTCGGCGGCAGCCGCCAACTCCCGCTGCGGCTGTGGGCCCGCGAGCCGGACAAGCTGCTGCACTGGCCGCGCGGCACCTCGCTGCGCTCCCTGCACGGCGGCACCCCGCGCCCGGCGGTCACCGGGCTGCACCGCACCGCGGGCAACCGGATCACCGTCACCGACGCCACCGGCGACATCCGCAGCTACCGCGCCGCGGTGTTCACCGCGCAGAGCTGGATGCTGCTGGCGAAGATCTCCTGCGACGAGTCGCTCTTCCCGATCGACCACTGGACCGCGATCGAGCGCACCCACTACATGGAGTCCAGCAAGCTCTTCGTGCCGGTCGACCGGCCGTTCTGGCGGGACGTGGACCCGCGCACCGGCCGCGACACGATGTCGATGACGCTCACCGACCGGATGACCCGCGGCACCTACCTGCTGGACGACGGCCCGGACCGGCCGGCGGTGATCTGCCTCTCCTACACCTGGTGCGACGACAGTTCCAAGTGGCTGCCGCTGACCGCGCACGAGCGGATGGAGGTCATGCTCAAGTCGCTCGGCGAGATCTACCCCGGCGTCGACATCAGGAAGCACATCACCGGCAACCCGGTCACCGTCTCCTGGGAGGACGAGCCCTACTTCATGGGCGCGTTCAAGGCCAACCTGCCCGGCCACTACCGCTACCAGCGGCGGCTGTTCACGCATTTCATGCAGGACCTGCTGCCCGCGGACCAGCGCGGCATCTTCCTCGCCGGGGACGACGTGTCCTGGACCGCCGGGTGGGCCGAGGGCGCCGTGCAGACCGCGCTCAACGCGGTGTGGGGCGTCATGCACCACCTCGGCGGCGCCACCGACCCGCTCAACCCCGGCCCCGGCGACCGCTACGACGAGATCGCGCCGGTGCCGCTGCCCGAGGACTGAGCCGGCAGACCGCGGGCGGCGCTCGCGGGGAAGGGCGCGAGCACCGCCCGGGCCATCGCGCCGACCGACACGTCCAGCGCCCGGGCGCACTGCTCGTACGCCTCCCGGCGGTCGCGGATCGCCCACAGCAGTCGCGCCGCCGCCCACGCGCCGTCCCGCGCCCGGGCCAGCGACCAGGACGCGACCGCGTGGGTGAGCGGGTCCAGCCGCTCCAGCAGGTCCGGGCCCGGCATCAGCTCCTCCCGGACCCGCGCCTCGATGGCGGTGAGCACCGCGCCCACCGCGACGAAGTCGGGTGCGACCGCGTCGGGCGTGCGGCCGGTGGCCCGGCAGGTGTCGACCACGGCCAGCGCGAGGTCGTGCCCGACATGGGCGGTGATGCCGGCCAGCGCGAACTGGAGCGGGTGGACCGCCGGATCGGCCCGCGCCCGCACCAACGGCTGCCAGCACGCGGGCACCCGGCCGCCCGCGCGGGGTGCGTCCGTGTCGGGTGCGCCGGTGTCGGGCCCGTCCGTGCCGGGTTCGTCCGTGCTGGGTGCGCCGGTGCGGGGTCCGTCCGCGTCGGGGCCGTCCGGGGCCGGCGCGTCCGCGGCCTCGACCGCCGCCAGGTAGCGCCCGGCGAACAGCACGGCCAGCTCCGCCGCCTCCGGGCCGTCGGGGAAGCGGCCGCGGCCCAGCCGCCGGGCGAACTCCTCGGTGACCGACAGGTAGACCCGGTCGAACACCGCGACCCCGTCGGACGGCGGCAGCCGCACCGCCAGCGCCCGCATCCGCCGCACCACGTCCGCCACGCCCGCCGCGCCCCCCGCGTCCCCCGGCGCCGTCCACTGTGCCGTCGTCGTCATCCCCCCAGCTTCCGCACCGCGCGGCCGCGGCCCGCCGCGCCGCGCGGCGAAGTCGCCGTGACGGCCGACCCGCACCGGCCGAAACGATTCGCCACCGGGCCCGGGCGGGCCCGCCCGGGCCTGCCAGGGGCGCTGCGGCTCCCTACAGCGCGCCCGCGTCCCGCGCGGTCCACACCGACGGGTAGATCGGCCGGAACCCCAGCTCGTCGCGGATGCGCGCGGTCGAGACGATGCCGTCCCACGGGTCCTCCACCACCCGCTCGGCGGCCTCGGGCGCGGGCGAAAGGCCGTTCAGCCAGAGCAGCTCGACGGTCGAGACGGGCGCGTCGTCGGCGATGTTGTAGATCCGGCCGCCGATGCCCGGCGCGTACAGCAGGCGCAGCAGCGCCTGCCCGACGTCGGCGTGGTGCACCATCTGGAGCCGCCGGTGCCCGGGCCACTCCCGCGCCCACGGCACCGCGTTCACCAGGTGCGGGTCGCCCTCGCCGTAGACGAACGCGAGCCGCCCGATGCGCAGGTCCAGGCCGTCCAGGGCGAGCAGACCGGTCTCCGCCGCCCACTTGGAGTCGGGGTAGGCGCTGCCCGCCAGGTGGCTGCCGGCCAGCGGCCCGTCGTCCTCCACGGCGGGGCGGCCGCGCCCGGCGCCGTACACCCGGTTCGTGCTGACCTGCACGAAGCGCCGCGCGCCCGCCTCGACCGCGGCCCGGCCGAGGTCGAGCGCCGCGTCGCGGTTGACCGCCCACGCCTCCTCGTCGGGCACACCGCGGAAGGCGGCCGCGACATTGACGACCGCGTCCACCCCGTCCACGGCCCGGCGCAGGTCCGCGCCCTGGCGCAGCTCGCCGACCACGGTCTGCGCGCCCAGCTTCGTGAACGGCTCGGCCCGCGCCTGGTCGCGCACCAGCACCCGTACGGTGTCGCCGCCGCGCCCGGCCCGCTCCAGCAGCCGGGGGACGAACCTGCGGCCGACCTGGCCGGTGGCTCCGGTGACCAGAATCCTCATGACGTGCTCCTCGCGCGTGTCCGTTGCCTGCGCCCGCCGCCACCACGCGGCGCGGCGGGCTGCTTCCCACCGTGCGCGCACCGGCCCGGTCGCGGGAGAGACGAGCCGATCCGGGGACAGCCGCGCCCTGGATCACGGCCCGGGCGTCCCGTGCGGTCCGCGGGCACCGCGCCGCACCGGGACCAGCTTGGTGAGCAGGCGTCAACTCCCTTCCCTGTCAAGGGAGATGGCGCGCGCCTGTGCCATGGCGTGTTCGCGCGCCTGGAATTGCCCGACTGGGGCTCCGACGGACGGTGAGTGCGCGCTAACGTGGAGACACGGTCCGGCGGGTTCGATTCCCCCGTGCGCATCCGCCGGACCGCTTACCTCTCCCACCTGTTCCCCTCCCTCCCGCTTCCTCCCGTCCCGCGGCGCCCGAGCCCGCCGGCGGTCGAGCATCCGGTGCGCAGCGCGGCTTTCCGCGCCCCCGAGGGGCCCCTCGTGTGAGCGAGGGCACAAAACAGGGGTGGAGCGCGGGGACGCCGCCGTGGCAGACTTGGATCAGTAGTGACGTTCGCGCACTCCGGGGTCGGTGCAATTCCGAACCGGCGGTTACAGTCCGCGACCCGGCCGCAGCCAGCGGTCGGTTGACCAGGTGAAATTCCTGGACCGACGGTGAAAGTCCGGATGGGAGGCAGTGCGCGGCGGGCGTTCACTCGGGAAGGCCGCCGTAGGAGCGGGTCCGTGCGCATGACGTACGGTGCCGCGCGTGTGCGACCGGTCGCCCGGCGAGTGGAGCCCGTCAGTTCCCTCGCCCCGGAGTCCGTGCCTGATGAGGCAGGAGGACCCGGTGGCCACCAGTGCAGAAGCCGACGCGATGCGTCGAGCCGTCGCGCTGTCCGCACGCGCCCTCGGCGCGACCGCGCCGAACCCCGTGGTGGGCTGTGTGATCCTCGACGCGGCCGGACAGGTCGCGGGCGAGGGCTGGCACCAGCGCGCCGGCGGGCCGCACGCAGAAGTGCACGCGCTCCTCGCGGCCGGGGAGCGGGCCCGCGGCGGCACCGCCCTGGTCACGCTCGAACCCTGCAACCACACCGGCCGGACCGGCCCCTGCGCCCAGGCGCTGATCGAGGCCGGGATCGCCCGGGTCGTCTACGCGGTCGCCGACCCCAGCCCGGTCGCGGCCGGCGGCGCGCAGACGCTGCGCGCCGCGGGCGTCGACGTCGCGGGCGGCCTGCTCGCCGAGGAGGCCGCGGCGGTCAACGCCGCCTGGCTCACCTCGGTACGCGAGGGCCGGCCGCACGTGCGCTGGAAGTACGCCGCGACGCTCGACGGCCGGATCGCCGCCGCCGACGGCACCAGCCGGTGGATCACCTCGCCCGAGGCCCGCGCCGACGTGCACCGGCTGCGCGCCGCCGCCGACGCCGTCGTGGTCGGTTCCGGCACCCTGGCCGCGGACGACCCGCACCTGGCCGTGCGCGGTATCGACGGCGCCACCCAGCCGCTGCGGGTCGTGGTCGACACCCGCGCCCGGACCACCCCCGGCGCCCGGGTGCTGGACGACGCCGCGCCCACCCTGATCGCCGTCGGCCCGGACGCCGACACCTCCCACCTGGCCGGCGTGGACGTCGTACGGCTGCCGCACGCGCCGCAGGGCCGCGGCCTCGACGTGGCCGCGCTGCTGACCGAACTGCTCGGCCGCGGGGTCCGCTCGGTGCTGCTCGAAGGCGGGCCGACGCTCGCCGGGGCGTTCGTCGCCGCCGGGCACGTCGACGCCGTGACCGCCTACCTCGCCCCGGCGCTGCTCGGCGCCGGGCCCGCCGCGCTCGACGGCGGGGGAATCAGCACGATCGCACAGGCGTTGCGGCTCGACGTGACCGGAGTCGACCGGATCGGACCCGACCTGCGGGTCACCGCCGTGCCCGCCGCCCCGGCCCCCGCGAGCGAAGCCGCCACCGAAGCTGCCACCGAGGCCGCCACCGCACCCTCCGCTGCCGCCGTCGCCAGCGCTGCCGTTCCCACCGCATACCAGGAGAGCTGACGTGTTCACCGGAATCGTGGAAGAGCTGGGCGAGATCACCGCCGTCGAGGACCTGGGCGACGCGTCCCGCTTCACCGTGCGCGGCCCCGTCGTCACCGAAGGCGCGAAACACGGCGACTCGATCGCCGTCAACGGGGTCTGCCTGACCGTGGTGGACCTGCCCGAGGGCGCCTTCACCGCCGACGTGATGGCCGAGACGCTGGGGCGCTCCAGCCTGGGCGCGCTCACCCCCGGCTCCCGGGTCAACCTGGAGCGGCCGATGGCGCTGGGCGGCCGGCTCGGCGGCCACCTGGTGCAGGGCCACGTGGACGGCACCGGCATGGTGCTGGAGCGGGTGCCCGGCGAGCACTGGGAGATCGTCAAGGTCGCGCTGCCGGCCCCACTCGCCCGCTACGTGGTGGAGAAGGGCTCCATCACCGTGGACGGCGTCAGCCTGACCGTGGTCGACGCGGGGGCGGACTTCTTCACCGTCAGCCTCATCCCGACCACGCTCGCGCTGACCACACTGGGCGTCAAGCAGCCCGGCGACCCGGTCAACCTCGAAGTGGACGTCATCGCGAAGTACGTCGAGCGGATGCTCGGCGCGGGCGCGGTCCCCGGAGACGGCGGGCGTCCCGGTGACGGCCTCGGTGACGTGCTCGGTGGCGGCGTGGCGGAGGCCGGGCGGTGAGCGGCGTCGTGCACTGGCTGAACAGCGAGGCGTTCACCGCCTTCGACCAGCACGTGGTGTGGTCCGACATGATCGGCAACCTGCTCGGCCTGTTCGCGCTCGCGCTCGGCTGGCGGCGGGCGATGCTGACCTGGCCGGTCCAGCTGCTCTCCGGCGTGGTGCTGGTGGCCGCGTTCTGGGGCGCGCACCTCGGCGGCGGCGTCGGCAAGCAGCTCGTGGTGATCACCGTCGCCGTCTGGGGCTGGTACCAGTGGCGGCGCGGCTCCGGCGGGCGCACCGGCCGGCTGTCCATCCGCTTCGCCACCTGGCGGGAGCGGGCGGTGCTGGTGCTGGCCACCGGCCTGGGCACCGTGGCCGTCGCCTCGCTCTTCCTCGCCTACCCCAAGCTGTCGTGGAACCCGTGGCCGGACGCGTACATCTTCGTCGGCACGCTCGCCGCGATGTACGCGCAGGCCCGCGGCTGGGTCGAGTTCTGGTTCGCGTGGCTGGCGGTCGACCTCGTCGGGGTGCCGCTGAACTTCCACAGCGGGCTGCCCTTCTCCGGCCTCGTCTACATCATCTACTTCGTCCTGGTGATCGCCGGGATGTACTCCTGGTGGCAGCAGACCCGGCGGGCCGGCGGCGAGCGGGGCGGCCCGCGGCCGAGCAAGCCGGTCGCCACCGTGGAAGGAGCGCGCGCATGACGGCCCTGACCGCACCCCACGACCACCGGCGCCGTACGGAAGCCGCCCCGGGCGGACCCGAGCCGCTCGACGGGCTGCTGCTCGACCCGGTCGAGCGGGCGATCGCCGACATCGCCGCCGGCCGCCCCGTCGTGGTCGTCGACGACGAGGACCGGGAGAACGAGGGCGACCTCGTGGTGGCCGCCGAGAAGATCACCGCCGAGACCGTCGCCTTCATGATGAACGAGTGCCGCGGGCTGATCTGCGTGCCGATGGAGGCGCCGGCGGCCGAGCGGCTGGAGCTGCCGCAGATGGTGGCGGCCAACACCGAGTCGATGCGCACCGCGTTCACCGTCTCCGTGGACGCGAGCGCCGCGCACGGCGTGACCACCGGCATCTCCGCGGCCGACCGCGCCACCACCATCCGGCTGCTCGCCGACCCGGCCGCGCACCCCGGCGACTTCGTCCGGCCCGGCCATGTCTTCCCGCTCGCCGCCCGCCCCGGCGGAGTGCTGGCCCGCCCCGGGCACACCGAGGCCGGGGTCGACCTCGCCCGGCTCGCCGGACTGCGCCCGGCGGCCGCCATCGTGGAGATCACCCGCGAGGACGGCAGCATGGCCCGGCTGCCGGACCTGGTCCCCTTCGCCCGCAAGCACGGCCTGGCGATCATCTCGATCGAGGCGCTGATCGCCCACCGCCGTGCCGCGCGGACCGAGCAGCCCGCCCCGGCCGTGGCCCCGTCGGAGCAGCCCGAGCAGCCGGAGCAGGCGGCCCCGAACGAGCCGAACGCCCCGAAGCAGCCGGCCGCGGCTGCCGTGGTGCGGCGGGAGGCCGGCACCCGGCTGCCCACCGCCTACGGCGAGTTCCGCGCGTACGGCTACCGCGGCACCGTGGACGGCGCCGAGCACGTCGCGCTGGTGGCCGGGGACCTCGGCGACGGCGGCGACGTCCTGGTCCGGGTGCACTCCGAGTGCCTGACCGGCGACGTCTTCGGCTCGCTGCGCTGCGACTGCGGCCCGCAGTTGCAGAGCGCGCTGCGCGAGGTCGCCGCCGCCGGCCGCGGCGTGGTGGTCTACCTGCGCGGCCACGAGGGCCGCGGCATCGGCCTGATGTCGAAGCTGCGGGCGTACGAACTCCAGGAGCGCGGCCGGGACACCCTGGACGCCAACCTCGAACTCGGCCTGCCCGCCGACGCCCGCGACTACGCGGCCGCCGCGCAGATCCTCGCCGACCTCGGGGTGCGTTCGCTGCGGCTGCTGACGAACAACCCGGCGAAGTCCGCCGCGCTGGCCGGGCACGGCCTGGACGTGCTCTCCCGCGAGCCGATGCCCGTCACCGCGGGCGAGCACAACGCCCGCTACCTGCGCACCAAGCGCGACCGGATGGGCCACGAACTGCCGTGGCTCGACGGCGCGGCGACCGTACCGACCCCCCTGAGCGACCGGTCGGCGACCGACCGGTCCCGTACCGACCGAAGCACCACCGGAGGAGAGAAGTGAGCGGCAAGGGCGCCCCCGAGCTGACCGTGAAGAACTGCGGGGACCTGCGGGTCGCCGTCATCGCGGCGCAGTGGCACACCCAGGTGATGGACGGCCTCGTGGACGGCGCGGTCCGCGCGCTGCGCGACCTCGGGATCGAGGAGCCGACCCTGCTGCGGGTGCCGGGCAGCTTCGAACTGCCGGTCGTCGCCAAAGTGCTGGCCGGCCGCGGCTACGACGCGATCGTGGCGCTCGGGGTGATCATCCGCGGCGGCACCCCGCACTTCGAGTACGTCTCGCAGGGCGTCACCGCCGGGCTCACCCAGGTCGCCGTGGAGACCGGGGTGCCGGTCGGCTTCGGCATCCTCACCTGCGACAACGAGGAGCAGGCGCTCGCCCGGGCCGGGCTGCCGGGCTCCACGGAGGACAAGGGCCACGAGGCGGTGACCGCGGCGGTCGCCACCGCGACCACCCTGCGTTCGGTCTCCGAACCCTGGCGGTGACCAGCATCCGAACCGTGGCGGTGGTCCCCGGCCGCTTCCCCGTAGGCTAGGGACCACCATGGCTGACAAGACATTCGAGGAGCTGTTCAGCGAGCTCCGGCAGAAGGCCGCCACCGGCGACCCCAGCACCTCCCGCACCGCCGAACTCGTCGGGAAGGGCGTGCACGCGATCGGCAAGAAGGTCGTCGAGGAGGCCGCCGAGGTGTGGATGGCGGCCGAGTACGAAGGACCGGACGCGACCGCCCTGGAGATCTCGCAACTGCTTTACCACGTCCAGGTGATGATGGTCGCGCGCGGGATCTCCCTGGAGGACGTCTACGCTCATCTCTGAGCGCCGCCCCCGCCGCCCCCGCCGGTCCCTCCGGTCCGGCCGACCCGCCCCGCCCGTACCCCCTTGCCGTACCCGCACCACCGTCCGCGCCGTCCCCGGCGCCCGCTCCGGCACCACCCACGAGGAAAAGGAACCCGACCCCATGCTCCGCATCGCCGTACCGAACAAGGGCGCACTGTCCGGACCCGCGGCGGCCATGCTCCATGAGGCCGGATACCGCCAGCGCAAGGAGTCAAAGGAACTCGTCCTGTTCGACAACGTCAACGGCGTCGAGTTCTTCTACCTGCGCCCGCGGGACATCGCGATCTACGTCAGCTCCGGCCGCCTCGACATCGGCATCACCGGCCGCGACCTGCTGCTGGACTCCGGGGCGAACGCCGAGGAGATCCTCCAACTGGGCTTCGCCCGCTCGACGTTCCGCTACGCCGCCAAGCCCGGCACCGCGAGCGCCGTGGCCGACCTGGCCGGGCTGACCATCGCCACCTCCTACGAGGGCGTGGTCGGCAAGCACCTCGCCGACAGCGGGGTGGCCGCGTCCGTGGTCCACCTCGACGGCGCCGTGGAGACCGCGATCCAGCTCGGGGTCGCCCAGGTCATCGCCGACGTGGTGGAGACCGGCACCTCGCTGCGCAACGCCGGGCTGGAGCCCTTCGGCGAGCCGATCATGGAGTCCGAGGCCGTCGTCATCCGCCGCACCGGCGCCGACGCCGAGGACGCCGACGTGCGGAAGTTCCTGCGCCGCCTCCAGGGTGTCCTGGTCGCCCGCCGCTACGTGATGATGGACTACGACATCCGCGTGGAGCAGGTGGAGAAGGCCGTCGCGCTCACCCCCGGCCTGGAGTCGCCCACCGTCTCCCCGCTGCACCACGAGGGCTGGGTCGCGGTCCGCGCGATGGTGCCCACCGCCGACGCGCAGATCATCATGGACCAGCTCTACGACCTGGGCGCCCGCGCCATCCTGACCACCGGCATCCACGCCGCCCGGCTGTGACGGTGCCCGCCGATCCGGCGCAGCACCCGGCGGCCACCGCCGCGCGGTACGACCTGCCGGTGACCTTCCAGCCGGTCGTCACCCGCGCGGTGCTGCTGGTCCTCGCCGTGGCGATCGTGGTGGTGCTCACCGCCGTCGCCGTCCTCATGCCGCACGAGGGCGCCTCGCCCTGGAGCACCGCCGAGCGCGCCACCGTGGTCGGCACAGCGGTGCTGATCGGCGCGGGGCTGACGCTGCTCAGCCGGCCCAAGGCCGTCGCCGACCCGGACGGGCTCACCGTGGTGAACCTCACCGTGCGCCGCCGCCTGGCCTGGGCGGAGGTGCTGCGGGTCAACCTCGGCCACGGCGACGCCTGGGTCCGCCTCGACCTCGCCGACGGCACGACCCTGGCGGTGATGGGCATCCAGCCCGGCATCGCCCCCGCCCGGGCGCTGCGCGACGCCCGCCGGCTGCGTGAGCTGGTCGAGGCCCTGGGCGAGGCACCCGCGGTGTGAGCCCGGCGCACCCCCGGCGGGCGGTGGCCGGGTGCCCCTGACGGCGGCGGCGCGCCGCCGGGTGGGCACCGTCACTTCGCGGCCGGGCCCGCAATGACTACCCTGGATTCCCGAGCGCGCCCCTTCGCGCGCTTCCCACCCCGGCGCCGCCCCGCGCGGCACCCACCCGAGGAGTGACACTCACACCCCGATGGACGAACCGTCCGGTAGTACATGCGCCGCCCCTCCCGCCCGGGACTCCCACCGGAAACGCGGGGCGGCGGCCTCATGAGCACCTCGTTGCTGCTGCTCGCAGCGGCGTTCGTACTGATCCTCGCCAACGGCTTCTTCGTCGCCGCCGAGTTCGGCCTCGTGACGGTGGAGCGCCCGGCCGCCGAGCGCGCCGCGGCCGACGGCGACCGCAGGGCCCGCAGCGTGGTCGCCGCTCTGCACAAGCTCTCCTTCCAGCTCTCCGGCACCCAGCTCGGGATCACCATCACCTCGCTGGTGGTGGGCATGCTGGCCGAGCCCGCCCTCGGCGACCTGCTGGAGGGGCCGCTGCGCGCCGCGGGCCTGCCGGACGGCGCCGCCCCCGGGTTCGCCGTGGTGATCGGCATGATGGTCGCCTCCGGGGTGCAGATGGTGACCGGCGAGCTCGTACCGAAGAACTGGGCGGTCTCCCGGCCGCTGGCCGTCGCCCGTATGGTGGCGGGCCCGCAGCGGGCCTTCTCGCGAGCCTTCCGCCCGGTGATCGAACTGCTCAACCGCGCCGCGAACCGCCTGGTGCGGATGCTCGGCGTGGAGCCCACCGACGAGCTGGACTCCGCCCGCACCCCGGGCGAACTGGTCTCGCTGGCCCGGCACTCCGCGCTGGCCGGGGCCCTGGAGCCGGACACCGCCGACCTGTTCGTGCGGACCCTCTCGCTCGGCGACCTCACCGCGGAGAACGTGATGACGCCCCGGGTCCGGGTCAGCGCCCTGGAGGACACCGCGACCGCCGCCGACGTCCTGAACCTCACCCGCGCCACCGGCCTGTCCCGGTTCCCCGTCTACCGCGAGCGGCTGGACGACACCACCGGCATGGTCCACCTCAAGGACGCGCTCGCCGTCCCCGCCGACGCCCGCGCGCGCACCCCGGTATCCCGGATCGCCGTCGCCCCGCTGCTGGTGCCCGAGACGCTGCCGGTCCAGCAGCTGCTGGAGCTGCTGCGCAACCAGCAGCCGATCGCGGTCGTGGTCGACGAGTACGGCGGCACCGCCGGCGTGGTCACCCTGGAGGACATCGTCGAGGAGCTGGTCGGCGAGGTCCGCGACGAGCACGACGGCGTCGACCTGCCCGAACTCGCCCAGGCGCCCGCCGAGGACGGCCACCCGGCCTGGACCGCGGACGGCGGCTGCCGGATCGACACCCTGGCCCGGATCGGCCTGGCCGCGCCCGAGGGCCCCTACGAGACCGTCGCGGGCCTGGTCGCCGACCTGCTCGGCCGCATCCCCGAGGTCGGCGAGACCGCCGAGCTGCCGGGCTGGCTGCTGCGGGTGGAGGACGTCGTCCACCACCGGGCCGAACGCGTCCGGATCGTGCGGACCACCGCCCCGGACGACGACCCCTGCGCCGACGGGCCGGCCGGCGCCGCCGAGCGGGCGGGCGCGCCCGCCGCGATGGCCGCCGCCGTCGAGGAGGGCGAGCACCGATGAGCCTGCTGCAACTCCTCTTCGCGGTGCTGCTCGTGCTCGGCAACGGCTTCTTCGTCGGCGCCGAGTTCGCGCTCGTCTCCGTGCGCCGCAGCCAGATCGAGCAGCACGCCGCCGAGCAGCGGGCCGCCCGTACCGTGCTGTACGGGCTGGAGCACCTGCCGCAGATGATGGCCGCCGCGCAGTTCGGGGTGACCGTCTGCTCGCTGACCCTCGGCGCCGTCGCGGAGCCGACCGTCGCGCGGCTGGTGGAGCCGGTCTTCTCCGCCGCCCGCGTCCCGCACGACCTGGTGCACCCGATCGGCTACGTGCTGGCGCTGGCGATCGTGGTCTTCCTGCACCTGGTGATCGGCGAGATGGTGCCGAAGAACCTGGCGATGTCCGACCCGGAGAAGGCCGCGCTGCGGCTCGCCCCCGGGCTGGTCGGCTTCGCCCGGGTCTTCCGGCCGGTGATCGCGGTGCTCGGCGCGTGCGCCCGGCTGATCCTGCGGGTCTTCCGGGTCGAGCCGAAGGACGAGGTCGACGCGGTCTTCACCAGCGCCGAACTGACGGTGCTGGTCGAGGACGCGCGCGCGGCCGGGCTGCTCGACTCCGACGAGCAGGAGCGGCTGGAGGACGCCCTCGAACTGGGCTCCCACCCGGTCGCGGAGGTGCTGCTCACCCCGGACGAGCTGGTCACGCTCGGCCCCGCGGCGACCGCCCGGGAGATCGAGGCGCTGACCGTGCGGACCGGCTACTCCCGCTTCCCGGTCGCCGCCGACGGCTCCAGCGCCGCCGGCTACCTCGGCTACCTGCACGTCAAGGACATCCTGGACGTGGAGGACCCCGACCAGCCGGTGCCGCAGCGGCTGTGGCGCCCGATGACCACGCTGCGCGCCGACCTCCCGCTGGACGACGCCCTCACCGCGATGCGCCGCGCCGCCACCCACCTCGCGTCCGTCACCGACGGGCAGGGGCGGGTGCTCGGCCTGGTGGCGCTGGAGGACGTGCTGGAGATGCTGGTCGGCGAGGTCCGCGACCCCGCGCACCGGTCCGCGCCGCGGAAGAACGCCGCGGGCAGGCGCGCCGGCACGGTGCCGGTGCCGGGGCCGGCCCAGTCCGGCGGGGCGGCCGGCGAACTCGTCCGCTGAAGCGCACCCGGGCCGGTAGGCGGGCCCGGCCCCGCGCCCGGGTCGATGCCCTCCCCGCCCGCCGTGCCGCCCCGCCCGCCGGATCGGCGCTACTCCGCCGGTTCGGCGGGCGGCGGGGTGCCCGGGCCGCGGCCGGACAGCACCTCGCCGTACGCCTGCATCAGGTCCGGCAGGCGCAAGGTCGCCAGCTCCGCCCGGCCGGGCGTCGCCGCGTACTCCGACAGGCGCAGGTCGCGGTAGGCGCAGCTCTTCTCGTACAGGGTGCGCAGCAGGCGGCCGTTGCCCAGCTCGTCCACCCAGCCCTGCTCCACCACATGGCCGTTGATCGCGGCCAGCTCCTCCAGCGCCTCGTCGTCCCAGCGGTCGCCGTTCTCGCCGGCGAGCACCTCGCCGATCCGGGTCAGCTCGTGCGGGCGGTAACTGGGGAAGTCGACCCGGGTGGTGAAGCGCGAGCCGAGCCCGGGGTTCGCCGCGAGCAGCCGGTCCATGCCCTCGGGGTAGCCGGCGAGGATGACCACGAGCCGGTCGCGGTTGTCCTCGGCGCGCTTGAGCAGCACCTGGAGCGCCTCGTCGCCGTACGCGTCGCCCTTGCTGTAACCGGAGTTGGACAGCGCGTACGCCTCGTCCACGAAGAGCACGCCGCCCAGCGCGGAGTCGATCAGCTCGTTCGCCTTCACCGCGGTCTGCCCGAGGAACTCGCCGACCAGGTCGGAGCGTTGGGCCTCCACCAGGTGGTCGCCGCCGAGCAGGCCGAGGGCGTAGAAGACCCGGCCGAGGATGCGGGCGACGGTGGTCTTGCCGGTGCCGGAGGGGCCGGAGAAGACGAAGTGCCGTTTCGGCGGCTGCACCGGCAGGCCCTGCCCGGCGCGCAGCCGGGCCATCCGCAACTGCGCCGACAGCGCCCGCACCTGGCGTTTGACCGGCTCCAGCCCGACCATCCGGTCCAGCTCGGCGAGCGCCTCGGCGAGCAGCGCCGGGTCGGCGCCGCCGAGCGGCAGTCCGGCCGCGGCCGCGGTGCCGGCGCCGCCGGGCAGGGTGGAGAAGCGGCCGCGCACGGCGTCGCCGGGCGGCCCGGCGATCAGCAGCGACTCGTCCCACTCGGCCTCGGCGCCCGGACCCGGGCCGGCGGGCGCCGACGGGTCGGCCGGGAAGTCGGCGGGGTAGCCGCCGTCGGGCTCGCCGTACTCGGGTACGGCCTGGCCGCTCCCGGCGAGCGACACCGCGGCCAGGCCCGCGGCCTCGTCGAGGCCGTCGTCCGACTCGTGGATGGCGGCGAGCCGGGCGGCGGTGTCCATGAAGGCGGGGTCCACCCGGTGCACGGCGCGGTAGAGCGGCACCGCGGCGGCGCTGCGGCCGGTGCCCTCGTAGGCGCGGGCGAGCCAGTAGCGCAGCTCCTTGCGCTGCGGCTGCTCGCTGCGGCAGCGCATCAGCGCGGCGGACAGCAGCGGTTCGGCCTGGCCGCACATCTCCAGCCGGACCCGGGCCATCCCGCCGAACAGCCCGGCCTCGATGCCCAGCACCGGGTCGCCGAGCAGGGGTTCGGTGTGCCGGACCAGGCGCTCCCAGTCCTTGGTGAGATAGGCGCGGCAGGCGTGCAGGAAGCGCACCTGCGGGTCGGTGTCGACCGGCGGGCAGTCGGCCAGCGCCCGGTCCAGCTCGGCGACATGGCGGCCGTCCAGCCAGTGCGAGGCGTGGGCCAGTTGCAGGTCGCGGCTGGTCTCCAGCACCGGCTGCACCCACCAGCCCAGCCAGTACCAGGAGTTGAGGGTGCGGCGGTGCGCGGCGCGCTGCTCGCCGAAGCGGTCGCGGTGCTGGTACATCCGCAGCAGCGCGGTGGCGGTGTCGGCGCGCAGCGCGTGCAGGCCCAGCCACGCGTCGGCCATCCCCGGGTCCAGCCGCACCGCGTCCCTGAACTCCTCCTCGGCCTGCGCGTAGGCGCCCATGGTGTACGCCTCGACCCCGCGCAGCCAGGCCAGATCGGCCGGGGCACCCGGGCGCTCAGTGCCGAAGTCCATCAAGTCCCCACCACTCCGTCCCCCCGCCTCGCGGACACGCACGCTCCAACCCGTGGCCAACGGGCGGGAGTTGAGCAGACTGCGATCCCCCCAGGCACCGCACCGACCCCTGCGCGCATGGTACCCGCGATGGTCGGATCGCCGTAGGGTGCGCAGCCAAGCCACAGGGGAGGGGCGGGGCGCGGCAAAGGGCGCGGTACGGCGCCGGTTCGTGACGGTGGGTGAGGGGCGCGGTGGCGCGCGCGGCGCGGCAGAACGCGCGGAAAGCAGGACGGAGCCCCTGATCACGGGGGAACAATCAGGGGCTCCGTGTCTGCTGAGCGGCCGCTTCGTGCCGCTGGTTGAAAACGTAATCTCTGGGTACCCGGCCGGTCAAGCGATCACGGCCGTCCGATCGGGGGGAAATTCGAGGCGGTCGCCGAGCGGATGCGACCGCCTGCCGACCGTGTTCGACCGCATCCGACCGGTTGTTTCCGGCGGCGCCGGTTCGCGGCACGCCGGCACCGGAGGGTCACATTCCGTGACCGCGGGCGGGGTGGCGGCCCGGCTGCGCCGCCGGCCCCGGCGCGAACCGGTAGCCGCCGTCGGAGCCCTGGTCCTGACGGACCAGCAGGTCGGCGTAGGGGCGGGTCGGGTCGGCGGCGAAGTGCGCGTCCTCCGCGCTGCTCCACCCGGTCCAGAACGCGGTCAACTCCGGCCCGTCCCGGCGCAGTCCGCGCCGGTGCGCCTCGGCCGGACCGACCTCCAGCCACAGCACGAGCGCCAGGTGCGGGCGCAGCGCGGCCCGGCCGGTGCCGACCCCCTCCAGCAGCACGTACGGCGCCGCGGGCACGCGGTGCTCGCCGTCGAAGCGCCGGGCGTGCCAGTCGTAGACCCCGTGCGCGGCGTCCCGGCCCGCCCGCAGCGGCGCGAGCACCTGCGCGGCCAGCCGGTCCGCCCAGTCGAAGGGCTCCTCGTGGGTCGCCAGGTCGTCGGTGTGCACCACCGGGCAGCCGCCCAGCGCCGCCGCCAACCGCCCGGCGAGCGTGGTCTTCCCGGCCCCGGCGTGCCCGTCCACCGCGATCACCCTGCTGCGGCCGCACGACGGGACCAGCCCCGCCATCCCCGCGACCAGCTGCGCCAACGTCATATCCGCCACCCCGCGACCATACGGCCCCACCCCCCGAACCGCCCGCGCCGCGGGCCGGTGCGGCGCGTATGTTCGCCCGCCGCCGCGGGGGCACGGCTACCGTAGGGGCGTGAGTCAATCCACTGGCACGGCCGGCGCGGCCGAACTGTTTCCGCCGGAGCGACTGGACCGGGCCCGGCAGGCCGCCGGCGACGCCGGGCTCGATGCGCTGCTGGTCTCCCCGGGCGCGGACCTGCGCTACCTGACGGGCTACCAGGCCCTGCCGCTGGAGCGGCTGACCTGTCTGGTGGTGCCCGCGGACGCCGACCCGTTCCTGGTGGTGCCCGCGCTGGAGAAGGCGGCCGCCGAGGCGTCGCCGGCCGGTGCGCTGGGCGTGGAGATCGTCGGCTTCGCCGAGACCGACGACGCCTACGCGATGATCGCCCGCCGGCTGCCGCCGCACACCGCCCGCTTCGCGGTCGACAACCACATGTGGGCGGAGAAGCTGCTCGCGTTCCAGGACGCGCTGCCCACCGCGCAGGCGGGCCTGGCCGGTGACGTGCTCTCCGTGCTGCGGATGCGCAAGACGCCCGCGGAGGTGGCGGCGCTGCGCCGGGCGGGCGCGGCGATCGACCGGGTGCACCGCAGGATCGGCGAGTGGCTGCGGCCGGGCCGCACCGAGCGGGAGATCGCGGCGGACATCGCCGACGCGATCCTGGCGGCCGGGCATGTCACCGTCGACTTCGTCATCGTGGGCTCGGGGCCGAACGGCGCCAGCCCGCACCACGAGGTCTCCGACCGGGTGGTGAAGGCCGGCGACCCGGTCGTGGTGGACATCGGCGGCACCACCCCCGACGGCTACTGCTCGGATTCCACCCGCACCTACGCGGTCGGTCAGCCGCCCGCGGAGTTCCGCGAGTTGTACGAGGTGCTGCTGGCCGCGCAGACCGCGCAGACCGAGGCGGTCCGCCCCGGGATCACCGCGCAGGCGCTGGACGCGGTCGGCCGGGACCGGATCGCCGCGGCCGGCTACGGCGCGCACTTCATCCACCGCACCGGCCACGGCATCGGCCTGGAGACGCACGAGGAGCCGTACATCGTGGCGGGCAGCGCGCGGGCGCTGGAGCCGGGCATGGCGTTCTCGGTGGAGCCGGGGATCTATCTGCCCGGGCGGTTCGGCGCGCGCATCGAGGACATCGTGGTGTGCACCGAGGACGGCGGGGAGCGGCTCAACCTGACCGGGCGTGACCTGGTCGTTCTTCCAGCGTGACCGTCAGTGGTATAGGCCAATAATGATCCGTCCGGGAACACGGCAACCCTGGTGAACGGCCCGTCCAGCGACGATAGTGGTCGGCACCCGCCGTGCCCCGACTGGGCCCGGCCGGGCCATCTCCCGTTCACGTCGAGGGGAACCGAGGTACCACCCACATGACCAGTAACGCGCCCCGGCGTGCCGTGCTGACCGCCGCGCTCGCCGCCGCGGCCACCGTCGCCGCCTCGAACGCGCAGACCGCCTCCGCCGCGCCCGCCGGCAGCGGGACGCCCGCCGCCGGAACCCCCGCCGGGCAGCCCGCGGGCGGCAGCGGCACGGGCGCCGCCGCGGACGACCCCGCGCCGGTGGACTACCACGCCTGGAGCACCCACGCCGACTGGAACGCCGGTGAGCACCGGGGTACCGAGCCGGTGCCCGGCTCCCGCGCCGGGGTGCGGATCGCCCGCCCGGCCGGCACGACGGACTACGCCGACCCGCACACCGGCAGGACCGGTACGTACGAGTACGCCACCTGGACCTCCCCGCGGCGGCAGCTCCCGCACCCGGCCACCGAACTGGTCTCCTCCTGGAACGCGCACACCCCCGCGGGCACCTGGCTCCAGGTCGAGCTGCTGGGCACGTACACCGACGGCACCGCCACCCCCGCCTACGTGATGGGCCGCTGGACCTCCGGCGACAGCGACGACGACATCCGCCGCACCTCCGTGGACGACCAGAGCGACGACGTCAGCAGCATCTACACCGACACGTTCGCCATCGACGACGCGAGCGCGGGCAAGCTGCTCGCCTCCTACCGGCTGCGGGTCACCCTCTACCGCAAGCCCGGCACCAAGGACACGCCGACGGTGTGGCGGGCGGGCGCGTTCGCCTCGGACATCCCCGACCGCTACACGGTGCCCGCCTCCGTGCCGGGGCTGGACGGCGCCGTGGAACTGCCGGTGCCGCGCTACTCGCAGGACATCCACAAGGGCCAGTACCCGCAGTACGACAACGGCGGCGAGGCGTGGTGCAGCCCCACCTCCTCCACCATGGTCATCGAGTACTGGGGCCGCGGCCCGAGCGCCGCCGACCTGGCCTGGGTGGACCCCTCCTACGCCGACCCGCAGGTCGACCAGGGCGCCCGCTACACGTACGACTACCAGTACGAGGGCTGCGGCAACTGGCCGTTCAACGCCGCCTACGCGGCCACCTACCAGGACCTCCAGGGCGTCGTCACCCAGCTGCACTCGCTGAACGACATCGAGCGCCTGGTGAAGGCCGGCATCCCGGTCATCACCTCCCAGTCGTTCCTGGCCAGCGAGTTGGACGGGGCGAACTACAGCACCTCCGGCCACCTGATGTGCATCGTCGGCTTCACCGCCGAGGGCGACGTGGTGGCCAACGACCCGGCCAGCGCGGACGACGACGCGGTGCGCAACGTCTACCGGCGGGCGCAGTTCGAGACGGTGTGGCTGCGCACGAAGCGGATCACCGCCAGCGGCTCGGTGGGCTCCGGCTCCGGCGGTGTGGCCTACCTGTACTTCCCGGTGAAGCCGAGCCCGGGGCAGCGGCGCGCGCTGGAGTCCGTGGGCGTGGTCTGAGCGCGGGGGCCGTACCTGCCCGCACCCGCTCGCTTCCGTACCGGCCCCCGTCCGGCGCATCCCGCGCCGGGCGGGGGCCGGTTGGCGTGCGGGCGGGGCGGGCCGCCCGCACTGGTAGAGACCAATTTGTGGGTTGACCCAAAGGTCTGGACCAACCTATTGACGTGTTCGGATCACCGCAGGAACCTGCTGGGACGTTCCCCCCACAGGAGGTCCGACGTGAACCGTCTCAAAGCCCTCGGCACCGGAGTGGCCGCCGCGCTGCTGGCCGCCGCCGGGCTGGGCACCGCGGCTGCCCTCGGCACCGGCGAGGCCAGCGCGGCCCCCACGGCCAGCGCGCTCAGCAGCAGCTGGTACGCCGCCGCGCCCTACCTGATGCCGCTGGACAACAACCCGCCGGACGCCACCGCGATCATGGACGCCAGCGGCCTGAAGGCCTTCCAGCTCGCCTTCATCCTCGCCCCCAGCGGCGGCGGGTGCAGCCCCACCTGGGGCGGCACCAACCCGGTGTCCTCCGACACCTCGGTCGCGGCCACCGTCTCCGCGATCCGCGCCAAGGGCGGCGACGTCTCGGTGTCGATCGGCGGCTACGGCGGCACCAAGCTCGGCCAGGCGTGCTCCGACGCGGCCTCGACCGCGGCCGCCTACCAGCAGGTCGTCGACAAGTACCAGCTCAAGGCGATCGACTTCGACCTGGAGGAGCCGGAGTACGAGAACACCGCGGCCGTCGCCAACGAACTGGGCGCCGCGAAGATCCTCCAGCAGAACAACCCCGGCATCTACCTCTCGGTCACCACCCCGGGCACCTCGGCCGGCACCGGCTGGTTCGGCACCCAGATGCTCGACGAGGCCAAGTCGATCGGCTTCACCCCGAACAACTTCTCGATCATGCCCTTCGACGGCGGCTTCGACAACGGCGCCGCCTCCCAGACCGCGGCCCTGACCGCGTTCAACAGCCTGCTCCAGAGCACCTTCGGCTGGAGCGCCGCGACCGCCTACGCCCACGAGGGCTTCTCCGGCATGAACGGCCGCAGCGACACCGGCGAGTACTTCACCCAG
Organism: Streptomyces sp. CA2R106; assembly: GCF_037034245.1. Lineage (NCBI taxonomy): Bacteria > Bacillati > Actinomycetota > Actinomycetes > Kitasatosporales > Streptomycetaceae > Streptomyces > Streptomyces sp. CA2R106. The sequence continues at coordinate 242,777 of NZ_JBAGKC010000006.1, forward strand.
GCGGACTTCCAGACCGTGCTGGACTACGCCACCAGCCACGGCATGGGCCGCTTCACCTTCTGGTCGCTCAACCGCGACCGCCAGTGCAGCCCGCCGGACAACAACGGCAGCACCTCCGGCTCGTGCAGCTCGGTCGCCCAGAACTCCTGGGACTTCGCCAAGTACTCCGTAAAGTTCGCCGGCGCGACCCCGCCCACCGGTACACCCACCGACACCCCGACCACCACCACCCCGCCGGCCGGCGGCAGCTGCGCCGACGTGGCGGCCTGGAGCGCCTCCGCGGTCTACACCGGCGGCGACGAGGTGTCGTACGGCGGCCACAAGTGGCTCGCCCAGTGGTGGACCACCAACGAGCAGCCCGGCACCACCGGCGAGTGGGGCGTCTGGAAGGACGAGGGCTCCTGCTGAGCCGTTAGGGACCGTACACCGACGAGCGGTTCATCTTTAGAAGCACTCATCCGATCACCGTCCGCGCGATAAGGTCGGGCCCGGGGCGCTCAGGCGCCACGGGCCCTTCCTGCTGGGTGCGCGTCTCCGCAGGTGCGCGTATCCGCATCGGTACATGCCGGTGCCAGCCGAGCAAAACGGACCTCGCGTTTCCGGCGATGTGCTTCACTCCGAACAAGTGATCAGTAATCTCGGTCGAGCATCCGGGAGTCTGCCCGATCCGGCCTCTGCCCGCCTGCCGCGTCCGCACTCCCACGACCTGGAGCACCGACCGTGACCGACCGACCGTCCTGGGCCCCGCAGAACATCGACATCACCGTTCCGAGCGTGTCCCGGATCTACGACTACTTCCTGGGCGGCTCGCACAACTTCGAGGTCGACCGGGAAGCGGCGCGGACCGCGCTGAAGGCGCTGCCGGGCATGCCCAAGATCGGCCAGGCCAACCGCGCGGTGATGCGCCGCGCCGTCAACTACGCGCTGGAGCGCGGCATCACCCAGTTCCTCGACATCGGCTCGGGCATACCCACCTTCGGAAACGTGCACGAGGTCGCCCAGGAGACCCACCCCGGCGCCCGCGTCGTCTACGTCGACAACGACCCGGTGGCCGTCACCCACAGCCGCGCGGTGCTCGCCGGGAACCCCGACGCCGACATCGCGGCGGCCGACCTGCGCGATCCGCGCTCCATCCTGGAGTCGCCCCAGGTCCGCCGCCTGCTGGACCTGGACCGGCCGGTCGCGCTCATGCTCATCGCGGTGGTGCACTTCCTGTCCGACGACGACCGCCCCGGCGAGATCATCGCCACCCTGCGGGACGCCCTCGCCCCCGGCAGCATCATGGCCATCACCCACGCCACCCCCGCGGAGTCGACCGGCCAGTCCGACGCGCAGCGCGACGTCGCGACGGTCTACCAGCGCACCGCGAGCCCCCTGGTGCACCGCACCGCCGACGAACTGCGCCCGCTCTTCGCCGGGTTCGAGATCGTGGAACCGGGCATCGTGCACCTGCCCCACTGGCGGCCCGACACCCCGCCCGCCGCCGACGACGACCCGGTGGTGCTGCTCGGGCTCGCCGGTGTGGGGTTGAAGGCGTGAGCACCAAGGCGGCCGGCGACGCGGCGCGCCGAGCCGGCACCCGGCCGGCCGCCCCCGCGGACGGGCCGGCGGTCGCCGCTCCCGGAACGGCCCCCGACCACGCCCCCGAACCCCCGGCCGCCGCCGGCGCACCGGGCCGGGCCGAACCCGAGGTGCTGGCGCACGCCGACCCCGAGCTGTGCGCCCGGGCCGCGGCCGACGACAGCCTGCGCCGCTTCGCCGCCATCTGGGCCCGCGCGGTCTACCCGCTGACGGCCACCTCCATGACCCGGGCCGAACTGGAGGCGTACCTGCGGCCGTTGGCCCGCGTGCTGCGGGACGCGCTCAGCGCCGACCGGTTCGACCCGCGCACCGCGGTCCCGGTCGGCGCCGCCCTGGTCGACGCGCACTGCACCGACCCCGAGGCGCTGCCCAGCATCCTCGGCGTCATCGACGCCTACCTGGTGCTGTACTGCCCGCCCGGCGGCCTGTCCGCCGACGAGACCCGCGCCCGCTGCTCCCGCCTCCAGCACGCCGTGGCCGTCGGCTTCTCCCAGGCGCTGCGCGAACGCACCCTGCACGAGCAGGAGTCGATCTCCCGCGCCGCACTGGCCGCCCAGGCCGACGCCGAACGCGCGCTGGCCGCCAGCGAGGCCCGCTTCCGCGCGGTCTTCGAAGGCGCCGCCATCGGCATCGGCATCGCCGACCTCGACGGCCGCGTCCTGGAGATCAACGACGCGCTCAGCCGTATGTTCGGCGGTGAACGGCACGTCATGCAGCGCACCGTCCCGGAGTGGACCCACCCGGACAACCCCGCGGTGATCAGCGCCCTCAACGGCGAGATGCTCCGCGGCGAGCGCGACGGCTACCACACCGAGAAGGCGTATCCGCGCGCCGACGGCTCCGTGCTGTGGGGCAACCTCCAGGTCTCCGTGCTCCGCGACAGCGCCGGCGCCCCCCAGTACCAACTGGCCCTGCTGGAGGACATCACCGAGCGCCGCCAACTGCTGCAACGGCTGCGCCACGAGGCCACCCACGACGCGCTGACCGGCCTGCCCAACCGCGCCCTGTTCTTCGAACGGCTCGACCAGGCGCTCGCCGACCAGGACGCGCCCGACGGCGGCGAGGCGGGCGCCGGGCGCCGGATCGGCCTGTGCTACCTGGACCTCGACGGTTTCAAGGCGGTCAACGACAGCCTCGGCCACGCCGTCGGCGACCAGCTGCTGGTCGCCGTCGCCGACCGGCTGCGGAACTGCCTGACCTCGCCCGACCAGCTCGTGGCCCGGATCGGCGGCGACGAGTTCGTCGCCCTGTACACCGACCCGCCCAGCCTCGACGCCGTCACCGACCTGGCCGGCCGCATCCTGGAGGCGTTCGCCACACCCGTCCTCGTCGACGGCCGTGAACTGCCGGTGCACGGCAGCATCGGCATCGTCCTGACCCCGACCGCCGAGCACGCCGCCGCCGACGTGCTGCGCAGCGCCGACATCACCATGTACCGGGCCAAGGAACTGGGCGGCAACCGCTACGAGGTCGCCGACCCCGACGCCGACGCCCGCGCCATCACCCGGCACAGCCTCACCAACCGGCTGCCCGGCGCGCTGGAGCGCGGCGAGTTCTTCGTGGAGTACCAGCCGCTCATCGGGCTCAGCGACGGCGTGGTGCACGGCGCCGAGGCCCTGGTCCGCTGGGGCCACCCGGTGCACGGCGTGATCGGCCCGGACCGCTTCATCCCGCTCGCCGAGAACACCGGGCAGATCGTGCCGCTCGGCCGCTGGGTGCTGGAACAGGCGGTCCGGCAGGCCGAGGTGTGGCAGCGCAACCACCACGGCGCCCGCCCCCCGCGGGTCAACGTCAACCTCTCGCCGATCCAGCTCCACCACCCCGACCTGGTCGCCGAGGTCACCCGGGTGCTGGACGACAGCGGCCTGCCGCCGGACGCGCTGTGCCTGGAGGTCACCGAGAGCGCGCTGATCGGCGCCGACCAGGACGCGCTCAAGCCGCTGCGCCGGATCGCGGACCTCGGTGTCGAGATCGCCCTGGACGACTTCGGCACCGGCTACTCCAACCTCTCCTCGCTGCGCTGGCTGCCGGTCAGCGTGCTCAAGCTCGACCGCGCCTTCACCCGGGGGATGAGCCACCACCCGGCCGACCCGGTCGACCTGAAGATCGTCGAGGGGATCGTCTCCCTCGCGCACGGTCTGGGCCTGTCCGTCACCGTCGAGGGCGTGGAGACCAGCGCCCAGGCCGGCTACCTGCGCGACCTGGGCTGCGACACCGGTCAGGGCTGGTACTACGGCCGTCCCGCGCCGCCCGAGCAGATGGGCACCCTGCTGCTCGCCGACGCGAGCTGACCGCCCGCGCCGGTCAGCTCTGCTCGGTGCCGGTCAGCTCTGCTTGCTGAACGTGCTGGGGGCGCCCACCGACAGGTCGGTGTAGTTCGTCAGCGCCAGCGTCCGGCCGTCGCCGCCGAGGGTGAGGGTGTACACGCGCACCCCGGAGCACACGGTGCCGCTGGACGGGTCGGACGGGGTGCTGGACACCGTCTGGAACTCCAGCGTCGAGCCGTCCTGCCCGGTGTAGCCGAGCGTGTCGACGCAGCCGATGTCGGCGCCGCCGAACAGGTCGGTCACATGGGTGACCTCCTTGCCGACGACACTGCCGCGCGCGCCGCCGGTGAAGGTGATGGTGACCTTGGCCTTCCCGGTGAGCGAGGGCACGCCCGGGCCCACGCCGTACCAGGTGCCGATCCAGGCGGCGGGCAGATCGTCGCCCGAGCTTCCGGAGCCGTCGCCGGTGCCGGACGCGGTGCCTGTGGGGGCGGTGGTGCCAGGGGTCGTGGCGGCGGGGGTCCCGCCGGCGGCGTCGTCGCTCCCGCCGGAGTGCTGCCGCCAGCGGTAGGCCGCGACGGAGCCGGCCACGACCAGGACCACGGCGACCGCGGCCGCCACCGCCACCGTGCCGCCGCGGCGCCCGCGGCCGGGGGCCGCGGCAGGCCCCGAGGGGCCGTGCGGACCGCTCGGTGGCGCATACCCGCGCGGCGGTGCCTGCGGCCCCGGTACGGGCGGCTGAGGGCCCGTCGGAAGGCCCTGGCCCTGGTAGGCGGGGTGGCGGAAGGTCGCGGACTCCGGCCCGTACGGCGTGGTGGCGGCCACCGGGGGCGCGCCGGGCTCGGCGGCCTTCGGGGCGGCCAGCGGATCGGTGTGCGGAGCGGCCGGTGAATCGGCCGGGGGATCAGCTGGGGGATTTGCCGGGGGAGCCGCGGCCAGCGCGGCCCGCATCTCCGCCTCGCGCGCGTCCAGTTCGCCTGCCAGCCCCGGCGGCAGCAGGCCGCCCCACGGCGGCGGCGCGGACATCTGCCCGGCGCCGCCCAGCAGTTCGGCCGCCGCCGGCGCCGCCGGCCGCTCCGCCGGGTCTTTGGCCAGCAGTGCGGACACCGCCGGCAGCAGTTCGGCGGGCACCCCGGTCAGGTCCGGGTCCTCGTGCACCACGCGGTAGAGCAGGGCGGCGGTGGAGACGGTCTCGCCGGGGTGGTGGAAGGGGCCGCGGGCGGTCGCCGCGTAGACCAGTACCGCGCCCAGCGCGAACAGGTCGCCCGGCTCGGCCGAGCCGCCGGACGTGGCCTGCTCCGGCGCCATGTACCCGGGCGAGCCGATCATCGCACCGGTGCTGGTGTGCCGGGTGTCGTCGGCGGCCCGGGCGATCCCGAAGTCGATCAGCAGCGGCCGGGCCCGCGCCAGCAGCACGTTCGACGGCTTCACGTCGCGGTGCGCGAGGCCCGCGCGGTGCACCGCGTGCAGCGCCTCGCACAACTGCGCGCCGAGCGCCACCACGCTCCGCGCGGGCAGCGGGCCGTGCGCCCGTACCCAGTCCGCGAGCGACGGCGCGGCCACGTACTCCGTCGCCAGCCACTTCGGGCTCGCCCCCTCGGGGGAGTAGTCGACCACGGCGGCCGTCCACGGCGAGCGCACCCGGTCCGCGTTCCTGATCTCGCGGGCGAACCGCTCGCCGAAGGACGGGTCGAGCCCGAACTCCGCGCGGACCGTCTTCAGCGCCAGCGGCCGCCCCGCGACCGTGCGGGCGAGGTAGACCTGCCCCATGCCGCCCGCGCCCAGCCGGGCGAAGAGCGGATAACCGCCCACCGACCGGGGATCGGACGCCTCCAAGCTCTCCATGCGCAGCAGCGTACGTGGCCTTCCGCTCCGTTCGCGGGTGTCCGACGGGTTCGCCCGCGCGGCCCGGACCGCCCGGGCGCCGAACCAGGGGACGCGGCGGGTCGCCCCCGCGGTTGCGGCCCCCGCAGGCGGCCGGTGGCGGCCGGTGGCGCCCCGTGTCGGCCGGTGTCGCCCGGCGGCACCCGGTGGGTGCACCCCTGCGGCGGGAGGAGCCGTGGCGGTAATTCGCCGGTGACGTCTTCGCCCCCATACGGCATACTCCATGCGCCGGACCCGTTGATCACCCGTTGCCGAGACCCGGCGTGGGAGATCGCGACGGGAACGGGGTAGTTCTCACCGGACGGCTCCACCTCACCCTCGCGCGGGGCCGCCGCCACCCCACAGGGAGGATGTGCCGCCATGCCCCAGCAAGGCCCGCAGCCGGTCGACCGGCAGCTGCCCACCGACGAGGCCCGCCTTCTGCTCGACCTGACCCGGGACCTGGCCCGCCGCGAGATCGCGCCCTCCGCCGCGGCGGAGGAGGAGGCCGGGCACTTCCCGCGGGAGACCATGGCGCTGATCGGCCGCTCCGGGCTGCTCGGCCTGCCCTACCCCGAGGAGTTCGGCGGGGGCGGCCAGCCGTACGAGGTCTACCTCCAGGTGCTGGAGGAGCTGGCGGCCGCGCGTCTGACCGTGGGGCTCGGGGTCAGCGTGCACACCCTGGCCTGCCACGCGGTGGCCGCGTTCGGCAGCAAGCAGCAGCGCACCGACCACCTTCCCGCGATGCTCGGCGGCGAACTGCTGGGCGCCTACTGCCTGTCCGAGCCGACCTCGGGCTCCGACGCGGCGAGCCTGCGCACCCGGGCCGTACGGCACGGCGACTCCTGGACGATCGACGGCACCAAGGCGTGGATCACCCACGGCGGCGTCGCCGACTTCTACACCGTGCTGGCCCGCAGCGGCGGCGAGGGCGCGCACGGCATCTCCGCGTTCCTCGTACCGGGTGACGCGGCCGGGTTGAGCGCGGGGGCGCCCGAGCACAAGATGGGGATGAAGGGCTCGCCGACCGCGCAGCTGCACTTCGACGGGGTCGAGGTGGCCGACGAGCGGCGGATCGGTGAGGAGGGGCAGGGCTTCGCGATCGCGCTCGCCGCGCTCGACGCCGGGCGGCTGGGGATCGCCGCGTGTGCGATCGGCGTGGCGCAGGCCGCGCTCGACGCGGCGGCGGACCACATGGCCCAGCGCCGCCAGTTCGGCCGCCCGATCGCGGACTTCCAGGGGCTGCGGTTCATGCTCGCGGACATGGCCACCCGGGTCGAGGCGGGCCGGGCGCTCTACCTCACCGCGGCCCGGCTGCGCGACGCCGGGCGGGAGTTCAGCGCGCGTGCGGCGATGGCGAAGCTGTTCTGCACGGACACCGCGATGCAGGTCACCACGGACGCGGTGCAGTTGCTCGGGGGGTACGGCTACACCGCGGACTTCCCGGTCGAGCGGTACATGCGCGAGGCGAAGGTGCTCCAGATCGTCGAGGGCACCAACCAGATCCAGCGGATGGTGATCGCACGCCACCTGGTGGGCCCGGAGACCCGCGGCTAGGTACCGGCCGCGGGCGTGTGCGGCTCCTCGCCGTCGGGGCGCCCACGCGCCCCCTTCCGGCCGCGACGCCCGGCTGCTCAGGCGGCCAGCGGCGGGTGGGCGGCGCGCTGGGCGGGGACGCGGACGGGGCGGGAGCCGGGGCCGCCGACGTGCGAGAAGGGCTGGGTGCGCCAGTCGAGGGGGCGGGCCGGGGCCAGGGGCTCGTGGGCGGGCGCCAGCACGAGCGGCTCGAGGGCTCCGGCCTCGGCCACCGCGCGGCCGGAGCCGGCGCAGACCGTGAGCCCGAAGGGCTGCCAGGGGTTGGGGCACACCGCGTGGGGCGGCAGCAGGGTGTCGTCGCCGGCGACGGCGATCGGCCGGCCGCAGTCGGGGCAGGCGAGGCGTACGACGTCGGCGAGGTCGTCGCCGTCCTCGTCGTAGGGCTCCGCGCCGTCGTCGAAGCCGTCCGCCGGGTCGAAGTCGTCGTCGCCGCCGGCGGCGTGGTCATCGCCGGCCGGCGCGGGAGCGAGCGCGAGGTCGCGTTCGTGACCCTCCGCGGCGGTGGACGACGTCCGGGCACTGCGGCTGTGGCGCACAGGGTGACGCATATGGGTTTCCCCCTTGGGTGATGCCCTCCGTTGGGCCGGCCCGGCTTCACGCTCGCGGCCATAGCGAGCACTTCCCGCCGTGCTACGCGGGTAATCGCGCCATGCGGAGCCCTCCGCACCGTCGCGGTGTGGCCTTCGTCACACTCCTGGAATGGCCGGATGATGCGCCCCCGCGATGCGCCCCTACGCCCCCCGGTGCCCCCGAAAGCCACCCGCCCGGCCGCCTTATAGGGTGACCAAAAGGCGGGGACCAGCACGGTTGTGTCGGCAGCGGGCCGGCGGGCGGGAGTGGCACGGCATGCGGACCAACTGGGCGGGCAACCTGACGTTCGGCGCACAGCGCGTGCACCGGCCCACCACGCTCGACGAACTGCGCGCGATCGTCGCCGGCAGCCGCCGCGTCAAGGCGCTCGGCAGCGGCCACTCCTTCAACGCGATCGCCGACACCGACGGCGACCTCGTCGAACTGGCCGCGCTCCCGGCCGAGATGGACATCGACAGCGCCGCCGGCACCGTCCGCGTCGCCGCCGGCGTGCGCTACGCCGAACTCGCCGCGTACCTGCACGCCCACGGCCTGGCCCTGCCCAACATGGCGTCCCTGCCGCACATCTCGGTGGGCGGCTCGGTCGCCACCGGCACCCACGGCTCGGGCGACACCAACGGCTCCCTGGCCACCTCCGTGACCGCGCTGGACCTGCTGACCGCCGGCGGCGACACCCTCCGCCTCAGCCGCGCGCAGGACGGCGACCGCTTCGACGGCGCCGTGGTCTCCCTCGGCGCCCTCGGCATCACCACCCACCTGACGCTGGAGACGGTGCCCGCCTTCGACGTACGCCAGACCGCCCGCACCGGCCTCGCCCTCGCCGACGCGCTCGCCCACTTCGACACCCTCACCGGCGCCGCCTACAGCGTCAGCCTCTTCACCGACTGGCGCGCCCCGCGCTTCACCCAGGTCTGGCTCAAGCGCCTCGACGGCACCCCCGAACCCGAGCTGCCGTGGACCGAGCCCGCCCCGGGCCCGCTGCACCCCGTGCCCGGCGTCGACCCGGTGCACTGCACCCCGCAGGACGGCACCCCCGGCCCCTGGTACGAGCGGCTGCCGCACTTCCGCCCCCAGTTCACCCCCAGCAGCGGCGCGGAACTCCAGTCCGAGTACCTGGTGCCCCGCGTCCACGGCACCGCCGCCATCGCCGCGCTCGCCGACCTGCGCGAGACCCTCGCCCCGGTCCTGATGACCTGCGAGGTCCGCACCATCGCGGCCGACCGCCTCTGGCTGAGCCCCGCCTACGGGCACGACACCGTCGGCCTGCACTTCACCTGGCGCCAGGACCCCGCCGCCGTCACCCCCGTCCTGGGCCGCATGGAGGCCGCCCTCGCCCCCTACGGCGCCCGCCCGCACTGGGGCAAGCTCGCCACCACCGACCCCGCGACCGTACGGGGCCTGTACCCCCGGATGGCCGACTTCCAGGCGCTCGTCGCGGAGCTCGACCCCGACGGCACTTTCGGCAACGCCCACCTGCGCCGCCTGCTCGGCCCGTGACCGGCCACCCCGGGCCCGGCCGAGACGTGCCCACGGACCCCGCGGTGCCGGTAAGGTCAACGGCTGTGGAGGAGCTGGACCGGCACATCGTGGAACTGCTCGTCGCCGACGGGCGGATGAGCTACACCGACCTGGGCAAGGCCACCGGCCTGTCCACCTCGGCCGTGCACCAGCGCGTCCGCCGGCTGGAGCAGCGCGGCGTCATCCGCGGCTACGCGGCCGTCATCGACCCCGAAGCGGTCGGCCTGTCGCTGACCGCCTTCATCTCCGTCAAGCCGTTCGACCCCAGCGCACCCGACGACATCGCCGACCGGCTCGCCGAGGTACCCGAGATCGAGGCGTGCCACAGCGTGGCCGGCGACGAGAACTACATCCTCAAGGTGCGCGTCTCCGCCCCCATCGAGCTGGAGCACCTGCTGTCGCGGATACGCTCCCTGGCCGGCGTCTCCACCCGCACCACCGTGGTGCTGTCCACCGCCTACGAATCCAGGCCCCCCCGGATCTGACCGCGCCACCGGCCCGGGCAGACTGGCGGTATGCACCAGCGCCCCGCCGCAGCGGCGACCAAAACCCCCGACCAGCACCCCAGCGACCGCCCCGCAGCCGGCACCGTGCTGCTGCGCGGCGGCTTCGTCTACAGCCCCGCCGACCCCTTCGCGACCGCGATGGTGGTCGACGGCGACACGGTCGCCTGGGTCGGCTCCGAAGGCGCCGCCGACTCCTTCGCCGACGGCGTGGACGAGGTCGTGCACCTCGACGGCGCGCTGGTCACCCCCGCCTTCGTCGACGCCCACGTGCACACCACCGCCACCGGCCTCGCCCTGACCGGCCTGGACCTCGGTCCGGCCCGCACCCTCGCCGACGCCCTGGCCCGCACCGCCGCCTACGCCGACGCCCACCCCGGCGACCGGGTGCTGCTCGGCCACGGCTGGGACGACAGCCGCTGGCCCGAGGGCCGCCCGCCCACCCGCGCCGAACTGGACCGGGCCGTGCACGGCCGCCCGCTCTACCTCGCCCGCACCGACGTCCACTCCGCCGCCGTCACCAGCGCCCTGCTCGCGCTCGTGCCCGGCGCCGCCGACCTGCCCGGACACCATGAGACCGGCCCGGTCACCCGCGACGCCCACCACGCCGCCCGCGCGGCCGCCTACGCCGCCGTGACCCCCGCCCAGCGCGCCGCCGCCCAGCGCGCCGCGCTGCGCCACGCGGCCGCCCGCGGCATCGGCAGCCTCCACGAGTGCGCCGGCCCCGACATCTCCTCGCAGGACGACCTGACCGGCCTGCTGGCCCTCGCCGCGGCCGAACCCGGCCCCCGCGTGCACGGCTACTGGGCCGAACCCGTGACCGGCCCCGCCGACCTGGACCGGCTGCGCGACCTCGGCGCGCTCGGCGCCGGCGGCGACCTCTTCGTGGACGGCTCCCTCGGCTCCCACACCGCCGCCCTGCACGCCCCCTACGCCGACGCCGACCACCTCGGCGTCACCTACCTCGACGCCGACACCATCGCCCGCCACCTGACCGTGTGCACCCAGGCAGGGGTCCAGGCGGGCTTCCACGCCATCGGGGACGCCGCGCTGGCCGCCGTGGTCGACGGGGTGCGCGCGGCCGCCGCCACGGCCGGCACGGGCCGCGTACGGGCCCTGCGGCACCGCGTGGAGCACGCGGAGCTGATGACCGCCGAGACGATCGCCGCGTTCGCCGAGTTCGGCCTGATCGCCTCCGTGCAGCCCGCGTTCGACGCGACCTGGGGCGGCGACGACGGCATGTACGCCGCCCGGCTCGGCCGCGAGCGCGCCCGCACCCTCAACCCGTACGCCGCGATGACCCGCGCCGGGGTGCCGCTGGTCCTCGGCTCCGACAGCCCCGTCACCCCGCTCGACCCGTGGGGCGCCGTCCGCGCGGCCGCCTTCCACCGCACCCCCGGGCACCGCGTCTCCGCCCGCGCGGCCTTCAACGCCCACACCCGCGGCGGCTGGCGGGCCGCCGGCCGCGACGACGCCGGCGTCCTCACCCCCGGCGCCCCGGCCGACTACGCGGTCTGGCAGGTCGGCGACCTGGTCGTGCAGACCCCCGACGAACGCGTCGCCAACTGGTCCACCGACCCCCGCTCCGGCACCCCCGGCCTGCCCGACCTCACCCCGGGCACCCCGCTGCCCACTGCCCTGCGCACCGTCGTCGCCGGCCGTACGGTCCACCACCCGCCGAACGGGTGACCTGCGCTTTCCGGCATGCGCCCGAACGGTGCGCGGTGCCCGCCCCGCGGCGTGTCGCAACCGCCCGGACACCTCGCCACTGACCTGCTGATTTGTCGAAGATCCGCAGGTCACAGCGGTGTTGACAGTGGCTGGTCGGCGGCGGGTAGGTTCGGCCAGGTCCACCACAGGACGTCGGACCGGGGGCTCTCCGCGGTTGCGTCGAACACCGCTGGGTCATGGGGCGCCGCGCCCACCGCGCGCCGCCACTGGCAGCCAGGTCCAGCGTCCGCGGCGCGGAACGCGGGGGGAGTGCCGCCCGATCGGCAGGTGTGACCCGGGAAGGGCCCGGACACCCAGTAGACAACGGCCTCGGTGCCGAGCCGCAGCCAGCGGTTCCCAGGTCGGCCCGAAGGGTGTCCGGGCCCGCTCCCGTTGGGTGCCCCGACCCCCCGGGGTGCCCCGCCCCCTCGTCACGGGACCTTGCGCCCGCCGGGTGGCTTGTCGCGCCGTTCCCCGCGCCCCTGAGTACTGCCCCTTGCGGAACATGTCTGGCTGCGGGTGGGTTGTGGCTTGTCGCGCCGTTCCCCGCGCCCCTGTCGGGGTTCCTCGCCGTCGTCGGGTGCGGTGTGGTGTGCGCTGCGGAGCAGCCGCACATACTCAGGGGCGCGGGGAACTGCGCGACCAGCCACCCACCGGCCGCAAGGTCCGGGAACCGGCGTGCAGGGGCAGCCCGGGCGGACCCGCACCCATCAACCCCCCAGGAACACGGGGTACCGTCACCTTCGTCAGATGTCCCCACCTGCAGGAAGGCCACGCCTGTGCGCCTGCGTCCGCCGAACGCCCCCGCGGCGCCCGACGGGGTCGCGCCCGATGGGGCCGCGCCCGCCGCCGAAGTGAACGTCGTCCCGGTCGTGCCGGTCGTACCGGCGACCCGGCGGGCGCGGTGGAAGGCCACGGCCAGGGCCGCCGCCCCCAGGAGCGCGGTCGCCGCGGCGTTCGGCCTGATGATGGCCGCGGCGTTCCCGCCCTACGGGGTGTGGCCGCTGTCCGTGGTGGCGGTGGCCGGCCTCGCGCTGGTGCTCGAGGGCCGCACGGTCCGGCAGGGCGCGTGGCTGGGCTTCGCCTTCGCGTTCCCGTTCTTCCTGTGGCTGCTGGTGTGGCTGCGGTCGGTGATCTGGCTGGCCGTGGTGGGCCTGTCGGCGATCGAGGCGCTGTACCTGGTGCTGATGGCCGCGCTGATGGTGGTGGCGCGGCGGCTGCCGTGGTGGCCGCTGTGGGCGTCGTGCCTGTGGGTGGCGCAGGAACTCGTCCGGGACCGGCTGCCGTTCGGCGGGTTCCCGTGGGGGCGGCTGGCGTTCGCCAACACCGGCTCGCCGTTCACGCCGCTCGCCGCGCTCGGCGGCGCCCCGCTGGTGAGCTTCGCGGTGGCCCTCAGCGGCACCGTGCTGGCCGCCGCGGCCCTGGCCGCCCACCGGGCCTGGCGCGGCCGGGCCGGGCGCCCGTGGGCCCCCGCGGCGGCCGTACGCGGCCTGCTGCCCGCCGCCGGCGCGCTGGTGCTGTCCGCGGCGGTGCTGCTGGCCGGACTGCTGGTGCCGATCCACACCGACGCCGTCGGCCATGTGAAGGTCGCCATCGTGCAGGGCAACGTGCAGCAGCCGGGCATGCACTTCCTCGGCCGCCCGATGAAGATCCTCGACAACCACGTGCAGGCCACCCTCAAGCTCGCCGCGGACATCAAGGCGGGCAAGGTGGCCAAGCCCGACATCGTGCTGTGGCCGGAGAACTCCTCCGACCTGGACCCCTTCACCTACCCGCAGGCGTACGCGAAGATCAGCGAGGCGGTCCAGGCGGTGGGCGTGCCGGTGCTGGTCGGGGCGCTGGTGGACGGCCCGGACAAGGACCACGTGCAGAACGAGGGCATCGTGTGGGACCCGCTCACCGGCCCCGGCGACCACTACACGAAGCAGCACCCGGTGCCCTTCGGCGAGTACGTCCCGTTCCGTAAAGAGTTGACCAAGGTCATTCCGATGCTGAACGAGATCCCGAAGGACTTCTACCCAGGTAAGAGCACCGGAGTGCTCCGGATCGGCCCGGCGAACCTCGGCGACGTGATCTGCTTCGAGGTGGCCTACGACGGAATTGTTCGCGACACAGTGAACGCCGGCGCCCAAGCCATCGTCGTACAGACCAACAACGCAACGTATGGCCGCACCGGCCAGCCCGACCAGCAGCTCGCGATGTCCAAGCTGCGCGCGGTCGAGCACGGCCGGGCCGTGGTCACCGCGGCGACCAGCGGGATCAGCGCGGTGGTCGAGCCGGACGGGACGATCGAGAAACGCAGCAAGGAGTTCACCCAGCAGGTCATCAGCGCCGACATTCCGCTGCGCGACGAGAAGACGGTCGCGGACCGAGTCGGTGCGGCACCTGAGTGGGCACTCGCTATGGTGGGTCTCCTGTCCTGCGCGGCCGCCGTCGCGATCGGCAGGCTGGAGCGCACGCGCATGGCGAAAGGGCAGTCGCAGCAGTGAACGAGGACGGGCAGCGGAGCTTCGACTCCCTCGGCAAGGTCCTGGTCATCATCCCCACCTACAACGAGGCGGAGAACGTCGGGCCGATCGTCAAGCGGGTCCGGGCCTCGGTGCCCGACGCGGACATCCTGATCGCGGACGACAACAGCCCCGACGGGACCGGGAAGCTGGCCGACGAGATGGCCGCCGACGACCCGCGGGTGCACGTGATGCACCGCAAGGGCAAGGAGGGCCTGGGCGCGGCCTACCTCGCCGGGTTCCAGTGGGGGATCGACCACGACTACGGCGTGCTGGTGGAGATGGACGCCGACGGGTCGCACCAGCCGGAGGAACTGCCGCGGCTGCTCACCGCGTTGAAGAGCGCCGACCTGGTGCTCGGCTCGCGCTGGATTCCCGGCGGCCGGGTGGTCAACTGGCCCAAGCACCGCGAGTACCTCTCCCGCGGCGGCAGCACGTACTCGCGGCTGATGCTCGACGTGCCGCTGCGCGACGTCACCGGCGGCTACCGGGCCTTCCGGCGGCAGACCCTGGAGAGCCTGGGCCTGGGCGACATCGCCTCGGCCGGGTACTGCTTCCAGGTCGACCTGGCCTGGCGCGCGGTGAAGGCGGGCTTCCACGTGGTCGAGGTGCCGATCACCTTCGTGGAGCGCGAGCGCGGCGACAGCAAGATGAGCCGCAACATCGTGGCCGAGGCGCTGTGGCGGGTCACCGCCTGGGGTGTGGGCGCCCGCGCCGGCAAGATCACCGGGCGCCGCCCGCTGCCGTAGCCGGCGCCGGGTGGGAACCGGCGGGAGCCAGGTGAAGGGGCAACCCTGAGCCGGGCTTTACCCGGTCTTTGGCACACTTGAGATATGACGACGACGACACCGCCACCGGTCAGGCCGCAGCGCCGGCGGCGCTCCCGGGCCCGCCCCATCGTGCCCCTCGCGATCGCGGCCTGGGCGGTGCTGGAGATCTGGCTGCTGATCCTGGTGGCCGGGGCGACCAGCGGTTTCGTCGTGTTCCTGTGCATCCTGGCCGGGCTGGTGCTGGGCGCCGCGGCGGTCAAGCGGGCCGGGCGCAGCGCCTGGCGGAATCTGGCGGCGTCCGTCAGTGCCCAGCAGCAGGGGGTCGCCCCCGGCCCGCCGCAGGGCGGCGGCCGCACCGGCCTCGCCATGCTGGGCGGGCTGCTGCTGATCATTCCCGGCTTCGTCTCCGACGCCGTGGCGCTGGTGCTGCTCTTCCCGCCGACCCGGGCCTTCATCGGCCGCCGGGTGGACCGGGCGCTGCTCTCCCGCGCGGTGCCGATGCCAGGCGGCGGACTCGGCGGACCTGGCGGCTTCGGCGGTTTCGGTGGCCCGGGCGGTCCGGGTGGCTTCGGGGGCGGGCGCGGCGGCCCCGGCGGGGGTCCCGTGGGCGGCGGGGACAAGGTCGTCCAGGGCGAGGTCGTCAACCGGGACTGAGCGGGCACGGGAGCGCCGCCAGAGGCGGAAATGGTGTGCGGGGGCGGGAGTTGGCATAGTGCCCGCATGATCATGCTGTTGCGGCGGGTACGCACCGCCGCCCGCGCCCTGCCCGTGGCCCTGGGCGGTCTCCTGGTGGCGGCGGTGCCGTTCGCGACCGCTCCGCCCGCGGCCGCGACAGGGGCGGGCCGGGTGGTGCTGCGGGCCGAGGCGCCGAAGACGTTCGTGATGTACGCGGCGGACGAGGGCGCCGGCGGCACGAACAGCGGCTTCGTCATCCCCGTCTCCGTGCGGGCGAGCGACGCGGGCCCGGCCCGCGATGTCAGGGTCGTCGTGGACGCCTCGGGGCTCGCCGGCGTCGCCCGGGTGAGCGCGGGCGGCGGCGGGAACTGCACCCGGTCCGGCGCGGTGTTCACCTGCTCCTACGGCGACGTGCAGAACGGCGACGGCGAGTCCGAGGCGCCCTTCACGCTGAACGGCGTGGACGGCGTCGCACCCGGTGACGGCGGGACGGTGACGTACACCGCCGTCGCGGACAACGCGGCCGAGGTGACCGGGTCCACCCGGATGACGGTGGGCGGCCTCTCCCTCGACGTCCCCGGGAAGGACCTGACGGCGCAGGACGTGGCGCCGGGCAGCTCCCGCCCGGTGAGCCTCGCTTTCGCCAACCACAGCCGCTTCGCCGCCCGGCAGGGCGTCGCACTGACCGTCTCCGCCGATCCCGGGCTGAAGCTCACCTCGCGCCCGGGCAACTGCTTCTTCGACCCGTCCTTCACCTCGGCCTGGTGCGGCTTCGCCACCGCGGCAGGCCCGCACACCGCCTTCCGTACCAGCGCCCCGATCCGCTACACGGCCGCCGCGGGCCGGATGTCGGGCACCCTCACCTACAGCTGGTCGTCCGACCGCACCCGCCCGGCCGGGTTCACCGTGCGCGGCACGCAGGCCCCGCTGGCGCTGGCCAGGACCGCGGACCGCGGCTTCACCGCCGCCACCGGCACCGTCCGTGTCACCACCACCGTGCAGGCCGACTACCAGCCGGTGACCGCGACCGTACGCGGCCGGGTCGGCCAGACGGTCACGGTGCGGCTGGGGGTGCGGAACAACGGCCCGGGGCGTCCGCTGGGCAGCGAGACGATGGGCGGCTTCAAGGTGGTGCCGCCGGAGGGCACCACGGTGACGTCCATCCCGTACACCATCGAGGAGGACGGCGGCACCTGGGCGTGCGACCGGCCCGCGAAGTCCGGGGGCGCGTTCGTCTGCGACATCGGCACCGACCGCTTCGGGCCGGAGCCGGCGCAGGGCCGGACGACCGTCATCGGCTTCCGGGTGCGCATCGACCGGGTGGTGCCCGGCGCGCAGGGCACCATCAGCACCTACGGCCCCTTCGACCGCACCCCGGGCAACGACCGGGCCGTCATCGCCGTGGACGCCTCCCCGGCGTCGCCGGTGGCGCGGTGGCACACGGTCGCGTGGTCGGTCCTGGCCGCGGTCGTGGCCGGGGGAGCGGTGGCCGCAGGGGTGGCGCGGGTGCGCCGCCGCCGGGCCCGCGCCGGGGCATAGCTGCGCCCGGCGCGGAGCGGTGGGCTCCGGCCGGGCGGAAGGGATCGCGGGCCGCCGCGGGTGCGGGCCCGGGCGGGTCCGCGGCGCCGCGGACCCGGGTCCGGTCAGGCGGTCTTGCGGTTGTCGCGCGGATGCACCGCGATGTTCATCGCACCGGAACGGAGGACGGCCAGCCGCTCGGCGAGCACTTCCTCCAGCTCTTCGAGCGTGCGCCGCTCCATCAGCATGTCCCAGTGCGTGCGCGCCGGCTTGGTGGTCTTCTCCTCGGGACCTTCTCCGTCCACCAAGAGCGCGGTCTGGCCGCAGGCGCGGCACTCCCACTCCGGCGGAATCTCGGCCTCAACCGAGAACGGCATCTCGAATCGATGTCCGTTCCGGCATGCGTACTCAACGGTCTGGCGCGGGGCCAGATCGATGCCGCGGTCGGTCTCGTAGCTGGTGGCCCCGAGTCGCGTGCCGCGGAGAGCTCGCTCACTCATGAATCGTGCCTCCCGGGCTTTTGGTCGCCCACAGGACAGGTGTCGCTGTCGTCGTCATCCGGTCAACGTCCGGTCGGCGGTGAAGATTCCCGTTTCGGGATATGCGTCGCCCGTCGTGTCGCCCCTGTTTCTACCCAGCGACATCCCATTTGTCACACTTGGCGGGATATGTCACCCACTGTCGTCGTATCTTTTGCCGTCGACGGCGGTCAGGTCGCTGGGCCAACCGCGTACACTACCCGCCCGCACCCCTCAGGGCTAAATCGTGTCCACCACTCGGTGTTCCGGCGCTTCCCGGCGAATCACCGCAGAGCCGGTCGTAGCGGCCGCGGAGCCGTCGAACAGGCGCAGGAAGAACTGGGCGAGCGGGCCGATCGACACCGCGTACAGCACCGTGCCCACGCCCACGCCGCCGCCGAGGGCGAAGCCCGCCACCAGCACGGTCAGCTCGATGCCGGTGCGGATCAGCCGCAGCGAGCGGCCGGTCCTGCGGTGCAGCCCGGTCATCAGGCCGTCGCGCGGGCCGGGGCCGAAGCGGGCGGATATGTACAGGCCGGTGGCGACGCCGTTGAGCACCACGGCGCACACCATCAGCGGTACCCGCACCGCGAGTGCCGCGTGGTAGGGCACCAGGTCGAGGGTGGCGTCCAGCGAGAGCCCGACGAGCACCACGTTGGAGACGGTGCCGAGCCCCGGCCGCTGTCGGATCGGCCACCACAGGAGCAGAACGGCGGCGCCGACGACAATGGAGACGGCGCCGATGCTCAGCCCGGTCAGCCGGGAGAGCCCCTGGTGGAAGACGTCCCACGGGTCCAGACCGAGCGAGGCGCGGACCAGCAGGGCGTCGCTCGCGCCGTACAGCACGAGGCCGGCGTACAGGACGACGAGGCGGTGGGCGAGTGGACGGCTCATAGGGACCCCCCTGGCGTGTGGACGAGCGCGCATGACACTGTGTGGCCTGCGGACGGTTTCCTGCCATGGCCAATCAGGGAAAGGTGGACTGAGTTTCATGCCTCAGTGGACCGCTACGGTGAGCGCGGCGCATCTGGCCCGGCTCCTGACGCCCCGGCCGGCGACCGACCGGGCCGCCGCGACCGCCCCCGGCGCCCGGAAGCTGCCCGCCTACCGCGGCCTCGCCGACGGCGTACGGCTGCTGGTGCTGGAAGGACGGCTCCAGGTGGCCGCCCGGCTGCCCGCCGAACGCGAACTGGCCCTCGCCCTCGGAGTCAGCCGCACCACCGTCGCCGCCGCCTACGAGGCGCTGCGCGCCGAGGGCTTCGCGCACTCCCGGCGCGGCGCCGGCAGCTGGACCGCGATCCCCGAGGGCCACATCCTGCCCTCCCGCAGCCTGGAGCCCCTGCCGCCCGACGCCGCCGGCTCCGTGATCGACCTCGGCACCGCCGCCCTGTCCGCCCCCGAACCGTGGCTGACCCGTGCCATGCAGGGCGCCCTCGCGGAACTGCCCGCCTACGCCGCCACCCACGGCGACTTCCCCGCCGGGCTGCCGGTGCTGCGCGAGGCCATCGCCGACCGCTACACCGCCCGCGGGGTGCCCACCATGCCCGAGCAGATCATGGTCACCACCGGCGCGATGGGCGCGGTCGGCGCGGTCGCCCGCCACTCCGTCGGCTACGGCGAGCGGGTCGCCGCGGAGTCGCCCAGCTACGCCAACGTGCTGGAGCTCTTCCGCGAGACCGGCTCCCGCCTGGTGCCCGTCGCGCTGCGCGAACGCCTCGGCGGCTGGGACATGGACACCTGGCGCCGCGTCATGCGCGACGCCGCGCCCCGCATGGTCTACGTCATGCCCGACTTCCACAACCCGACCGGCACCCTCGTCGGCGACGACGAGCGCCGCGAACTGGTCGAGGCCGCCCGCGTCGCCGGCGCCACGGTGGTCGCCGACGAGACCATGGCCGAACTCGTCCTGGACGGCAAGGAGTCCGGGGTGCGGCCGCTCGCCGCCTTCGACCGCGGCGGCACCGTGATGACCGTCGGCTCCGCCAGCAAGAGCGTCTGGGCCGGGCTGCGCATCGGCTGGGTGCGCTCCACCCCCGACGTGGTGCGCCGCCTCGTCTCCGCCCGCGCCTACCTCGACCTCGCGTCCCCCGTGGTCGACCAGCTCGCCGTCGCCTGGCTGCTGCGCGGCGACGGCTGGGAACAGGCGCTCGCCTCCCGGCGGGACCGGGCCCGCGAGTGCCGCGACGACCTCGTCGCGGCCCTGCGCGCCCACACTCCCGGGTGGGACTTCAGCGTGCCCCGCGGCGGCATGACCATGTGGGTCCGCACCGGCGACGTCTCCGGCTCCCGCCTCGCCGTCACCGGGGAACGGCTCGGCGTCCGCGTCCCCGCCGGGCCCCGCTTCGGCATCGACGGCGCCTTCGAGTCCTACATCCGCATTCCCTTCACCGTCAGCGGCCCCGCCGCCGACGAGGCCGCCGCCCGCCTCGCCCAGGCCGCCGAACTCGTCCGCTCCGGCGCTGCCCCGGAGGGGTCGGAGCCCTCTGGGCTTTTCGTGGCCTGACCCGCCCCCCGGGGCGGTGGGTTCCGCGGGTTGCGGGACCACCCGCCGGTGGGTGGCTTGTCGCGCCGTTCCCCGCGCCCCTGGATGCGCTCGGGTTTCCCTGCGGTGCCCACCCTCCGGGGTGGTGGGTTCCGTGCCTCTTCGGGACCTTGCGGTCCGCGGTGGCTCGTCGCGCAGTTCCTCGCGCCCCTGGGTAGGTGCGGCTGTTCCGCGAACTGTGGAGTGCGTGAGTGGGCAGAGGCTGGGCACCCACAGCCACCACCACTTGCGGAGCACCCGAGCGCACCCAGGGGCGCGGGGAACTGCGCGACAAGCCCCCCACAGGCCGAAGGTCCCGGGACGCCAGCACCCCCCACCCCGGAGGGTGGGCACCGCAGGAGAACCCGAGCAGACCCAGGGGCGCGGGGAACTGCGCGACCAGCTACCGCGGACCGCAAGGTCCCGAAGAACACAGGACCCCCCACCCCGGGGGGTCGGGTTCAGCCGAGCTCGAGGTCGGCCACCGTGCGGATCACCGCACCTTTGTGGAGGGTGACGGTTTCGAGCGGGGGAGGGGCGTCGTCGGGTGGGGCGGGGGGAGAGGAGGGAGCGGGGGCGGGGTCGGAGGGGAGGAGGGTGAGGACGGCGGAGCGGTGGGCGGCGGGCGCTTCCTCGTCGTAGGGGTCGGGGGCCGCGGGGACCTGGAGCCGGAGGACGGGGCCGGTGCCGAGACGGGCGTAACCGCGGCCGGGGGGTACGTCGGCCGCGGGGGTGGTGCGTTGGGGCGCGCCGAGGACGGCCTGGACGTGTTCGGGGGCGAGGCGGCCGAGGACGACCCGGGCGCGGGTCTGCGAGATGACGACCGGCGCGAGCGCTTCGGTGGCGTCGAGCTGGTCGGCGACGGCGACCGCGACATTGGCGGCGCGCCCGTGCCGCAGGGGGACGTCGAGCAGGGCCTGCGGGTCGGGCCGCCCCTCGGCGAGGGCGAGTTGGGTGAGGGAGGTCGGCCGGTCGACGACGATCCACAGCGGCCGCCGTACGTCCTCGGCGACGGGGCGGCCCGCCTGCCGGGCCCGGTTCACCGCGATCAGCCGCCGCTCGGTCTCGTGGACGGCCCACTCCAGGGTGGCCGCGGCGCCGA
Organism: Streptomyces sp. CA2R106; assembly: GCF_037034245.1. Classification (NCBI taxonomy): domain Bacteria; kingdom Bacillati; phylum Actinomycetota; class Actinomycetes; order Kitasatosporales; family Streptomycetaceae; genus Streptomyces; species Streptomyces sp. CA2R106. The sequence goes on from NZ_JBAGKC010000006.1 coordinate 264,017, forward strand.
GCAGCCCGTCCTCGACGGCGAGCACACCGGGGCGGCCGGCCAGCGCGGCGTACTCCCCGGTGCCGCCGCCGTCGATGACGACCACGTCGCCGTGGACCAGCGCCTGGAGCGCGATCGACCGCAGCAGGCTCGTCGTGCCGGTGCCGGGCTGGCCGAGTGCCAGCAGGTGCGGCTCGGTGGAGCGGGCACCGGTCCGCCACAGGACGGCGGGGGCGTCGCGGGTGACCGTACCGTCGCCGCCGTCGGCGCCCTCGTCGGCGGACGGGACCGACACCGGCACCGTGCGCTGCACCGCGCCCTCGTCGGTGAAGCCGAGCACGGTCTCGCCCGGTGACGTGACGAACCGCTGCGCGGCGATGTCCGTCGGCAGCGGCGGGAGGGCGGTGAGGGTGAGGTGGTTCTCCTCCTCGTTCCAGTCGAAGCGGTACTCCCGGCCGCGGCCGGCCTTGGCGTGCAGCAGCTGCTCGACCCGGGTGCGGGAGTCGTCCTCGCCGTCGGTGAAGTACGCCGGGTAGCGCAGGTGCAGCCGCGCCAGCCGGCCGTCCTGGAACTCGTACGAGCTGAAGGCCCGCTCCCAGCTGCCGTCGTGGGCATAGAGCGGCGCGGGGTCGCCCGGGTCGGACAGGTAGGGCACCAGCGCCTCGTAGAGCGACTGGAGCCGCACCCCCTCGGCCTCGGTCGGCCCGGCCGCCGCCGGTGCGCCGCGCTCCCGGCCCAGCCACGCCGCGGACGCCACGAGCGCGGCGACCCCGAGGATCGGCCCGTACGGCATCATCGCCACGATCACGACGGCCGCCGCGGCCAGCAGCAGCGCCGGCCCCCGCCGGTCCTTCGGGGTGCGGCCCCACCACTCGCCGGCCCACGACGCCTGCCGGCGCATGCCCCGGGCGATGGTGATGACAGGGTGCAGCACGTCACCGGCGCCGTCGGCCGCGGTGCGCGCCAGGTCGCGGCCGCGGGCGAGCGCCGGCCGGCTGGTGAGGATGCTGGGAAGGGGACGCCTGACCACGGGTGCTCCATGGGTGGTTCGGGTGGGGGACGGCGCGTGGGGGACACGGGCGCGCGCGGGGCCGGGGGCGGCGGGATCGGGAACCGCGCCGGGCCCGGCGGCGGATCGACCGCCGCCGGGCCCGGGGGAGGGGCAGGAGTGGCCGCCGGACGCCCTGGAGATCCGGACGGCTAGATCTTGAGCCCGCCGATGAGGCCGGCCAGGCTCGCCCCGCCCGCGGTGATGCTGGGGGCGATCGCGGTGCCCGCGAGGTAGAACCCGAAGAGGGCGCAGACCACTCCGTGGGACACCTTCAGGCCGTCCTTGCGGAAGAACAGGAAGCAGATGACGCCGAGCAGGACGACGCCGGAGATGGACAGGATCATGGGGCTCTTCTCCTGAGGTGATGGGGACGGTCACCGTGAGTCCTTCCAGGCTCACAAAAGGTAATAGATCGTGCGCGCTGGCAAACGGGTGATATGTCGTCGCTTTCCGCCGCCCGGGTGAGGTGGAGCGCGGCGGGAGGCGGCTCCCGGTTCCAGCGCCGTACGGCCTTCTCGCCCGAACGGGTGAGGGCGGGCCGCCGGGGCGACACCTGGGCCGGGTCCGGCAGGATGGCCGGGTGCAGCCGACCCCCATCACCTGGCCCAAGCTCGCCGACGCCCTCGCCGAACGGATCGCCGCCGGCCGCCCGCCCGGCCCCTGGTGGCGGGTGGCCGTCGACGGCGCGCCGGCCGCCCGCCCCGCGGACCTCGCCGACGCCGTCGCCGCCGCGCTGCCCGCCCTCGGCCGGCCGGTGCTGCGAGTCGGCGCCGACACCTTCTGGCGCCCGGCCTCGCTCCGCCTGGAGTACGGCCACGAGGACGTCGACGCCTACTACCAGCTCTGGCTGGACACCGGGGCGCTGCGCCGCGAGGTGCTCGACCCGCTCGGCCCCGGCGGCACCGGCCGCGCCCTGCCCTCGCTGCGCGACCCGCGCACCGACCGCTCCACCCGGGCCGGATACGTGGAACTCCCGCCCGGCGGCGTGCTGCTGCTGGACGGCCCGCTGCTGCTCGGGCAGGGCCTGCCGTTCGACCTCACCGTCCATCTGCGGCTGTCCCCGGCGGCGCTGGCCCGGCGCACCCCCGCGCCGGTACGGTGGACGCTGCCCGCGTACGAGCGGTATGCGCGGGAGGCGCTGCCGGAGGAGGCCGCGGACGTCCTGGTGCGCGCGGACGACCCCAACCACCCGGCGTGGACAGGGTGAGGCCGGCCTGAACGCCCTTGCGCGGCACCGACTTTCGGGCGCTTGGCGGCACCCGTCCCGACCTGTCCCCGCCCCCGGCCGGGCCCGCCTTGCCCTGGGACGGCGCCCACCGCTAGCGTCCACGAGCACCATGACTGTCGCCATCGCGCCGCTGACCACCGAGCACATACCCCTCGCCGTCCAGCGGTACGACCGCTGGTTCGCCCGGGCCCGGCGCCCTCCCTCGCAGCGGTCCTGGCTCGCCGACGGCCCGGTGCGCGGCGGGGAACTGCTCGACGGGCTGCACCGCACGCCCGGCATCGAGGCGGTCCGCGCGCTCGACGGCGACGGCGGCCTGATCGGGCACCTGGCGGCCGTACCGGTCGACCTCGCCCCCGACGACCCGGCCGCCCTGCGCGGCCACCCGCGCGCCGCGCTCGTGCCCTACGGCGGCCACGCGCTGCCCGCCGGGCGGGAGAGCGAGGTGCTGCGCGCGCTGTACGTCCGGGTCGCCGAACGGCTCGTCGCCGACCAGCGGCTGGCGCACTACGTGGACGTGCCGGCCGGCGAGGTCGGCACCGCGCCCTGGTCCGACCTCGGGTTCGGCCGGGAGCGGGTCTGCGGGCTGATGGCGGTCAAGGCCCGCGGGCGGCAGCCGCGCGGGGTCGAGGGGCTGGCCATCCGCCGGGCCGGGCCGGGCGACCTGCCGCAGATCGGCCGGATGGCCGCGGAGTCCGCCCGGCGGCAGCGCGGCACCGCGACCTTCCAGCCGCAGCCGGAGGCCGCGCTGGCGGCGCTGCGCGTGCACTACGCGGCCGCGTTGGCGGACACCCGGTGCGGCGCGTGGATCGCGTCCCGGCGGGGCGAGGAGATCGGCATGGTGGTGCTGGTCCCCGCGCGGCCCGACCCGGTGGTGCCCGCGTCCTGCGTCGAACTCGTCGAGATGTACGTCGAGCCCGCGTTCCGCGGCGAGGGGATCAGCCGGGTCCTGCTGGCGACCGCGCTGGCCTGGGCGTACGACGCCGGGCACCGGTACATGTCCGCGCAGTGGCCGTCCGCGTCCCCGCACGCGGCCGGACACCTGCCGGCGATCGGCTTCCGCCCGGTCGCCTACCGCCTCGCCCGCATGCTCGACCACCGCCTCACCGGTCCCGCGGGCACCTTCTGAAGCGGCCTCGCGCGACCCGGGGAACCTGCGTGCCGCAGGTCACAGCATGACCTGAAATACCATGCTAATTCGGGCAATTGGGACTTCTGTGAGCGGGATCACCGGGTGGTCGCCGGACATGTACGGTGCGCGGTCCGAAGCCGCACGGAACGTCGCGGCGGCGGGCTGTTCGTGATGGACGGTGGCGGTCGGCGCACTCGGCGCAACGCTCGCATCACGGACATTCGGGGGCGCGGTCGCCGACCGTGACGGCGGCCTGCGCTCCGGCGCCCCGCGCTGTTTGCCCGGGCCGGGCCGGTCCCCTAGGTTCCGTCGGTGCGGGGCACCCCCGCTTCCCATCCGCCGGGCGGACCGCCGAGTCCTGCCACCGCCCGACGCGCGGACCACCCGAGCACCGACACGGCAGGAGCGGGGGACCCACGGTAGTCCGCCGCCCGGACCGGCCGCCGCGCCAGCGGCGGCCGCACCCGGGCGGCTCGGGGTGAAGCCGCAGCCGCGGCCGGGCATCTCCTGCCCGAACCCGACAGCTCACCTCGCAGGCGTAGGAGAGGACATCCCCCATGCCCGCACACAACCGGCACCGCAGGTCCAGCACCCTGGGCGGCCGCCGCCTGCCCCGTCTCACCCGCCTCTACGTGGCCGCGGGCGCCGGCGGCGCCGCGCTGGTGCTGCCGCTGGTGGCCGCGACCCACGCCGGCGCTGCCACCCCGGTCAAGAGCGCCACCGCCGCCACCGCGACCACCACCGCCGCGAAGTCCGCAGCCACCGGCTACATGAAGCCCGTCGGCGACGCCGCCATCGGCACCGGCTACAAGGCGTCCGGCTCGCTGTGGTCCAGCGGTTCCCACACCGGCGTCGACTTCCTCGTCGGCTCCGGCACCCCCGTGCACGTCGTCGCCGCGGGCACCGTGGTCTCGGCCGGCTGGGACGGCGCGTACGGCAACGACGTGATCGTCCGCCACGCCGACGGCAAGTACACGCTGTACGGCCACCTGTCGAAGGTGCTGGTCTCCGCCGGCCAGACCGTCACCGAGGGCACGCAGATCGGCGTGTCGGGCGCGACCGGCAACGTCACCGGCCCGCACCTGCACTTCGAGGTGCGCACCACGCCGAGCTACGGCTCGGACATCGACCCGGTGGCGTACATGAGCGGCCACGGCGTCACCATCTGACGGACGCGGCGGCCCCGCCGGTGTGGCGGGGCCGCCGCGGCGCGGGCGGGTACTCGCGCGGGGCTATGCCGCGCCGGGGAGGGTGGCGCGGGCGGTGCGCAGGAAGTCCGCGTTCGTCGGGGTCTCGCGCAGGCGCGTGAGGAGCACTTCGGTGGCGGCGTGCGGGTCGCGGGAGACCAGGGCCCGGCGCAGGTGGTGGCGGACGGCCAACTCCTCGGCGGGCAGCAGCAGTTCCTCGCGGCGGGTGCCGGAGGTCGCGATGTCGATCGCGGGGAAGACCCGCCGCTCGGCGAGGAACCGGTCGAGGTGCAGCTCCATGTTGCCGGTGCTCTTGAGCTCTTCGTAGTAGAAGTCGTCGGCGCGCGAGCCGGTGTCGACCAGCGCGGTCGCCAGGATCGTGAGGGAGCCGCCCTCCTCGGCGAGCCGGGCCGCACCGAACAGCTTCTTCGGCCCGAGCAGCGCTGCGGCGTCCACCCCGCCGGAGAGCGTACGGCCGCTGCCGGCACCGCTGTTGTTGTGGGCGCGGCACAGCCGGGTGAGGGAGTCGAGCAGCAGGACGACGTCGCGGCCCTGCTCGACCAGCCGTTTGGCGCGCTCGACGGCGAGTTCGGCGACCTGGATGTGCTGCCGGGCGGGCTGGTCGAAGGTCGAGGAGATGACCTCGCCGCGGACGCTCGCCCGCATCTCGGTGACCTCCTCGGGCCGTTCGTCGACGAGCAGCACCATCAGGTGCGCCTCGGGGTGGTTGGTGGCGACCGCGGCCGCGATGCCCTGGAGCAGCACGGTCTTGCCGGCCTTGGGCGGCGCGACGATCAGCCCGCGCTGGCCCTTGCCGACCGGCGCCATCAGGTCGATGACCCGGTTCGCGGCGGCCGGCGAGCCCCTCAGTGCCGAACTCTCCAGCCGCAGCGCCTCCTTGGGGTGCAGCGGGGTGAGGTCGGCGAAGCGGGGGCGCGCCGGGGCGGGCGGCAGCCCGTTGACCAGGTGGACGTCGGCGAGGGCGCCCGGCTTGCCGGTGCTGCCCTCGACCAGGTCGCCCCTGCGCAGCCCGGCCCGGCGCACCAGCGCCTGCGGCACCGCCGGGTCGTCGGGCGAGGGGAGCAGGCCGGGGCCGCGCAGCCGGGCCTGGCCGCCGCGCTCGGTGTCGAGCACGCCGGTCACCCGCTGCGGCACCTCCCGCCGGGCGGGCGGGCGTTCGGTCGTGATGTCTGTCGTGGGGTAGGTGATCGTGTCGGTCATGGAAGTCGTCCTTTCGCGGACGGAAAGTTCGGGTCGGCGGCGTCGGGCGCCGCCGGGTCGCATGGGAGGGGGGCGGTCCGGGCGGAGGACTCACGCTCCGGGTACCGCGGAGGACGGCAGGGCGCGGGCGGGAGAAGACCGCCGCTGCCGCGCCGTACGGGAAAGCGCGCCGTACGGAAAGACGCGCTGTGCGGCTCGGCGCACGCACCACGACGTCGGACGTGGGGAGCGGCGGGACGCGCACTGCGGGGGAAGGCACCGCACTCGGACGAGAACCGAGCGGGGGAGGGGACGAGGCGCTGTCAAAAAGACGCGACCTACAAGTCCCTACGGTGACTGTAGCACACGGCGGACCGCCGCCGCCCTACTCCACCTCGATGCCGTGCTCCTGCACCAGCTCGACCAGGCCGCCGGGCCCCTGGTAGCCCTTGCCGCCGGGCACGAAGGCCCAGTCGTCGCCGGAGCGGCGGCGGAAGGAGCCGAGCACGAGCGCGGTCTCGCCGGGGCGGCCGTCGGAGACGGCCAGCCGGTCCGCCTCGCTGCCCTGCGGGTCGGTCAGGCGTATCCGGGCGTCGGTGAAGCCCGCCAGGTCGGCGTCCGGGTTCACCGCGGGGTCGATCGCCGCGACCAGCACCACCCGGTCCGCGGCGGCCGGCAGCCGGTCGAAGCTCACCCAGACCGCCGCCTTGTCACCGCCGAGCGGCGGCATCATCCGCACACTGCCGTCCGGGGTGCGCGGGTTGTTGTAGAAGACGAAGTGGTCGTCGCCGAGCACCCGGCCGCCCGCGCACACCAGCGCGCACACGTCCAGCGCCACGTCCCCGGCCCACCACATGCCCAGCACGCTCGCGTCCGGCTCGTCGTCGACACCCAGGTCCTGTCCGGCCGTCGGCGCCTGGCCGCCGGCGGCCACGGCCGGGGTCCGGCCCAACTGCCCGCCCAGCCCGTGCTGGTGGAGCAGGTCCACCAGTTCCGGGCCCGACACCAGCGTCAGCGGCTTGCCGTTGGCGAAGGTGTGCGAGGTCGGCCCGAAGCCCGAAGTGGTGATCAAGACACCCTTGTTGGCGCCCTCGGACTGCACCGTGCCGTACAGGTCGCGGACGGCGCTGGGCGAGACGGTGTTGCGGTAGCGCTTGACCTGCACCACGATCTTGCCGCCGCGGATCGGGTCCGGGTCGAGCGCGTCCACGTCGACCCCGCCGTCACCGGAGCGCACCGTGGTGAGCGCGCGCATGCCCATCGCCCGGAACAACTCGGCGACCAGCTCCTCGAACTCCAGCGGGTCCATCGTCAGCAGGTCCGGCTCCTCGCCGCCGCCGTGCGTGACCACATGGCGGCCCGCCTCGCCCGGCTGCCGCAGCGGCGCCACCGCCGCCCGCCGGTCCGGGCGCGCCGACAACTCGCCGCCCAGCCCGTCCACCAGGCAGTCCACCGCGTCGACCTGTGCGAGGTTCACCGCGGCGAAGTCCGCCCGGGAGACCGCCGCGGTGGCCAGGAACACCGCGCTGCGGTGCCCCGTGGCCGGATCGGTGCCGTCCACGAAGCCGTTGAGCACCACCGAGTCCAGCAGGCCGAACCGGTCCGCGCCGAACAGCTCGCGCAGCACCAGCAGCAGGCACTGCGCCAGCAGATCCCGGTAGGCCGCCCGCCGCTCAGTGACCGGGGCGGCCACCTCCTTGTCGCGGTCCACGCTCGGCAGGTAGCGCACCGCGGCAGCCTGCGGCAGCACCGAGAACGCGGGCAGCTCCCAGTTCAGCACCAGTTGCCGCTCGGCCGCCTCGAAGCTCGCCGACACCTGCCGCGGCAGACCCTCCGGCCACGCCCGCGACGCGTACAGCGCACCGGTCAGATACTCCTCGACCGCCTCCGGCTCGGCGGCGCGCAGCCGGTCCAGCGCGTCGCGCACCCCCGCGTTGTGCCGCCGCACCTCGGCCAGCCGCTGCTGCGCCCAGGTGCGGTAGCGCTCCTGGTAGTCGGCGAGTTGGCGCTGCCGCTGCGCCTCCGCGGCCCGCGCGACCGCCAGGTCGTGCTCGTAGCGCTCGCGGACCTGCCGGTCCTGGCGGCCCAGGCTCCAGGCCGAGCGGTGCGCCGGGGCGTACTGTTCCAGCCGCGGCAGCGCCACCGGCACCGCGAGCGGGCCGGGCGCGAAGGGCTCCAACTCCTCGGAGAGCACCAGCGATTCGGGCGAGAAGAGCGGCGCCGCGCAGCCCGCCCGCAGCAGGCCCGCCAACTCGGCGCGGCGGCGGTCCAGTTCGTCGGTGCGCCGGCGCGCGTCCTCCTCGCGGCGCTGCCGGTACGCCGCCTGCTGCTCGCGCTGCGCGCGGGCCTGGGCGCGTTCGGCGGCCCGCTGCCGCCGTTCGGCCTCGCGCCGCTGCTGCTCGCGGGCCCGGTGCTGGGCCTCCGCCTGCCGCTGCTGCTGGCGCTGGGTCTCGGCCCATGTGGCCACCGACCCGGTCGAACGACGGCTCATCTGGTTGCGGCTCCCCCTCCGGCGGCGCGTGTCAGCGCACGGGCGGCCGCCGGCTCGCGCCCACCGCCCGGCCCGACCGCCCCGTCACAGAGAGTACCCCTCTGCCAGGAGCTTCACCGGTTCTTCGCAGTGCCGCGCCGCCGCAGGACCACCACCGAGGCGCCGGCGAGCAGCACCAGCGCGCCGCCGACCGCCCAGGCCGTCGGCGAGGCCACCGCGGAGTGCGCGGCGACGGGGGCGGCGTGCGCCTCCTGCGGCGCCGAACCGGCCGCCTTGGCGCTCCCCCCGGCGCCGGCGGCCTTCCCGGTCCTCCCGGCCTGCTCGGCGTCGGCGGACCGCGCGGGCGCCGCGGCGTTGAGCGTGCCCACCGAGGTGGTGTGGCCCGCCGCCGCGAAGCCCCAGTCGAGCAGCTTGGCCGCCTCGGTGTAGACGGCGTTGGTCTCACCGGACTGCGGGTTCATCACCGAGACGATGATCGTACGGCCGTTCTTGCGGGCGGCGGCGACCAGCGTGTTGCCCGCGTTCGTGGTGTAGCCGTTCTTCACACCGACCAGGCCCGGGTACGCGCTGACGCCCTTCTCGCCGGTCAGCAGCCGGTTGGTGTTCTCGATGCCGAAGGACGAGACGTACGAGCCGTGCGCGTCGTAGCCGCCGGGGAACTGCGAGTCCTTCGTCGAGGCGTACCGCGCGAAGTCCGGGTTGTCGAGCCCGGCCCGGGCGAACACCGCCAGGTCGTACGCCGAGGAGACCTGCCCCGGCTCGTCGTACCCGTCCGGGGTGACGACGTGGGTGTCCAGGGCGCCCAGCATCCGCGCCTTGGCCTGCATGTCGGTGACGGTCTTCGCCACGGAGCCGTTCATGTTCGCCAGGACGTGCACGGCGTCGTTGCCGGAGGCGAGGAAGACGCCCCGCCACAGGTCGGCGACGGTGTACGTCTGGCCGGGCTGCACCCCGACCAGGCTGCTGCCCTCGCCGAGCCCGGCCAGGTCGGAGTCCTTGACCTTGTGCTTGAGGTCGCCGGGGAAGCGGGGCAGCACCGTGTCGGCGAAGAGGGTCTTGAGGGTGGAGGCGGGCGGGAGCTTGCGGTGCGCGTCCTTCGCAGCCAGCACCTGGCCGGTGCGGGCGTCGGAGACCGTCCAGGACAGCGCGGACAGCCCGGACGGCAGGTCGGGCGCGCCGGCGCGGGGCATGGCGTGCACCCCGGGCTCGGCCAGCAGCGTACGGTCCACCGACGCCTGGGAGGAGGTGCCGGCCGAGCCGCCGGCGGCTGCGGCCGGTCCTGCGGTCAGCGCGGTCAGGCAGCAGGCGGCGGCCAGCACGGCGGCCGGCAGGGCGGCGGGTGCGGCGGTGCGGCGGCGACCGGAGGGGCGAACGGGACGGATGGCAGTCATGCGATCACCGTAGGAATGATGAACGCCACTGGCGCGGTGGCACCGTCCATCCCGGTGAGGCCGCTGCTCCGTCGGGGGAGTGCCCGCGGCCGACCGGACGTGCCGTCACCTCGCCCCCGGGCGGGGTGAGCTGACCGCCCGTCGGGTGCGGCGGTCAGCGCAGCAGCTCGGCCAGCAGGCGGTAGGACTCCAGGAGTTCGGCGCGGTCGTAGGTGCTGGTGGTCACCAGGAACTCGTCGGCCGCGCTGCGGGTCAGCAGGGACTCCAGCCGCGCCCCGACCTCGTCCGGGCTGCCGCTGACCTGCCCGGACATCGCCGCCTCGAAGCGCTCGCGCTCGGCGTCGGACATCGCGGCGGCGGCGACCTGGGCGTGGGGCGCGAGCGCGGGGAAGACGCCGTGCGTACGCGAGTAGGCGGTGGCCCACGCCTCGGGGACCAGCAGGCGGCGGGCGGCCTCGCCGGTGGCGGCGACGGCCACGGTGCCGGAGAGCACCACATAGGGCGCGGCGGCCCACGGCGAGGGGCGGAAGGCGGCGCGGTAGCGGTCCACGGCCCGCAGCATCGCGTCCTCGCCCCGTATCCCGCCGATCACCAGGGGCAGGCCGTGGGCGGCGGCCAGATCGGCGCCGCTGCCGGTGGCGAGGAGGAAGGGCGCCGGGCGCAGCCCCTCGGCGGGCCAGGCGTGCACTTGCGGGTAGGCGCGCTGCGAGCCGTCGAACCAGCCGAGCAGCTCGGCGATCTGGTCGCCGAAGCCGTCGGCGGCCTCCTTGCCGTGGCCCAGCGCCTTGCGCACCCCGCCGGTGAAACCGACCGAGCGGCCCAGGCCCATGTCGATCCGCCCGGGGAAGAGCGACTCCAGCACCCCGAACTGCTCGGCCACCACCAGCGGCCGGTGGTTGGGCAGCATCACCCCGCCGGTGCCGACCCTGATCCGCGAGGTGGCCGAGGCCACGGCCGCCGCGAGCACCGTGGGCGCCGACCCGGCCACCCCGGGCACGCTGTGGTGCTCCGAGACCCAGAACCGGTGGTACCCCAGCGCCTCGATCCGGCGGGCGAAGCCGACGGTCTCGCGCAGCGCCGACGGCGGGTCCTCGCCCTGACGGGTCCGGGACCGGTCCAGGACGGAGAACGGGGTGGCGCGCAGCACGGAGGTCACTTGGAGTACAACGCCCCGGATGCGCCGCCTAGTCCCACCTGGTGCGGGTGCGGGTGCTCTTGTGGCGGCGCCGGGGCGGGCCTATCTTTGGGCCGCTTCTTCGGCCCGCCCGGGACGGCCCGGGCAGGGGAGGGAAAGGACGCGTGCCATGGCCTTACGCGGACGCCACCGCCGCTACCGTCCGAGCCGGGTCTCGCAGGCGTCGCTGACCGTCACCGCGGGCGGCGCCGGGCTCGCGCTGCCGCTGATCGCCGTGGGCAGCGCGCAGGCGGCCACGACCGGGGTCTGGGACAAGGTCGCCAAGTGCGAGTCCTCCGGCAACTGGAAGATCAACACGGGCAACGGGTACTACGGCGGGCTCCAGTTCACCGCCAGCACCTGGCGCGCCTACGGCGGGACGGCGTACGCCCCGCGCGCCGACCTCGCCTCCAAGAGCGAGCAGATCGCGGTCGCCGAGAAGGTGCTCGACAGCCAGGGGCCGCGCGCGTGGCCGGTCTGCTCCCTGCGGGCCGGGCTGACCCGCGAGGCGGCGACGGCCTCGCACACCGTGCACGTGACCACCGGGACGAAGAAGGCCGCACCGAAGAAGGCCGAGCCGGCGAAGGCCGGTACGGCGAAGGCGGCGGCGAAACCCGAGGTCAAGAAGCCCGCGGCCAAGAAGCCCGAAGCCAAGAAGCCCGCGGCCGGGAAAGCCGCGCCCGTCTCCGAGGCCGCACCGGCGAAGAAGCCCGCCGCCGGCGACCCCTACACCGTCGTGCGCGGCGACACGCTCTCGGGCATCGCCGCGGACCACCGGGTCGAGGGCGGCTGGCCGGCGCTGTACGCGGGCAACCGCGCGGTGGTGGGCGACGACCCCGACCTGATCAGACCCGGCCAGCACCTCACGCTCGGCACGTCCGCCAAGGCCGCGCCGGCGAAGCCCGCCGCGAAGTCCGCCGCCAAGGCGGCCCCCGCCAAGCCCGCCGCGAAGTCCGCGCCGAAGAAGGCCCACCCCGCGGCCGCGGCCAAGAAGGCGTCCAGCTGGACCGTGCCCGTGCACGCCGCCATCGGCACCGGCTACCACGTGGGCGGCAGCAGTTGGGCCAGCGGCCAGCACACCGGCGTGGACTTCCTCGTCGGCACCGGCACCGCGGTGCACTCCGTCGCCGCGGGCACCGTGGTCACCGCCGGCTGGGGCGGGGCGTACGGCTACCAGGTCGTCATCAAGCACGCCGACGGCGAGTACAGCCAGTACGGCCACCTCTCGCAGATCTCGGTGCGGGTCGGGCAGCACGTCAACGAGGGCCAGCGGATCGCGCGTTCGGGCGCGACCGGCAACGCGACGGGCCCGCACCTGCACTTCGAGATGCGCACCGGGCCGGACTACGGCGACGACATCGACCCGCTGCACTTCCTGCGCGCCCACGGCGTCACGGTCTGACCCCGCCCCCGCTACCACCGGCACCGCCCGCGCGTTCCTGAGCGCGGGCGAACCGGCTCAGCGGCGGCAGCACCAGCAGCAGCCAGCAGCCCGCGTACAGCCAGCCGCCGAGCACGTCCGTGGGCCAGTGCACGGCCAGGTAGACCCGGGAGCAGCCGATCGCGGCCGCGGCCAGTACGCACACCGCCGCCACGGTCCGGCCCACCGCACCCGGGCGGGCCCGCAGCGCGCCCCACGCCAGCAGCCCGGCCGCCATCGCGCTCGACGAGGTGTGCCCGGACGGGAAGGAGTGCCCCGTCACGGCCACCGCCCAGTCCGCGGCCGGGGGCCGCGCCCGGTGGAAGGCCGTCATCAGCGCGGTGCGCACGATCTGCTCGGCGAGCAGCGCCACCACCGCGAGCAGCGCCGTGGGCACCCCGGCGCGGGCGCCGGCCGCCCGCCCCCGGCTGCCGCCCAGCCACCCGCCGACCGCCGCCGCCAGGTAGGGGAAGGGGCCCGTGCCCGCGTCGGTCACGAAGCGGCCGGCCGTCGACCAGGCGTGCGGGCGGTGCCGTACCGACCAGTCGACCGGGCCAGTGTCGAAGGGGTAGGGGGTGCCGTGGCGGGTGAGCACCACCGCGGCCAGCGCCGCGAACGCCGCCGCGAGCCCCACCGCCCACGCCAGGCCGCGCCGGGAGTACGGCGACCGGTGCGGCGGGGCCGGCGGCGGGTCGTACGGCGTGCGGGTCATCGGGCGGGCGTGCCTTCGGCGGACGTCTGCGGAGGAGGTCTGGGCGGTCTCGTCAGCGTACGCCCGGCGCGGGCCGGGCCCGTACCGCCACGCGCGGCGGCACGGGCCCGGCCGGGCAGTCGCCGCGCGGTCAGCGGCGCTCGGGCACGTTGTCGTGGACCCGCTTCGGGTCGGTGGTCGCGACGGGGGCCAGCGCCTCCTCGATCCGCGCCATCAGCTCGGCCTCCAGCGTCACACCGGCGGCCTTGGCGTTCTCCGTGACCTGCTCGGGGCGGGAGGCGCCGATGATCGCCGCGGACACGTTCGGGTTCTGGAGCACCCAGGCGACCGCGAGCTGTGCGGTGGACAGGCCCGCCTCGGCGGCGAGCGGCTGGAGCAGCTGCACCCGCTCCAGCACGTCGTCGCGCATCCAGCGGCTGATCATGCCGGAGCCGCCCTTGTCGTCGGTGGCGCGCGAGCCCGCCGGGGGCTGCTGCCCGGGCAGGTACTTGCCGGTCAGCACGCCCTGCGCGATCGGCGAGAACACCACCTGGCCCAGGCCGAGTTCCTCGCAGGTCGGGACGACCTCGCCCTCGATGATCCGCCACAGCGCGGAGTACTGCGGCTGGTTGGACACCAGCGGGATACGCAGCTCGCGGGCGAGCGCGTGGCCGCGCCGGATCTGGTCCGCGGTCCACTCCGAGACGCCGATGTAGTGCGCCTTGCCGGAGTGCACGACGTCGGCGAACGCCTCCATCGTCTCCTCCAGCGGGGTGGAGACGTCGAAGCGGTGCGCCTGGTAGACGTCCACGTGGTCGGTCTGGAGCCGGCGCAGCGAGGCGTTGATCGACTCGGCGATGTGCTTGCGGGACAGGCCGCGGTCGTTGAGGCCCGGGCCGGTGGGCCAGAAGACCTTGGTGAGGATCTCCAGGCCCTCGCGGCGCTCGCCCTTCAGCGCGCGGCCGAGCACTGACTCGGCGCGGGTCTGCGCGTAGGTGTCGGCGGTGTCGAAGGTGGTGATGCCCGCGTCGAGGGCGGCCCGCACGCACGCGGTGGCGGCGTCCTCCTCCACCTGGGAGCCGTGGGTGAGCCAGTTGCCGTAGGCGATCTCGCTGATGAACAGGCCGCTGCGGCCGAGGTGACGGTATTCCATGACCCCCGACCCTATGCGCCTGCAATGACCCGCCGGCAGGGTCCCCCCGCAGGTCCGGGCGTCAGGGCCGGGCGGGCCGGGGCCGCGTGCGGACGTAGACGCCGGCGCGGGCCGCAGTGGCGGCCGCGGCCGCCGCGCGGTGGGCGGCGGCCTCGTCGGGGGCGTCGGCGGTGGTGAGGAGGCGGTAGTACAGGGGCGCGGAGACCGCGCGGACGACCTCGCAGGGGTCGGTGCCCTCGGGTGCCTCGCCCCGTGCGACGGCCTGCTCGACGCAGGGCGCCCACTCCTGGACCCGGGTGTCGTAGAAGCGGTGCAGCGCCTCGGCGGTGCGCGGTTCGCAGGTGGCGGCGGCGATCACCGCGCGGAACAGGGCGCCCTGCCGAGGGTCGGCGAGGGTGCGCCGCACCAGCTGCGCGTTGGCGGTGAGGTCGCCCAGCAGCGAGCCGGTCTCGGTGCGCGGCAGCGAGGTCTCGGCCATGTCCACGAGCAGGTCGGCGACGAGGCCGGTCACGGTGCCCCAGCGGCGGTAGACGGTCGTACGGCCCACCTCGGCGCGGCGGGCGACGTCGGCCAGGTCGAGGTGGGCGAAGCCCTGTTCGGCCAGCGCGTCGCCGGCGGCGGCGAGCACCGCCGTCCGCACCCGGGCGGTGCGCCCGCCCGGCCGGACGGTACCGGGGTCCTGGTCCTTCGCCACGTCCTTCGCCACCATAAACGGGACTCCTGTTTCGTTAAGCGGCTCGCGCTGCTATCGTCGGTGACACCTTAACGGAACTACAGGCCCGTTAGTCGCTGCCGGGGCCCGCGGGCTCCCGTACGGCGGCGCGGACCGAGGAGCGGTCATGGAATACAGGCGACTGGGTTCGTCCGGACTGCACGTGCCGGCCCTGAGCTTCGGCGCGGGCACGTTCGGCGGGCGGGGCCCGCTCTTCGGCAACTGGGGCACCACCGAGGCCCGCGAGGCGCGCCGCATGGTGGACATCTGCCTGGACGCCGGGGTGACCATGTTCGACACCGCCGACGTCTACTCCGGCGGGGCGTCGGAGGAGGTGCTCGGCGCGGCGGTCAAGGGCCGCCGGGACGAGGTGATCCTCTCCACCAAGACCGGTCTGCCGACCGGCGACGGCCCCGGCGACGCCGGCACCTCCCGGTCCCGGCTGATCGCCGCGTGCGACGCCGCGCTGCGCCGGCTCGGCACCGACCGGATCGACCTCTTCCAGCTGCACGCCTTCGACGCCGGCACCCCGGTCGAGGAGGTCCTGGCGGCGCTCGACGACCTGGTGCGGGCCGGCAAGGTCCGCTACGTCGGCGTCTCCAACTTCTCCGGCTGGCAGACCATGAAGTCGCTGGCCGCCGCCGAGCGCCAGGGCCGCCCGCGCTACGTCGCGCACCAGGTGTACTACTCCCTGGTCGGCCGCGACTACGAGTGGGAGTTGATGCCGCTCGGCCTCGACCAGGGCATCGGCGCGGTCGTCTGGAGCCCGCTGGGCTGGGGGCGGCTGACGGGCAAGATCCGGCGCGGGCAGCCGCTGCCCGCCGCCAGCCGGCTGCACCGGACCGCGGACTTCGGCCCGCCGGTCGCGGACGAACTGCTCCACCGCGTGGTGGACGCGCTCGACGGGATCGCGGCGGAGACCGGCCGCGCGGTGCCGCAGATCGCCCTCAACTGGCTGCTCCAGCGGCCGACGGTCTCCTCCGTGCTGATCGGCGCCCGCAACGAGGAGCAGCTGAGGCAGAACCTCGGCGCCGTCGGCTGGACGCTGACACCCGACCAGATGGCGCGGCTGGACGCGGCGAGCGCGCGGACGGCGCCCTATCCGTACTTCCCCTACCACCGGCAGGAGGGGTTCGCGCGGCTCAACCCGCCGGTGGTGGGCAGCGGGGAGCCGGCGGCCGAGGGCTGAGGCCCGGGGCGTCAGGCGTGGCGGGGGGAGACCAGGAGGAAGGGGGCGCCGGTGCGGGTGCGGTGGGTGGTGGCCTGCCAGCCGGCCGGGGCGAGCAGGGCGGCGGCCCTGGCGAGCGCGGCCGGGCCGGAGTCCGCCGCGGACCAGGTCACTTCGACCAGGCCCGGGTGGCCGGAGGGCGCCACGCGGTAGCCCGGCGCCTGATCGCCCCGGTGCGGCGGCACCCCCGCCGCCTCCAGGGCCAGCGCCACCGCGTGCACCGGCCGCTCAAGCTCCCAGGCCGCCGGTACGTCGAAGGCGCCGTCCCCCAGCACCGCGCGGATCTGGCGCAGCCCCTCCCACGCGGCGGCGACCTCCGCGGCGCGCCCGGCGGACGCGCGCACCGCGCCCGAGCCGTCGTCGGCGGTGAACCGGCCGTCCGCCGGCTCCGCTTGGCCGCCCCCGGCCGCCGCGGGAGCCGCCTGGGCCGCGGCGCGCCCGGCCAGTTCGGCCCGCAGCCGGCGGCCCTCCGGCGTCAAGTAGTGCTGCCCGGCGCGGCCGTGCCGGGCAGCCAACCCGGCGGCCACCAGCGCCGCGCACACCGCGGCCCCGGCCGCCACCCGCCCCGTCGCCGGGTCGGACTCCGCGACCGCCCTGCGCTGCGCCGCCGTCAACCCCTTGCCCACGCCCCGACCGTATCCCGCGCCACCGACATTCCGGTCCCGCGCCCTCCCGCCCCCGACCGCCGGCACCGTGTCCTTCCGCATGCCCGGCGCCCCCCGCCGCCGACGTCGCCGCCGCCCTGCACGCGCACAGGGCCGCTCCCACCACACGCACCGACGCGCTCCGGTTGTCCGCCCACGCCTCCACCACGCCCGCGGCGCTCTCCCGCGTGCGGGCGGCCCTCGCGTCCCTGTGGCGGTGCGGGCCGCCCGCCTGCCGGACCAGGCCGTTCCTGACACATCCCACCCCCATGGCCAGGGGGCATGGGGGTGCACCCAGCCGGCGGGGCCTGGCACACAGGCTCTCCCCTGCCTTTCGCGGAGGCCCCAGCGTTGCCGGTCGTCGGCGCGACCCGCCGCGCTCGGGTCCCCCAGGGCTTCGCCGCGGAGGGGCCCCACCCTCCGCGCTGCGATCGGTAGGCACCGCCCAATGCCGCAGGCCGTGGGGGAGCACCAGGCGCTCTAAGCCCCCGCCCTTCGGGCGGGACGACGCCATGGGTCGGACACGGCCTAGGATCAGGGGATGGATCTTCGGTGGCCGCGGGGGCGGAAGTGGGTCGCGCTGGCGGGGGCGTTCGCCGCCCTCGCGTGGGGCGGGGCCGTCACGGACACGGCGGCGGCGGCCGGTTCGGGCGGCTCGGTGCACCGTACGGACGCGATGCTGACCGGGGCCGGGGGAGTGCGGCTGGACACGTCGTACTTCACCGACGGCGGTTCCCAGCGGCGGCCCGCGGTGCTGCTCGCGCACGGCTTCGGCGGCACCAAGGACGACGTGCGCGGCCAGGCCGAGGCGCTGGCGAAGCACGGCTACGCGGTGCTGACCTGGTCCGCGCGCGGCTTCGGCGCGTCCGGCGGCCGGATCGGGCTCAACGCGAAGGACGGCGAGGCCGCCGACGTCAGCCGCCTCGTCGACTGGCTCGCCGCCCGCCCCGACGTGCAGCTCGACGCGCCCGGCGACCCCCGGGTCGGCATCTCCGGGGTCTCCTACGGCGGTGCCATCTCGCTGATCGCCGCGGGCGACGACCCCCGGATCGACGCGATCGCGCCCCGCGAGACGTACTGGAACCTCGCCGACGCGCTGTTGCCCGACGGCGTGTACAAGAAGCTGTGGAGCGGCATCCTCTTCTCCGGTGCCCGGCCCGAGACCACCGGCGACGACACCGCGTCCTCCGGTACGGGCGGCACGGGCGCGACCACCGCCCCCGGCACCGCGTCCTCCGGCAGCGCCTCCTCCGGCAACTCCGCCGACGCGGCAGCCGCGCCGGCGACGCCCTCCGACCCCGTCTGTGGCCGCTTCGAGCCGTCGATCTGCGACCTCTACAAGCGGGTCGCCACCAGTGGCCGGCCCACCGCGGCCGACCGGGCCCAGCTCGCCGCGCTCAGCCCCGCCGCGGTCGGCAGCCGCATCAAGGTGCCCACGCTCGTCGTGCAGGGCCAGACCGACTCGCTGTTCACCCTCGCCCAGTCCGACGCGATGGCCCGGACGATCAAGGCGAACGGCGCGCCGGTGGCCGTCGACTGGATCGAGGGCGGACACGACGGCGGCGACACCGAGGACGCCCGGATCGACGCCCGGGTCACCCGCTGGTTCGACCGCTACCTCAAGGGCGACAAGGGCGTCAGCACCGACCCCGCCTTCCGCGTCACCCGCGTCACCGGCATCAACTCCACCGACGGCAGCCAGGTGCTCAGCGGCGCGAGCCTGGACCGCTACCCGGGCCTGGACGGCACCGCCACCCGGCAGATCGCCCTCACCGGCCGCGCGCAGCAGATCACCAATCCCGCCGGCGGCTCACCGCCGGCGATCTCCGCCGTCCCCGGCTCGGGCGCGCTGTCCGGGCTCGCCGAGCTCGGCCGCAGCCTCACGGTGGACTACGCCGCCCAGTCGGCGCGCTTCGAATCCGCACCGCTGCGCCGCACCACCGTCCTGACCGGAGCGCCGACCGTCACCGTCAAGGTGGCCACCACCGCGCCCGAGGCGGTGCTCTTCGCGAAGCTGTACGACGTCCGCGCCGACGGCCAGGAGACGCTGCCGTCGGGCCTGGCCACCCCGATCCGGGTGACCGGCTCGCCGGACGGGCGGACCGTGCGGGTGCGGCTGCCGGCGGTCGACCACAAGTTCAAGGCCGGGCACCGGCTGGCCGTGGTGCTGGCCAGCACCGACCTCGGCTACGCGACACCGGCCGCGCCCGCCGCCTACACGGTGTCCCTGGCCGGCTCCGGCGCCGTCACGCTGCCCACCGACCAGGCGCTGGCCCTCGGCGCGCACACGCTGCCGTGGTGGACCTGGGCGCTGCCGCCGGCCGCGGTGGTGGTCGCCGCCGCACTGCTGCTGGTCGGCCGCCGCCGGGTCCGCCCCCGCCCGGCCGATCCGGCGCTGGCCGCGGTCCCGCTGCGGATCAGCGGGCTGAGCAAGCGGTACGCGAAGTCCGCGGACCGGTACGCGGTACGGGAGTTGAGCTTCCAGGTCGAGCCCGGCCAGGTGCTGGGGCTGCTCGGGCCGAACGGCGCCGGGAAGACCACCACGCTGCGGATGCTGATGGGGCTGATCCGCCCGGACGAGGGCGAGATCAGGGTCTTCGGGGAGGCGGTGCGGCCCGGGGCGCCGGTGCTCTCCCGGGTCGGCGCGTTCGTGGAGGGCGCCGGCTTCCTGCCGCACCTGACGGGCCGGCAGAACCTCGAACTGTACTGGCAGGCGACCGGCCGCCCGGACGAGGACGCCCACCTCGCCGAGGCGCTGGAGATCGCCGGACTCGGCGACGCCCTCCAGCGCGCGGTGCGGACCTACTCCCAGGGCATGCGGCAGCGTCTGGCGATCGCGCAGGCCATGCTGGGGCTGCCCGACCTGCTGATCCTGGACGAGCCCACCAACGGCCTGGACCCGCCGCAGATCCGCGAGATGCGCGAGGTGATGATCCGCTACGCCGCCACCGGCCGGACCGTCATCGTCTCCAGCCACCTGCTGGCGGAGGTGGAGCAGACCTGTACGCACCTGGTGGTCATGGACCGCGGGCGGCTGGTCACCGCGGGGCCGGTGGCGGACATCATCGGCTCGACCGACACCGTACTGGTGGGCGTGGCGGGGGAGTTGACGCCGGAGCTGGTCGAGCGGGCGGCGGCGCTGCCGGTGGTGGCCAGCGCGGTGCCGGCCGATGACGGGCTGCTGGTCGTGATGGCCGAGGGGGCCGGCACCGTCGAGCTGGTGGCCGAACTGGTCGGGATCGGCGTGCCGGTGGCGCAGGTCGGCCCGCACCGCCGCCTGGAGGACGCGTTCCTGACCCTGATCGGAGGCTCGGCATGAGCACCGTGCCCGAAGCGACCGTGCCCGAGCTGCCGGAGCCGGCCGGCTCCCCGGCCGATACGGACCGCGTGGCCGCGCCCGGCTACCGCCCCGGCCGTACGCTGCGGCTGCGGGTGGAGGCCCGGCGCCAGTTGCGCCGCCGCCGCACCCTGGTGGTCGGCGGGCTGCTCCTGCTGCTGCCGTTCGTGCTGATGGCCGCGTTCGCGATCGGCGGCACCCCGGGCGACGGCACCACCACGGCCACCCTGATCAACACGGCCACGGCGTCCGGCGCGAACTTCACCGCGGCCACCTTGTTCGTGTCGGCCGGGTTCGTGCTGGTGGTGCCGGTCGCGCTGTTCTGCGGCGACACGGTCGCCTCCGAGGCGGGCTGGTCGAGCCTGCGCTACCTGCTGGCCGCGCCGGTGCCGCGGGCCCGGCTGCTGGCGGTGAAGTTCACCGTCGCGCTGGGGTTCAGCGCGGCGGCGCTGGTGCTGCTGCCGCTGGTGGCGTTCGCGGCGGGCACGGCCGCGTACGGCTGGGGCGACCTCGAACTGCCCACCGGGGACACGGTGCCGGCGGGCACCGCGGTCGGGCGGCTGGCGGTCTCGGTCGGCTACCTCTTCCTCAGCCAGCTGGTCACCGCGGCGCTGGCGTTCTGGCTGTCCACGATCACCGACGCGCCGCTGGGCGCGGTCGGCGGCGCGGTCGGGCTGACCATCATCGGCAACGTCCTCGACGCGGTGACCGCGCTGCACCGGTGGCGCGACGTCCTGCCCGCGCACTGGCAGTTCGCCTGGCTGGACACGATGCAGCCGGTCACGGAGTGGACCGGTATGACCGAGGGCACGTCGATCTCGGTGTCGTACGCGGTGGTGTTCACCGCGCTCGCCTTCCGCGGCTTCCGGACGAAGGACATCGTGTCCTGAGCGGATCTGACCTGACCGGCCCTGACCCGGCCTGACCTGTCCGGCCCTGACCCCGCCCGACCCGACCGGCGCGGCACCGGTTCTGACGCCGTGTCGGCTCGGGCCATGACATGGTCATGGCATCGTAAAATCATCGGCCGTTCGGGTAAAACGACGGACGGCCCACGGCGAACTCCCGTGCCCTGGGCATGATCTATCCGAGTGACCACCCGCGACCGGCCCCGGGCCGGCCGTTCCCGCACGCCAGGAGAGCCCGCCACGCAAGGAGAGTCCATGCGCACACCTCGCCCGCGGCCGCGCGCCGTGGTCGCCGCGGCAGGAGCCACCGCCCTCACCGCCGCCGCCCTGATCGCCGCCCCGCTCACCGGCGCGGCCACCGCGGCGGCCGCCCCCGCCGTGAAACCGGTGCCCGCCGTCGCCGGACACGAGCTGGTCAAGGGCGCGGGCAGCCCGCTGACCATCGCCCAGTGCCAGGCCCAGTGGGGCATCAACTGCTACACCCCCACGCAGTACCGGCAGGCGTACGACCTCAACCCGCTCTACCGCGCGGGCGTGACGGGCAAGGGCCGCACGATCGTGATCGTCGACTCGTTCGGCTCGCCGACCATCCAGCACGACCTGGACGTCTACAGCAAGCAGTTCGGGATGCCCAGCACCAAGGTGCAGGTGGTCAAGTGGGGCGATGTGCCGCCCTTCGACCCGACCAACCCCGACCACACCGGGTGGGCCGGCGAGAGCACGCTCGACGTGGAGATGGCGCACGCGATCGCACCGGCGGCGCACATCGTGCTGCTGGAGACGGGGGTCGCCGAGACCGAGGGCGTGACCGGCCTGCCGGAGATGATGGACGGTGAGAAGGCCCTGATCGACCAGGGCGTCGGCGACGTCATCACGCAGAGCTTCGGCGCCACCGAGAACACCTTCCCGGGCTTCGCCCAGGGCGACTTCTCCAGCATCCGCAAGCTGCGCTACGCCTTCGAGGCCGCGGCCCGCAACGGCGTCACGGTGCTGGGCTCCTCCGGTGACGGCGGTGCCACCGACGCCACCGAGGACGGCACCTCCAACTACCCCTACCGGGTCAACTCCTGGCCCTCCTCGGACCCGCTGGTCACCTCCGTCGGCGGCACCCAGCTCCACCTGGACCAGGCAGGCGAGCGGACCGCGCCGGACAGCGTGTACAACGACTACGGGGCGGGCGGCGGCGGCCAGTCGCACGTCTTCGCCCGGCCCGCGTACCAGAACGGCGTGCGCGACGTGGTCGGCGCGCAGCGCGGCACCCCCGACATCTCGATGGCCGCGGCCGTGGACGGCGGCGCCTGGGTGTACTCCAGCTACGACCCGTCGGCCACCGGCTGGGACGTCTACGGCGGCACCAGCGAGGCCAGTCCGCTCTTCTCGGGCATCGTGGCGCTCGCCGACCAGGTCGCCGGGCACCGGGTCGGCGACATCCACACCGCGCTGTACGCGCTGGCCAAGGGGACGGAGAAGTTCGGCGGGGTGGTCGACGTCAAGGACGGCACGAACAACTCCTACGACGGCGTCACCGGTTACACCGCGGTCAAGGGCTACGACATGGCCACCGGCCTCGGCACCGTGGACGCGGCGCGGTTCGTGCCCGCGCTGGCGCTGCTGAGCCCGCGGCGCTGACCCCGCGGTCCTGACCCCGCGGTCCTGACCCCGCGGTCCTGAACCCGCGGCCCTGAAAGCGGCCGCCGCCGCGCCCGCGTACACCGGGCGCGGCGGCGGCCGCTTTCGCGCTCCTTCGGTGCATCCGCCAACCGGTTTATCTGTAAGGGCTCTTGACAGTTGGGGGCTCCAGATCGAACAGTATGGACCAGCATTGGTCCAGACCAGCATGGCCCGTTGTGCTGGTACCCCCCACCGAAGGGAGCGCGGTCCATGACCGGACCCGTTCGCAGACCACTCCGCGCCCTGATCGCCGTCGCCGCCGCCGTCACCGCGTCGGCCGGCCTGGCGCTGGCCGGCGCCGGCGGCGCGCACGCCGCGGCCCCGAAGGCGAGCGCCGCCACCGCACTTCCGAGCCACGTCTTCGCCCCCTACTTCGAGGCGTACAACGGCGACAGCCTCTCCGGGCTGGCCAGCGCGTCGGGCAACAAGTACCTGACGATGGCGTTCCTCCAGACCGCGTCGGCCGGCTCCTGCACGCCGGACTGGAACGGCGACAGCTCCACGCCGGTCAGCCAGGCGAACTTCGGCAGCGACATCGCCACCATCCAGGCCGGCGGCGGCGACGTCATCCCTTCCTTCGGCGGCTACGCGGCCGACAGCACCGGCACCGACATCGCCGACAGCTGCACCAACGTCAACTCCATCGCCGCGGCCTACGAGAGCGTCATCACCACCTACAACGTCAGCCGGATCGACCTGGACGTCGAGGCGGACTCGCTGACCAACGCCGCGGGCCTGGACCGCCGCAACAAGGCCGTCAAGCTGGTGCAGGACTGGGCGGCGAGCAACGGCCGCACCGTGCAGTTCTCCTACACCCTGCCGACCACCACCCACGGCCTGACCACCGGCACCCTCGGCGACGGCTCCGGCCTGTCGGTCCTCCAGAACGCGATCGCCGACGGGGTGCGGCTCGACGTCGTGAACCAGATGACGTTCGACTACTACGACGGCGCGAGCCACGAGATGGCCACCGACACCGAGACCGCCTCGCAGGGCCTGCACGACGAACTCGCGCAGCTCTACCCGTCGAAGAGCGACGCGGACCTGTGGGGCATGATCGGCGTCACCGAGATGCCGGGTATCGACGACTACGGGGCGGCGGAGACCTTCACCACCGCCGACGCCACCACCGTCTACAACTGGGCGGTCGGCAAGGGCATCAACACCCTGTCGTTCTGGGCGCTCCAGCGGGACAACGGCGGCTGCCCGGGCCAGGGCGCCTCGGACTCCTGCTCCGGCATCTCGCAGAGCACCTGGCAGTTCAGCCAGACCTTCGAGCCGTTCAACGGCAGCAGCGACAACGGCGGCGGCACCGGCGGGAGCACCGGCGGCGGCACGGGCGGGACCACCGGCGGCGGTACGGGCGGCAGCACCGGGGGCGGCACCGGCGGGACCTGCACCGCCGCCGCGTGGTCGGCGAGCGCGGTGTACGTCGGCGGCGACAAGGTCTCCTACGGCGGCCACACCTGGCTGGCGAAGTGGTGGACCACCAACGAGACCCCCGGGACCACCGGCGAGTGGGGCGTCTGGGAGGACGAGGGCGCCTGCTGACGCCCTCGTACGGACCCCTCGAACGGACGGCCGACAGCCCGGCCGCAGGCGCGAGGTGGCCGGCGGGTGAACAGCGGTCGGTGCGCCGGTGAACACACTGTGACCTGCGGCGAAGTGGCGCGCGGCGCCGGTACGGTACTCCGTGGCGGCGCCGCCCCGAAGTCGTACGGCGGCCGCCGATCCTCTAGAGTCTGACCGGACGTCTACGCGAATGTAGTCGGGTCGGAGCGGGCCGGGCATGCCACGGGCGTGCCCGGTCCGTCCGCACTTCCGGGCAGCTCCGGCAGCACCACCAGACCAGAAGACCAGGGGACGGAAACCACCCATGAGCGCGATCGGCCTCGGCCAGGCCGCCCTTCTCGGCATCGTGGAAGGACTGACCGAGTTCCTGCCGGTCTCCTCCACCGGCCACCTCAAGCTGGTCGAGGGGCTGATGAACATCCCCGTCGACGACGACGCCGTGGTCGGCTTCACCGCCGTGATCCAGGTCGGGGCGATCGCCGCGGTCTTCGTCTACTTCTACCGGGACATCGCGCGGTTCGTGACCGCCTGGGTGCGCGGCCTGGCCCACCGCGAGGAGCGCGGCAACCACGACTACAAGTTCACCTGGTGGGTGATCTACTCCACGATCCCCATCGTGATCGTCGGACTCGCCGCCAAACCGCTCATCGACGGCGTGCTCGGCTCGCTGTGGGTGGTGGCGGTCTCCCTGATCGTCGGCAGCGGCGTGATGTGGGCCGCCGAGCAGATGGCCCGCTTCAAACGCGGCGAGGACCAGGTGACCGTCAAGGACGCCATGATCGTCGGCTGCTCGCAGATCCTCGCGCTGCTCTTCCCCGGGTTCTCCCGCTCCGGCGCCACCATCTCCACCGCGCTCATCCGGGACCTGGACCGGATGGCCGCCACCCGGCTGTCGTTCTTCCTCGGCCTGCCCGCGCTCACCGGTGCCGGCCTGTACGAACTCAAGGACGCCACCAGCGGCGGCGTCAGCGGCTCCGCGCTGGCCGTCGGCACCCTGGTCTCCTTCGTGGTCGCCTACGCCTCCATCGCCTGGCTGCTGAAGTTCGTCGCCCGGCACTCCTTCAACTCGTTCGTGGTCTACCGGATCGTGATCGGCGTGGTCATCATCGGCCTGCTCGCGACGGACACCGTCAACTCCTGAGCAGCACCCGGCGGACGAAAAGGCCTGACCGGCCCATCCCCCACGGGTGGGCCGGTCAGGTCGCCGGGGCGGACCCCGGGTCGGCGGTGGCGACGGCGCCGGTCAGGTCAGCGTCGCCGCCACCGGGTCCCAGTCTTCCGGAAGCGTGGCCACTTCCGGGGCGCGGGAGGAGATCTCCACGAAGCCGTGCCGCTCCGCGGAGTCCGTCACTGTGGACATCAGCTCCAGGACGTGCTGCGCCAGCTCACCCGACGCGCGGTGCGGCGCGCCGGTCCTGATGCCGCGCGCCATGTCCAGCACGCCGATGCCGCGACCGGCGGTCGTGCCGGTCACGGGCAGGTCGCGCCACTCCTGGTCCTCGAACGACCGCACCTGCACCGGCCCCTCGAACGTGTTCGGGTCCGGCAGCGACAGTGTGCCCTCGGTGCCGGTGACCTCGATCATCCGGCGCGGCACGGAGGAGTCGAAGCTGAAGGTGGCCGCGGTGCTCGGGCCCGAGACGAAGTCCAGCAGCGCGTGCACGTGCGTGGGCACCTCCACCGCGAACGCCGTGCCGGCCTTCGGGCCGGAGCCCACCACCCGCTGCACGCGCGCCTGCCGCGCGCTGGCCGCGACCCGCTCCACCGGCCCGAACAGCGCCACCAGCGCGGTCAGGTAGTACGGGCCGATGTCGAACAGCGGCCCGCCGCCGTACTGGAAGAGGAACTCCGGGCTCGGGTGCCAGCTCTCCGGCCCCGGACCCTGCGTCACCGCGACCGCGCTGACCGGCTCGCCGATCACCCCGGACGCCAGCGCCCGCGCCGCCGACTGCAGACCCGCGCCCAGGAACGTGTCCGGCGCGCTGCCCACCCGCAGGCCCAGCTCCTGCGCCTGCGTGAGGATCTTCACGCCGTCCACGGGCGCCAGCGCCAGCGGCTTCTCGCCGTAGACGTGCTTGCCCGCCGCCAGCGCGGCGGCGGCGACCTCGGCGTGCGCCGCCGGGATCGTCAGGTTGACGACGATCTCCACCTCGGGGATCGCCAGCACCGACGCCACGTCGCCGGCGTGCGGCACGCCGTACGCGTCGGCCTGCGCCCGGGCCCGCGCCACGTCGAGGTCCGCCACCGCCAGCACCCGTATGTCCGGGAAGGTGGACAGCGCCTGGAGGTACTGCGTGCTGATCACGCCGGCGCCGATCAGCGCGACGCCGACCGGGCCGGAGCCCGAAGCACCCGAAGCGGTGGTCATGACAGCCCCTCCTCCAGTGCCGTCAGGTAGGCGCGGCTCTCGGCGACGGCCTGGAAGATGTCGGTGGCGCAGGTGTCCAGCTCCACGATCCGCTGCGCGGCCGGCGCCGCGGCCAGGATCGACGGCACGTCGATCGCGCCCTTGCCGACCGCGGTGTGCGGCTCGCCCTTGACGCCCGGCCCGTCCTTGACGTGCAGGGCCAGCACCCGGTCGCCCAGCGTGCGCAGCAGGGCCGGCACGTCGGCGCCGCCGACCTGCGCCCAGTAGGTGTCGACCTCCAGGAACACCTCGGGCGCCAGCTCGTCGGTGAGCACCTCCAGCGCGGTACGGCCCTCGAACCGCGGCTCGATCTCCCACCAGTGGTTGTGGTAGCCGATCCGGATGCCGTGCTCGGCGGCCTTGGCGGCGAACCCGTTGAGCTTGTCGGCGGTGCGGCGCAGCCCGTCGGCGGTGGTGAACTCCTCCTCGGCGATGCCGCCGGGGATGATCGCCAGGTCGGTGCCGACGGTGGCGACCGCCTCGAAGACCTCGCCGGCGTCCTTGTCGAACAGCGCGTAGGCGTGGGTGCTGGAGACCCCGACCCCCAGGTCGTCCAGGAGCTTGCGGAAGCCGGCCGGGTCGGCGGTCGGGTCGAACGCCTCCACGGCGCGGTAGCCGATCTCGGCGAGCCGGGTCAGCGTCCCGTCGCGGTCGGCGGCGATCTGGTCGCGGAGGGTGTAGAGCTGGATGCTCAGGGGTTTGGCCATCGAAGCGATGCCTCCTGGAAGTACGACGGCGAAAGCGGGTGCGGGTGCGGGTGCGCGTGCTGGTGCGGACGTGCGGTGGTGCGGGCGGCGCGTGGGGATCGTGCGGCTCGTGCGGCGTGTGCGGCTCGCGCGGCGGTCATCCGACGATCAGCGGGCGCAGCGTGCGGTGGGCGATCTCCAGACCGCCCGTGACGCGCTCCACGTCGCCGCTCCACACCGGGTCCTCGTGCTCGACGGAGAGCACCCCGGTGAAGCCGCCCTCGTAGAAGGTGTCCACCAGCCGGCGCCAGTCCACGTCGCCCAGGCCCGGGACCCGGTAGCGCCACCAGCCGCTGTCCCAGCCGTCGGTGCGCTCCACGGTGCGGCCGAAGAACCCGTAGCGGTCCCGGGCCCGCGGGTCGAGCTGCGCGTCCTTGGCCTGCGCGTGCGGGATGCGGTCCAGGTACGGCTTGAGGGCCGTCACCGGGTCGATGCCCAGCCACAGCAGGTGCGAGGGGTCGTAGTTGAGGTAGAAGCCGAGGTCGAACATCCACTCCCACAGCTCGGGGGAGTAGGCGAGGTTGCCCGGGTAGCCGTCGGGGTGCCACCCCTCCATCACGCAGTTCTCGATGATGATCTTCACCCCGCGCTCGCCGGCGTACTCCACCAGCGCCGGCAGCTCGCGCTCGGCCTGGGCGAGGTTCTCCTTCACCGACAGGCCCGGGTGGCGGCCGATGAAGGTCCCGACGTAGTCCACGCCGAGCAGCGCGGCCGCGTCCACGTTGGCCCGGACGTGGGCGGCGATCTCGGCGCGGCGCTCACGGTCGGGGTGCAGATTGTTCTCGTAGTACGCCAGCGCCGACAAGGTGAGCCGGTGCTGGTCGAAGAGGGTGCGGACCTTTTCCGCCTCCGCCTTGCCGAAGTCCACCACGTCGATGTGGCTCGCCTCGAAGTCGCGCGACCCGGTGGACGGCCAGGTGGCGACCTCCAGCGCGTCGTAGTCGTGGGCGGCGGCCCAGCCGGCGATCTCGGCGAGCGGCAGCTGCGGAAGGCAGGCGGTGAGGAAGCCCAGCTTCATCAGGAGACCTCTTTCCAGGTCCGGTCCTCCGCCGAGCCGAGGACGGCCTCGGTCAGGCGCACCATGCGGGCGGCGTCGGCGAAGGTGGCGAAGGGAGTGGCGGGAGCGCCGGGGGCGGGGTCGGCGGTGCCGGACGCGTCGGCCGCGCGGGCGGCGGCGTGCACGTCGCGGACGAAGGCGGCGAAGCAGTCGAGGTAGCCCATCGGGTGCCCGCCGGGCACCACCGACAGCCGGGCCGCCTCGGGGGACAGGGTGGCCGGGTCGCGCAGCACCGCGGCGTTCTCACCGCGGCTGCCGACGAAGAGCGACTCGGGCGCCTCCTGGTCGAAGGCGAGCGAGGTGCGGGTGCCGTCGACCTCGAACCACAGCCGGTTCTTGCGGCCGGGGGAGATCTGCGAGACCGTCACGCTCCCGCTCGCACCGAGGTCGGTGCGGAAGAGCAGCTGCACGACGTCCTCGGTGGCGGGGGTGCCGCCGGCGCGCGGCACGGTCTGGGTGAGCGCGGTCAGCTCGGCGATCCGGTGCCCGGTCACCCACTCCACCAGGTCGCACCAGTGCGAGCCGATGTCGGCGAACGCCCGGGAGGGCCCGCCGGCGGCCGCGTCCACCCGCCAGTTGGTGTCCTCCGGCAGCAGCAGCCAGTCCTGGAGGTAGTGGCCGTGCACCAGGCGTACGTCGCCGGCCCGGCCGTCCCGCACCCGGGCGCGGGCCTCGGCGGCCATCGGGTGGTAGCGGTAGACGAACGGGACCGCGGCCACCTTGCCGCTGCGCGCGGCCAGTTCGGCCAGGGCGCCGGCGGTCGCCGAGGAGGTGGTCAGCGGCTTCTCGCACACCACGTGCTTGCCCGCGCGCAGCGCGAGTTCCGCCAGGCGCGCGTGCGCGTCGTTCGGGGTGCAGATGTGCACCACGTCCACGTCGTCGCTCGTCACCAGCTCCTCGGAGGAGTCGAAGGCCCGGTCCACGCCGAGCGCGGCGGCGGCCTCCTTCGCCCGGGCCGGGGTGGAGGCGCTCACCCCGACGACCGGGGCGCCGCTGCGCCGCACGGCGTCCAGGTGGACCCGGCCGATCATGCCGGTGCCGGCGATCGCCGTACGCAGCGCGGCGCCGCCGGTGGCGCCGGGGGTGCCGGAGCTGCTGGGTGTGCCCGGTGGGTTCGTGTCGTCGGGCCCCGAGAGTGACACAGACTTCCCTCTCTTTCGGTTCGACCAGAACGCTAGCCACCAGGGTTTCGGTTGACAATGGCAAAAATTACGCTAACTTCTGTCATAAATCGGGGTCGACGGCCGCCCGGGGAGCGGCGGCGCGGCGACGGGGAACAGGGCAGGGCCAACGGGCCGACAGAGCAACGGGCCGGCGGGCCGGCGGGTCAACAGACCGGCGGGCCGAGGGCCGAGCGGACGAGGGACGGGCGACGACGTGACGGCAGCAACCGACCGGCAGCTCACCTCGCTCAGCGAACTCGCCGGGCTCGTGGCCGGCGGCGCCACCCGCCGCAGCCAGCTCGTCACCGCCACCGGCCTGTCCCGCGCGGCCGTCGCCCAGCGGGTGGACCTGCTCATCGAGCGCGGCCTGCTGGTCGAGACCGGCACCGTGGCCACCGAGCGCGGCCGCCCGCCGCTGGCCCTGCACCTCGCCTCGCACAGCGCCGTGGTGTGCGCGGTGGACCTCGGCGCCACCCACGGCACCGTCGCGATCTCCGAACTCGGCGGCGCCGTCCTCGCCGAGACCACCGAGGACCTCGACATCAACGACGGACCCGAGGCCGTACTGACCGCGCTGGACGCCCAGATCGACCGGATGCTGGCCGCCGCCGGGCACCCGGCCGGGCACGTCCGCGCGATCAGCGTCGGCGTGCCCGGACCGGTCGAGGCCAGCACCGGCACCGTGGTGCGCCCGCCGATCATGCGCGGCTGGGACGGCTACCGGGTGCCCGGGTTCTTCGCCGGGCGCCGCGCGGCACCGGTACTGGTGGACAACGACGTCAACATGATGGCCCTCGGCGAGTACGGCCACCGGCCCGCCACCGCCCACCTGCTCTACGTCAAGGTCGGCACCGGGATCGGCTGCGGCATCGTCTCCGGCGGTGTGGTGCACCGCGGGGCCAGCGGCGCGGCCGGCGACATCGGGCACATCGCCGTACCCGGCCACGACGACGTGCTCTGCCACTGCGGCAACACCGGGTGCGTGGAGGCTGTCGCGTCCGGCGCCGCCGTCGCCGCGCGGCTGCGCGAGGCCGGGCTGCCGGCCGAACACGCCGCCGACGTGGTGCGCCTGGTCGCCGAGGGCGACCCGCTGGCCCGCCGCCAGGTCCGGCTGGCCGCGCAGCGCCTCGGCGACGTCCTCGCCTCCCTCGTCAGCTTCTACAACCCCGACACCATCGTGCTCGGCGGCTCGCTCGCCTCCCTCCACGACGACCTGCTCGCCGACATCCGCGCCGCCGTCTACGGGCGCGCGCTGCCGCTGGCCACCCGCACGGTCGCGATCGAGAGCACCGTGCTCGGCCGCCGCGCGGGCATCGAGGGCGCCCGCCGCCTCGCCGTCCAGCACCTGCTCTCCCCGGAGGGCATCGCCCGCTTCCTCGGCGCCTGAACGCCGAACGGCCGGCGCTCGGTCCGCACGCGCGCGGGCGGCGGCCCGGGCGCGCGGCGCCCCATGGGTGACGGAATTGCCCCGTACGAAGGGAGCCCGGTACGTTGCCGCAGGCAGTCGGCGCGGCGGGCCGCGGATACGGGGACCGCGCTCCGCGCCCCGGTGGCTCCGAACGGCCGCGGGGTTCGGCCGGACACAGCAGGGGGGACCACACATGGGCGACGCGGCGTCGCACGGAGTACGGGGAACAGCTCGGGTGCGGACAGCGCGACGGCCGCTGGCGGGCCCGCTCTGCCTCGCGGTCCTGGTGGTGGCCGCGGCGACGGCCTGCGGGGGCGGCGGTGGCGGCAAGGGCGGGGGTACGCACGCGCCCTCGGGCGCGGCATCGACCGCCGGGGCGGCGGCGAGCGGCACGCCTCGGGCGGCGCGGATGCTCGACCAACGACAGCTGGAACAGGCGGCCGTGGGCAAGTCGGACCTGCCGGGATGGTCCACGGGCACGCAGTTCGGCCACGGCCCCGACGGGGTCTCGATCAAGGTCGCGATCACGGACGTGGCCCGACTGCCCAAGGTGTCACCAGCCGTGTGCACGGCGCTGGCGGGGATCGCCATGGGGCCGGTGAGCCCAGGCCACCAGCACCACGCCCTGTTCGAGCAGAGCGTCACGCGGGACGCCA
Organism: Streptomyces sp. CA2R106; assembly: GCF_037034245.1. Taxonomy (NCBI): domain Bacteria; kingdom Bacillati; phylum Actinomycetota; class Actinomycetes; order Kitasatosporales; family Streptomycetaceae; genus Streptomyces; species Streptomyces sp. CA2R106. The sequence continues at coordinate 295,620 of NZ_JBAGKC010000006.1, forward strand.
AGGACGGCGAGGACGACTCGGTGGTGGGGGACACGCTCCTCGCCTACCGACCGGCGGACGCCGCCGGGGTGATGACGGACCTGCGCGCGTCGCTCAGAACCTGTGACTCCTTTCCCGGTGGTCAGGGGGAGCGGTACACCCGTCCCGTGCCGGCCGCCGCGCCCTCCGTCGGTGACGACGCCGTGGAGTACACCATCACCCAGGTCGTGTCGGACGGAGACGACGCCGGGAACGACGGCGGGACCGATGAAGGGGACGACGACGCCGTCGACGTGCCCTTCCGCTTCCTGGTCGTCCGCGTCGGCGCCACCATCGTGGTCCTGTCCGCGCTGGGCGTCCCCGGCGGCCGTCCGGAGATCCCCGACGCCGTGGTGAACGCCCAGGTCGCCAAGCTGGCCAAGGCCGGCTGAAACGGCGTGAATCGCCGCCAATGGTGGGGAACACGCCTGCGGTGAGGGGCCGTTGGCCGGTGGGACGGGCGGGCGCCGGTGCCGGGCGGGGGTGCGGTTTTGGCCGAACCGGGGGACTGGGGGCGGCCGGGCGGGCATGCTAAGGGCATGAAGGCGAACGGTGACGCTCAGGAGGAAGTGACCGGCCGGGAGTGGCCGCGGTCGACCGCGCCATCGTCGCCGGTCGCGGCGGGGCCGGCCGCGCCCGCGGACGTGGAGACCTGGAAGGCGCGCAAGGCGTACCCGTCGACCCTCTTCGCCGGCGGCCCGGTCTTCGGCATCGCCCGCGAACGGGCCGAAGGTGGCTGGAAGTTGCACCCGGGTTTCGCCGGCCTCGCCCCGCAGGACGCCCGCGACGCGCTGGGCGCGCACTTCCGGACCCGCGCCGACCGCTGCGCCGCCGACGGCGACGAGGCCGGCCGCGCGCAGTACACCGCGGCGGCCGAACGGCTCGACTGGGAACGGCTCGACGAGCTGACCGTGGCCGGTGCCCGCTACCGCGTGGTCCGCGCCGAGCGCTTCATCCGGATGGGCCCGGACGGCCCCGAACCGCCGCGCGCCACCGACCCCGACCGTACGGACCCCGCGCAGCCGCCGCTCGACCCCGCCGCGGACCTGGTCGTCGCCGCCCCCGGCGGCGCGGCGGCGCCGTCCCCGGGCGTGCTGCGCGCCGAACTCCTCACCGCCCTGCGGAAGAACGGCAGCGTGCCGCGCGACGTACGGGAGGACTCCCGCGCCGCCGCGCACACCCACCCGGGCGGTGTCCTGCTGCCGGCGACGTTCATGGCCGCCGAGCGCGAAGGGGGCCGCTGGCGGCCGCAGTCCACCGGCACCGCCGCCACCCCGCGCGACGCGCGCGACGGACTGGCCATGCAGCTGCGGGTGATGGTGCCCTGGCAGCGCCAACTCACCGACGAGGAGCACGAACTCCACAAGCGCGCCGCCGACCACCTCGACACCGAGCAGGTCGACGAACTCGACGTCGCCGGGCGGCACTTCCGGATCATCCGGGTCGAACGGCTGCTGCGCACCGGCCCGGACGGCCCGGAGGGCCCGCGCCCCTCGGACGCCGACCCGGTGCCGCCGGCCATGGTCCACGACCGCCAACTGCGCGAGCAGGCCGCGGTCCAGGACGAGGAGGACGGCGAAGCCGAGGAGGGCACCCGCAAGTTCATGGCCCTGCTCGACGAAGAACGGCGCCGCCGCGACCACCTCCGCGACCGCCGCTGACCGGCGCACCCCGCCCGGCACGTCGGCCCGCCACGCACCCCGCCCGGCACGCACTACGCTGGCGCCGTCGATCCGCACAACACCCCGGGGGCGCGGCATGGCGGCACACGAACCGGCGGCCGGTGCGCCGGACCTGGCGGAGCTGACGCGGCGCGCCGCCGCGGCGGCCGTCCCCGAGCGCGAGGACGGCCTCGTCGTCTGCGAGAACCTGGTGCGGATCTACCGCACCGAGGGCGTCGAGGTGCAGGCGCTGCAAGGGCTCGACCTGGCCGTGGCCGAAGGCGAGATGGTCGCGGTGATCGGCGCCTCCGGCTCCGGGAAGTCCACCCTGCTGGGCATCCTCTCCGGCCAGGACGTGCCCACCGCGGGCTCCGCCGAGGTCGCCGGGCACGACCTGCTGGCGATGAAGCGCCGCGCCCGGCTGGCGTACCGGCGCTCCACCGTCGGCTTCGTGTGGCAGCAGACCGGCCGCAACCTGCTGCCGTACCTGACGGCCGCCGAGAACGTGATGCTGCCGATGAGCTACGTCGGGGCGAAGCGCGCCCGGCGCCGGACCCGCGCCGAGGAACTGCTCGGCCTGCTGGGCGTCGGCCACGTCGCGGACCGCACCCCCGACGCGATGTCCGGCGGCGAGCAGCAGCGGGTCGCCATCGCCGTCGCGAACGCCAACGAGCCGCGGGTGCTGCTGGCCGACGAGCCCACCGGCGAACTCGACACCGCCACCAGCGACGACATCTTCGCCGCGCTGCGCCGGGCCAACGAGGAACTGGGCGTCACCGTCGTCGTGGTCACCCACGACGCGCTCGTCTCCGAGCAGGTCCAGCGCACCGTGCGGATACGCGACGGCCGTACGTCCACCGAGGTGCTGCGGCGGGTGGCCACCGGCGCGGACGGCGTGCAGGCGCTCACCTCCGAGGAGTACGCGGTGCTGGACCGCAACGGGCGGCTCCAGATCCCGCGCGAGTTCACCGAGCGGCTGCACCTGCGCAGGCGGGTGCGGCTCGCCCTGGAGACCGACCACGTCGGGGTCTGGCCCGACGACGCGGCGCGCCGCGCGAAGGCACGGCAGGCCGCGGCAGGCGGGACCGGCCCCGAGCCGGAGTGACCGCCGGCGCCCGCCGCCCTGCCCCACGGCACCCGCCCGCCTCAGTCGAGGCGCAGGACGGCGCCCAGCCGGCGCCTGCGGGCCAGCAGGGTTTCGGCGGCCGCCGCGGCGAGGATCAGCAGCAGCACACCGCCGACCAGCGCCGCGGTCAGCGCGTAGTCGGTGCGCAGCGCCGGGCTGACGGCGCCGCCGGTGAACTGGCGCAGGTCCAACGCCGGTGCCGTCAGCCTCGGTTCGAGCAGGCCGACCAGGGCGCCGCCGACCGCCGCGGCCGCCGCGAGCGGCAGCATCTGGAGGAAGTGCAGCGCCCCCGCACCCCTGCCGCCCAGCCCGAGCGTGCGCAGGAACGCGGTGGTGCGGCCGCGGTCGTGCGAGGTGAGGACCAGTTCCAGGGCGACCGCGAGCAGGCCGAACAGGGCCGCGAGCGCCGAGGTCGCGGTGTAGACGGCCGCCACGCCCCGTGTCAGCCCGTCGCCGCGCAGGGCGCTCAGCGCCTCGGCGCGGGTGCGGACCTGCGCGAGTGGGCCCAGCGCGCGGAACGCGGCCGCCTTGAGCGCCGCCGGGTCGCCGCCGGGGCCGCGCAGCAGCAGCACGGTGCTGCCCGAGGACTGCTGCGGCAGGACCCGGTCGGCGGCCGCCGTGGTGATCACCAGCGGGGTCCCCGGCGGGAGGTGTGCGGTGACGGGCCCCAGCAGCGGGTCGCGCAGGTCGGCGGCGTCCAGGGTACCGGCCGGGTCCAGGTCGAGCTGGACGGTCGGTTTGCCGCGGACCGTGACGGAGGCGGTGAAGCCGCCGGTGCGCTCACGCGCCCGCAGCGCGGGCGAGACGACCGCCGGCAGCCGGGTGCCCCCGGCGGCGGGCGCGCCGGCCAGCGCGGACCGCAGCCGCCCGGCCAGCGGCGAGTGCGGCGCGACGGACGCCAGTTGCGCGGGCGTCACCGTGACCACCGCGACCGACGGCAGGTCGGCGCCGTCGGCCTCGCCCACCAGGTCGACGGTGCGCAGGTGCTCCAGCGCGACCCGTATGCCGGGGGTGCCGTTCAGGGTGCCCGCAGGGGGCGTCGCGTTCCCCGCGACGGTGGCGCCGGCGTCGGCGCCCGCGCTCCAGGCCGCGCCCGCCGCCAGACCGTCGTGGACCGTGCGCTGCACCAGCCCCCCGAAGACGGCCGTGCCCAGCGTCAGGACCAGCACGAACAGGGCGGGCCCGGTCGCCGGCGCGTCGTGCGCGGCCCTGGCCGCGCCCACGAACCCCACGGCGCCCCTGCCGCGCCGGGCCCGGCGCAGCACCAGCCGCAGCAGCAGCGGATGGACCCGCAGCAGCACCAGCACGGCGGCCGCCGCCACCAGCACCGGCACCGCGCCCAGCACCCGGTCCGGCCCCTGCGAACGCAGCGCCACCACGCCCGCGGCCGCCGCCAGCAGCACCGTGGCCTCGGCGACCGTCCGGCGCCCGACCGCGGCACGCCGGCGGGCGCGCCCCGAGCGGCGCGGGCGGGCCGGCTCCCGGACCGCGAGCCACGTCAGCAGCGACACCGTCAGGGCAGCGGCCGCGGCGACGGCGACCGCGGACAGCGGCCGCGGCGCCCCCGACACCCCGGCCGGCGCCGGCAGCCGGCCTGCCGCCCAACCGGCGCCCGCGGCAAGCGCGATGACCGCCCAGGGCACGGCGCTGCGGGCCGCGACCAGCCGCGCGGTGGACGCGCCGCGGGCCCGCTGGAGCCGCAGGTGCGCGCTCCGGCGGCGCAGCAGCAGCCGCACCGCGACCGCCGCCGTGGCCAGCGCGACCGCGGCCAGCGAGTCGACGGCGAACAGGGCGAGCCCGCGGGCCTGGTGGTCCTGCGCGGCGAACGCGGCCACGAGCGGGGTGAGCGCGTCGGTCACCGTCAGCGGCCCGGTGTGCTGCCGGCCGACCGTGCAGCTCTCGCCGCCGGTGAACTCGTCGGTGCCGCGGCACAGTTCGCGGTCCAGGTCGGCGCCGTACCGGGACAGCGGCCCGGTCAGCGCGCCGGCCCGGTCCAGCGCGGCGTGCCGCAGGTCGGGCCGCAGCTCCCAGGTCACCGACGGGCCCGGCACCCCGGCCGACGCCAGCCGGTCGGCCGCGTCGAGGCCGACCAGGCCGCCCGCGGCGAGCACCGTGCCGAAGGCGCCCTGCCGGGGCTGCCGCGCCGGCTGCGCCAGCGTCGCCCGGCTGCTCCAGAAGTCGTCCGCGCCGGCCGCCGCGCGGAAGACCCCGCTCACCACCAGCCCGGCGGCGGGCGCCTTCTGCAACGCCGGGACCGGGTCGTACCGCAGGCCCAGGCGGCTGCCGACCCGTACGCCGAGCGCCTTCGCGGTGGCCTGCGACAGCGCGACCTGCGGCGCGGAGCCGGCGGGCGTACGGTCGGCCGGCGGGTGGCCGCTGACGTACCGCAGGTGCGCCTGTGCGGCGGGCAGGTAGCTGAGGGCCAGCACGGTGCTGCCGCTCGCGCGGCCGGGCGGGCGCGGCGAGGCCAGTGCGGCCTGGCCGTAGTCGTAGGAGCCGGCCCGGGCGAAAGAGGCGTAGCGGCCCGCGGCGCCGCCCAGCCGGTGCGACAGCGCCCTGCCGTCGGCCAGCAGCGCGGCCATGTCCAGCGCGGGCGGCCCCGAACCGAGCACCTGCGGCACCGCGCTCAGGGTGATCAGCGGCGCGCCCGCCTGCGCGGCGGCGACCCGCTGCCGCAGTGCCCGGTCCTCCTGCCGGCCCGCCGCCGAGGGCGCCCACGCGCACATCCCCGCCAGCACCGCCACCAGCACCGCCAGGCACCCCAGCAGCGCCACGTCCCCCCGGGCCTCCCGCCCCACCAGCCGCCACGCCGTCCATGCCCCGCGTCCGCGCCGCGGGACGCGCGAGGCTGCCGTACGGTCCTGGGCGGGTGTGCGGTTCAACGGCCCGCTCCCGCCGTCGTGGCGTGTGCCGCGCCGGCGCGTCCGCGCCGCTCGGGGCGGGCCCGCCGATGTGCCGCGGTCGCTTCCGGGCGTGGGGCGGCGCTGCCGAGGCCGGTGCTGCGGCTCACTGTTCTTCTCCCGCTCTCATGACGCGGACCAGGTCCACCCGGGCAAGCAGGCGGGCGAGGGCCAGGACGACAGCGCTGACGGCCAGGGCGGTGAGGACCGCGGTCAGCGCGACCGTGCCCCAGGGCATGACCAGGGGGAGCGGCGGGTCGAGCGCCTGGCCGTCGTCGTCCACGGTGACCAGGGGCAGCACCGCGGACGCCAGCGCCATGCCCATCAGGGCGCCGGGGACCACCGCGAACAGCGCCAGGCCCACCTGCTCGGTGCCGAGCAGCGCGGCCAGCCGCCCGGGGCTGGTCCCCACCGCCCGCAGCAGCGCGAACTCCCGGCGCCGCCGCCGGGCGGAGATCACCGCGTGGACGGTGAAGGCGATCACCGCGAAGCAGGGTGCGAGGAAGCGGACCAGTTCCAGCACCTGGCGCAGCCCGGCGCGGAACGGGTCGGACCGCAGGGCCGCGGCGGCGCCCTCCCGCGTGGTCACCGTGCCCAGCGCGGGCCGGGCCCGGGCGGCGGCGGCCGTCCGCGCGCTGTCGGTGCTGGTCAGCCACCAGAACGCGGGCTCCTGCGCGGGCGCCCCGGCGCGCGTGAGGGCCTGGCCGAGCCGGCGCTGGTCGGCGACCAGGTGCCCCTGCCCGCTGCCCAGCCCCTGCGGCGGGTCGATGCGCCCGACGATCCGGGCGGGCACCGGGGTGCCGTCGCCCAGGTCCAGCGTGGTGGTCTGCCCGACCTTCAGGTGGCCGTCGCGCAGCGCCCGCGCGTCGGCGTGCAGCGGGAGCGGCGCGGGCCCGCCGGCGGGCCCGGCCAGCAGCCGCACCACACCGTCGGGCCCGACGGTGTCGTCCGGGCTGCTGTCGCCGCCGGTGGTGAGGCCCGTACCGTCCCCGTCGGAGCCGCCCGCCGCCGGCTTCGGCGCGCGGTAGGCGGTACTGATGACGGCGTCGAACACGTGGGACCCGCCGGCGTGCAGGGCGCACAGCCCCGGGGACCCGTAGACGTACGTACTGGTGGTCACCTCGCCCCGGCAGGCGCCCGCGGCGGCCCCCGCCGCGTTCGGCGTGCCGTCGCTCCACACCTGGCCGGCGGGCAGGGGCGCGGCCCAGGTGTCCGCGACCCCCGGCGAGCGCGAGCCGATCCGGAACAGGTCCAGGTCCAGCCGCGCGGGACGGACACCCTCCCGGGGAAGGACATCGAGGGCGGTGACGGTCAGCGGGTAGGCGCGCGGGCGGCCGTCGCCGGTCGGCACGTCCAGCGGGACCGCGACGGTGTGCCGGCCCCCGTCCGCGGCAGGCAGCGCCACCGTGCGGGTGTCGGCCAGGCCGTCCGCGTCCTGAACGGTCAGGTGCAGGCGCGGGGCGGCGGTGCTGCCGTCGCTGCCGAGCCGCTCGTCCAGCAGCAGCGCGGCCGGACGGCCCGGCAGCGCGACGCCGTACGCGGCCGGTCCGGACGGGCGGGGCGCGGGGCCGGACACGGTGCCGTCGAGCACCTCGGTCGCCCCGCCGGGCAGGTTCGCGGTGGTCGCGCTCACCGGCACCGCGGCCGTCACCGCGGGCAGCGCGCGGTACGCGCCGCCCAGCACGGCCGCGGGGTAGTCGACGGACCGGCCCGCGGTGATCCGGACGTCCGCGCCGACCGCCACCGCCGCCTGCTCGGAGGCGAGGGCGCCCAGGCAGGCCAGCGCCGTGGTGGCGAACGCGCTCACCGACACCGCCAGGCACATCAGCACCACCGCTCCGGCCTCGCGCGTGACCCGCCGGCTCACCTGCCACCCGGCCAGCGCCGGGACCAGACCGCGCCCGCGGTGCCCGAACGCGTCCAGCAACATGGACGTCAGCGGCAGCAGCCGCAGCAGCAGGAGCGCGGCGGCGCCGCCCGCCACGGCGGGCACCAGCACCATCACCGGGTCCACCGACACCGCGCCGATCCCGCCCGCGACCAGCGAGCGGTGCCCGCGCAGCTCCACGAACCCCAGGACCGCGACGGCCAGCAGCGCCAGATCCGCTCCCCACCGCTGCGCGGCGGCGGCCCGCGCGCCCCGGCCCGCGCGCGGCCGCACCGGCAGCAGCACCGCCGCCGCGTGCACCAGCAGCGTCAGCCCCACCGCCGCCCAGGCGCCCGCGCCCCGGCTGCCGGGGTGCAGCAGCCCGGCCAGGTACGGCGCCGCGACCGCCGCGGGGACCCCGGTCAGCGCCCACTCCGCGGCGGCGCCGCGCAGCAGCCGCCCGGTGCCCGCGCCCCGGGCCTGCTGGAGCGCCAGCTCCGGCCGCCGCCGTACCGTCATCTGGCGGGCGGCCAGCACCAGGGTGGCCAGCGCGAGGACGGCCAGCATCACGGCGGGCAGGTAGAGCGCGGACCGGGCGGCCACGGTGGGCACCTCGAGGGCGTCGATCGCGTCGGGCAGCCCGGAGGAGACCGCGAGGTCGGTGAGCGACGGGCGCTGCCCGTGGAAGACCGAGATGTCCGTCTGGCTGCCCGCGAACGCCGCCACCCGGTCGCGCAGCGACTTCAGACTCCCCGTGCCGAGGCGCGGGAGGTCCGGCTGCACGCTCCAGTGGGCCGTCAGATGGCCGTTGAGGACGGCGCTGCCGTTCAGCGCGGCCGGCGCGACCACCAGCAACTGCTGGCTCGCGGTCTCCCCCGGGGCCAGGTTCCCGGCCATCGCGGGCCAGAACCCGACGGCCCGGGTGGCCCGGAACACCCCCGAGACCCGCACCGTCACGGTGCTGCCCGAGGCGTTCCGCAGCAGCATCCGCGAGCCGGTGTGCAGGGCCAGGCGCTGGGCCAGCGGCTGCGGCACGGCCGCGGATACGGCGGCGGGTGAGCCCGCGCCGCCGCGCACACCGGGCAGCGAAGTGAACGCGGCGGGCGGGGCGTTCGCCGCACCGCCCGGCCAACTCCCGCTGACCAGGCGCCCGAAGCCGCCCGCGTCCTGCGCGGCGACCGCGTGCAGGTCGCTCGCGCCCGGGCCGCGCGGTGGACCGGCCGAGCCGTCGACCCCGGCCACCGACACCGCCGCGGAGTCCAGCAGGCCCACGTACGTGTGGTGCGGCGCACCCGCCAGCACCCGGTCGGCGGCGGCCCGGACCGCCCGGTCGGCGGCGGCCATCCCGCCCGCGCGGTAGGCGGCGTTCACCGACACCTGCGCGTCGGCGTCCGCGGCGAGCCTGCGGTCGGCCTCCGAGGCGACCGAGCGCCCCGCCATGGCTACGAGCGTCGCGAGCGCGGTCGCGCACAGCAGGACGGTCACCGCGACCGCGGTCAGCACCAGTCCGTGCTGCGTCGAGCGCCGTGCCACCGCGGGAAGGCGCCGCGCCGGACGGGAAACGGCCGTGCCGACCACATGCCCCCCGCCCGCGGCCTCGAACATGGGACGTAACGGTACGGCGCAGTCCTATCAACAGCCTTCCCCCCGGCGCAACAACGGTCGGCGACGGCCCTCCCGCAAACGGCCCAAGCGCCGCGTGCGGCAGGGGAGTTGTGACGGGCGGGGGTTGGGGGCGGCGGAGGGGGCGGTCTCGTCGGTGGCTTGCGCCGGGCGCGCATCGGGTTGGTGGCTGCGGTGTCGGATGGGCCGACGGCCTTGTGGGGCTGGGGAGTTGAGTCGGGTGAGAGGCAGGTGGCCCTCATGCTGCACGGCCCAAGGGCGTTGTGCGGCACGGGAGTTGTATCGGGCGGCGGTGGGCGGTGTGGTCCTGTCAGCGGCTTGCGCCGGGGGCGCGTCGGGCCGGTGTTTGCGGTGTGGGATGGGTCGGTGGCTTTGTGTGGCGGGGGAATTGTGTCGGGTGGCGGCCCTGCCGCAAACGGCCCAAGCGCCGCGTGCGGCGGGGAGTTGCCGTCGGGCGGGGGTTGGGGGCGGCGGCGGAGGGGGCGGTCCTGTCAGTGGCTTGCGCCGGGCGCGCATCGGGCCGGTGCTTGCGGGTGTCGGATGGGCCCGACAGGTGTGGCGGGGGAGTTGCGTCGGCCGGAGGCAAGTGGCCGTCGTGCCGCACGGCTCGACGGCCGTGTGCGGCACGGAAGTTGGGCTGAGCGGAGGTCAGGGGCGGCGGCGGACCGTGCGGGGGCCGGCGGTCTCGGCGCCGGTCGCGGTGACGCGGGCGCGCAGGCCGCGGTCGGCGGTGACGACCAGGCAGGGGCGGGGCGCCGCGCCGGCGGCGATCTCGGCGATCAGGTCGTCACCGCTGCCGGGCGCGGAGCGCACCGTCACCCCGGGCACGGACGCCACCCCGCGGGCCGCGCCCTCGACGACGAGCACCACGTCGAGCGGCACGCCGGCCGCCCACGCCGGGGCGGGGCCGTCCGCGGGCAGCCCGGCGGCGGCGCAGGGCGCGAGCGCGTCACGCAGGCGCTCCGCGGCGGCGTACCGGTCGCGCCACCAGCCGTCGGGCACCGAGCCGACGACGTTCGCGCCGTCGACGACGAGCAGGGGGCGTTCCGTCACGTCCCCCACCCTCGCACACCCCGCTCACGTCAGCGGGGGCGCCGCAGGCTCCGGCTGGGGCGACGGCGGGATCGGCTCCGGCGCGGGCGAGGGCGGTGTGGGCTCGGGCCCGGGCGGGGTCGGCACCGGGTCGGGCGCGGGCCCGGGGACCGGGTGGGGCGTGGGGTTCGGTACGGGGTCCGGCCCGGGGCCGGGGCCGGGTGCGGGCCGGGGGCCGCCGGGTCCTGGTCCGGGCTTCGGATTCGGATACGGCTCGGTCATCGTGTCCTCCCAGATGTCGCGGCGGGACGGGACGCGGGTGCGCCCCGCAGTGGACGCCCTCGCGCCTACCCGATGCCCCGCCCGCCATGCCGCCCGCGGCCCGTGCGGGTGAAAACCGGCGCCGACCGGCAACCGTGTCCCCGCCGGCCATGTCCCTCCCGGCAACCGGCCCGGTCCGCGAGGGGCCGGCCCGCCCCGAGGAAGGGAGCCGAATCCGTGCCCAAGGACCGCAGAGTCCCCGCGCAGCGCCCCGGCGGCGTCGACGGCCGCACCGACGGCCTCGCCCACGTCCTGATCACCGCAGGGGACGAGGCCAGCGCCTACCGGGTCTTCGACGCGCTCGTGGAGCGCTTCCCCGGCGTCGAGGCGCCGGTCCCGTGGCCGGCCCGCCCCGGCCTGGTGGCGTTCCGCGTGCTCGCCCCGACGCTCGGACCCGCCGCGGCCCACCGCGCGCCCCGGCAGCTGCCCGGCCCCGACGGACCGCCGCAGCCGTAGCCCGGACGCACCTCGGGCGGCGGGGCCGGTCGCGGCCCCACCGCCCGAAGCACGTGTCGTGAGCGGACCGGTGTGCGGTCAGCTCACGTTGAGCGCGGTGTCGTCGATGACGAACGACGTCTGGAGCTTGGAACCCTCGACCCCGGTGAACTTCAGCGTCACGCTCTGGCCCGCGTACGCGCTCAGGTCGAAGGTGCGCTGCGTGTAGCCGGACGCCGCGTTCGTGTTGGAGTACGTCGCGAGCGTGGACAGCACCGTGCCCGAGGAGTTGAGCACCTGCGCGGTCAGCGTGTCGTACGCCGTCGAGCCGGTCTCCGCGGTGTCGATGTGCAGCCAGAAGCTCAACGAGGCCGAGCAGCCCGACGGGATCGTCACGCTCTGCGCGAGGGTGTTCGTGGTGGCGGTGCCGTAGCCGTCCAGCCACGCCTTGTACGAACCGGTGTGCGCGGCTTCCGCGGTGGCGTTCGTGATTACCTTGCTGCTCGCGGTCCAGCTGGTGTTGCCGGACTCGAAGCCGGGGTTGGCGAGCAGTTGCGCGGAGGTGCAGCTGCCGGAGCCGCCCGTGGTGGAGCCGGTGGTGGAGCCGGACGTGGTGCCGGAGGACGTCCCCGAGGTCGTGCCGGAGGTGGTCCCCGACGTGGTACCGGAGGTGGTGCCGCCGGTGGTGGTGCCGCTGCCGTCGCCGGCCAGCCACGCGGTGGCGTTGAGCGCGAGGGCCGCGTCGGTGCCGCGGGTGTCGTTCCAGCCGTCGTACAGGGTGTTGCCGGACTGGCCGGTGCCGTCGTCGACCGGCGAGCTGTCGCCCCAGATCGCCACCCGGCCGCTGCCGAAGGTGCTGGTGACGAAGAACGCGCCGGTGTTGCCGGAGTAACCCGTGCGGTACAGCAGGCCCTTGACCGAGGAGTTGTCGGACGGCTTGAGGGTGAAGGTGGTGCCGTCGGCGATGATGCTGCCGGTCACGGTGCCGAACGCGCCGTGGAGCACCGGGTCGGAGCTGTCGCTGATCGCCTTGGGCGTGTCGGTGCTGATGTCGAGCGAGTCGACGGAGAACCCGAACGGGTCGGAGCTGTCGACGGTGTTGTTCGTCAGCAGGTCGTTGATGACCTTCGGCGAGTCGTAGCCGTCGTTGTTGCGGTCGCTGCCGTTGTGGTCGGAGATCAGGAACAGGCCGCCGCCGTTCTTCACGAACGTCATCACCGCGGTCTTCTCGGCCGCGCTCAGCAGGGTGTTGGGCTCGTCGATGACGAACTCGTCGTAGTTGCTGAGGTCCTGCGCGTTGGAGGAGTTGCCGTAGGTGATGGTCTTGCCGGAGGCCAGCGTCGCCAGCGAGTAGTCGCCGGTCTTCTGCAGGGCCACGCCCCACGACGACAGCGCGCCGGTCCAGTCGGTCTCCTTGCTGGGCGAGGCGTTCTCGCCGAGCGGGTCGGGCTTGCTGGTGCTGATGATCCAGTCGGCGTTCCCGGCCTCCTCGGCCTTGGTGTCGTCGAACAGGACGCGGTGGGTGACCGAGGCGGCGGGGGCGGCGGCCGCCGCCTGCGGGCGGGCCGCGGCCTGCGCGCTGCCGCCCGACAGCGCCAGACCGCCGAGCGCGGCCACGGCACTGAGCCCCGCGGCCGCGCTGATCAGCACCCGGCTGCGGGAGAAGAGCGGGATCTGCGGCAGGGCCGGGACCCGGCCGGCCTGCTCGGCACCGGACCTGCCGGATCTGCGGAACGGGCCGGTGGCGCCGGGGACTCGGATGGGCATCCGTCAACCTCCAGGTGGGGGCGGTTTGATGGGGGAACCGTCGTCGGAAGCGGGCATGCGGAGCGAGACGTGGTGCAGCACCTGATTCTCCGCGCGTAGAGCCTGGGACGTATGTGGATGGTGTGACGAATTAGTGAACGTCCCTCGAAGACCTTGGACGCGTCGGCGCCCCGGTGCCACCACGTGGCCCCGTGCTGTCGCGGGACCGGGCCGGATCGGGTGACGATGGGGACGGGGGACCAAGGAGGAGCTGAAGATGCCCATCGCCACCGTGGACCCGGCCACCGGGCGGACCCTCAAGACGTTCGAGCCGATGGACGCGGCAGCCGTCGAGGAGCGGATCGCCAAGGCGGCACGCGCCTTCCGCGCACACCGCGAGACCGACTTCGCCACCCGCGCCGCCCTGATGCGCGCCGCCGCCGACCTGCTGGACAGCGAGCGCGACACGATCGCGCGCACCATGACCACCGAGATGGGCAAGACCTTCGCCGCGGCCCGCGCTGAAGCCGCCAAGTGCGCCAAGGCGATGCGGTGGTACGCCGGCCACGCCGAGGAACTGCTCGCCGACGAGCACCCCGACCCGGCCGACGTGGCGGACAGCGGGGCCGACCGGGCCGTCGTACGCTACCGCCCGCTCGGCGTCGTGCTGGCCGTCATGCCGTGGAACTTCCCGCTCTGGCAGGTGGTCCGGTTCGCCGCGCCGGCGCTGATGGCGGGCAACACGGGCCTGCTCAAGCACGCCTCGAACGTCCCGCAGACCGCGCTCTACCTCGGCGACCTCTTCCACCGGGCGGGCTTTCCCGACGGGTGCTTCCAGACGCTGCTGATCGGCTCGGGCGCGGTCGAGGACATCGTGCGCGACCCGCGGGTGGCCGCCGCCACACTCACCGGCAGCGAGGGCGCCGGGCGCGCGGTCGCGGCGGCGGCAGGCGACGCGATCAAGCCGACCGTGCTCGAACTCGGCGGCAGCGACCCGTTCGTGGTGATGCCGTCGGCCGCCGCGGAACTCGACGCGGCGGTCGCCACCGCCGTCACCGCCCGGGTGCAGAACAACGGCCAGTCCTGCATCGCGGCCAAGCGGTTCATCGTCCACGAGGACGTGTACGACGCGTTCACCGAGCGCTTCGTGCGCGCCATGGAGGAGCTGGCCGTCGGCGACCCGATGGACGAGTCCACCGACATCGGGCCGGTCTCCAGCGAGCAGGGCCGCGCCGACCTGGAGGAGCTGGTCCAGGACGCGCTGGACCGGGGCGCGGCGGCGCTGTGCGGGGGCCGCCGCCCGCCGCGGCTGCCGGACGGCTGGTTCTACGAGCCCACGGTGCTGGCCGGTGTCACCGACGCGATGCGCATCCACCGCGAGGAGGCGTTCGGCCCGGTCGCCACGCTGTACCGGGTGCCCGGCCTGGACGCGGCCGTCGCGCTCGCCAACGACACGCCGTTCGGGCTCAGCTCCAACGTCTGGACCCGCGACGCGGACGAGCAGCGCCGCTTCGCCCGGGACATCGAGGCCGGCGGCGTCTTCTTCAACGGCATGACCGCTTCCCATCCGGCCCTGCCCTTCGGCGGGGTGAAGCGCTCCGGCTACGGCCGCGAGCTGTCGGCCCAGGGCATCAGGGCGTTCTGCAACGTCACCACGGTGTGGTTCGGCCGCTGACGCGCCACCGGGCGGACGGCCGCGTGCCGCGCCGCGCGGTAGCGGTTCGGGCGGGTCGCGGCCGTCAGGGGCCGGGGGGCAGGTCGCGGAGCGCCGCGGCTGTCAGGGTGGAGGCGGTGCGGACGGCGCTGGTGATCGCGTCTTCGGGGGGGAGCCCGCACAGGTCGGTGAGGCAGAACAGGGCCTCCGCGCTGACGGTCACCGCGAGGTCGCGTTCGAGCTGGGCCAGCCGTTGCGGGGCGGTGGCGGCGAACCGTTCGCGGACGGGTGCGAGCGCCTCCTCGATCAGCCCGAACCGGACGCCCGGCCGGGCCGCGGCCGTTTCGGGGCGGGTGATGGTCGCCGCCATCATGGCGCGCACCGCCCCCTGCCGGGCGAGGGTGCCGCGCAGCAGGAACGCGCACGCGAACGCGACCCGCTCCACCGGGTCCGCCGACCCCGCGACCGGTCGGAGCGCGTCGGCCGGCGCGGGCCACGCCCCGCTCAGCGCCTCGCCGACCAGCGACGGGAGGTCGGGGAAGTAGCGGTAGGCGGTGGCCTCGGAGACCAGCGCGGTGCGCGCGATCTCCGGCATCGTCACCTCGCGCCCGGACTCCACGAGGTCGCGCGCGGCGGCGAGGATCGCCGCGCGCGTGCGCTTCTTCTGGTTGCTGCGCCCCGCGCCCGCCTGTGTGGTCATCGCCCGCTCCTCCTGTCGTCCCACCGGCATCGTAGCATTCAACTCTCCTCATGAGAGTGGACTTGCATGACGAGGGCGATCCGCCTATCTTCTCTTCGTGAGAGCGAACTCTTACGAATGTGGCAGGAGCTGAGGACAGTGACCGGGGTTTCCGTGGTCGGCCCGGACGGCGGCGAAGTGATCGAGCTGGGCGCGACCCGCATGCGCATCCTGGAGGACGGCACCACCACCGGGCACCGGCTCGGCATCGGCGAGATCACCATCGCCCCGCACACCGAGGGCCCGCCGCAGCACCGCCACGCCGAGCACGACGAGGGCTTCTACGTCGTCTCCGGCACCGTGCACTTCACCGTGGGCACCGCCGTCCACGTCGCGCCCGCCGGGACCCTCGCGATGATCCCGCCCGGCGCGCCGCACACCTTCGCCAACCACGGCGACGTGCCCGCGGTCATCCTCAACACCTTCACGCCCGACCTGTACGTGAACTACTTCCGCGACCTGCGCGACATGATCGCCGGCGGCCGGGCGCTGACCGCGCGCAGCACCGCCGACGTGATGAGCCGCTACGCCACCGAGCCCGCCGACGACTACGCCTGACCGACGACTACGCCTGACCGGCGACTACGCCTGACCGCCACCCGCGCGGCCCGCGCCGCCTGCCGCACCCGTCGCAACGACCCGCCGCACCCACCGTTCGATCCGCCCGAGGAGCACCCCTGATGACCAGCACCACCTCCACCCGCACCCTCACCGTGACCGCCGGCACCCTCGACCTCACCGTCACCGTCGACGAGCCCGACACCCCCGGGCCCGACGCGCCCCGCACCTTCCTGATGCTGCACGGCGGGGGCGGCCCGCAGACCGTCGCGCCCTTCGCCGCCCGGCTCGCCGCCGAGCGACCGGCCCGGGTGATCACCCCGGTCCACCCCGGCTTCGGCGGCACCGCCCGCCCCGCGTGGCTGAGCAGCCCGGCGGGCCTCGCCGAGGTCTACGCGGCCCTGCTCGACGCGCTCGACGTCCGCGACGCCACTGTGGTCGGCAACTCCGTCGGCGGCTGGATCGCCGCGGAACTCGCGCTGCTCGGCAGCGCACGCGTCCGCGGGGTGCTCCTCGTCAACGCTGTCGGCATCGAACTGCCCGGCCACCCCGTCGCCGACACCTTCCCGCTGACGCCCGTCCAACTCGCGCGGCTGTCCTTCCACGACCCGTCGAAGTTCCGCTTCGACCCCTCCGCGCTCACCGACGAGCAGCGCGCGGTCGCCGCCGCCAACCGGGTCGCCCTCGAGGTCTACGCGGGCCGGGAGATGAACGACCCGACGCTGCGCGAGCGGCTGGCGAAGGCGGCGCAGCCGGCACTCGTGGCGTGGGGCGAGAGCGACCGCGTCGTGGACGCCGAGTACGGACGCGCCTTCGCCGCGGCCATCCCGGGCGCTGGGTTCCGCCTGCTGCCCGGCACCGGGCACATGCCCCAGGTCGAGACGCCCGCCGAGTTCCTGCCGGTGGTCTGGGAGTTCGCCACCGCGCGCGGCTGACCGCGGCCGCGCCGGAAACCGGAAAGACGCGGAGGGCATCTTAGAACAGCACCCCGCACGTACCAGGGGAAAATGCCAGAACTCCTCGAACGGGGCGGCGCGGTGCGTAACTTGACTCCTCACCGCCCGGCCGGGCGGCGGCCCGACGGGCCCTGCACCGAGGGGAGTCGCGTGTCCGGGAACCACACGTACCTGCGCGGGGCGGTCACGCCGCCGCGGCCGAGCGCACCCCCGCCCGGCCCACCCGCCCGCACCGCCCCGAAACCGCGGGGGGCGCGCGGATGACGGCCGCGACACCCGCCGGGGGACAACTGCCCGAGGCGCCCGACGCATGGCAGCGGATCATGGCGCACGAAGCCGACGTACGCGACGAGTTGGGCCGCCTGCTGTCCCGGCTGCCCGACGCCACCGGGGCGGTCGCGGCCACCGCGGACGGGCTGCTCATCGCCCACGAGGCCCCCGACGCGCCCGCCGAGGCGCTCGCCGCGCTCAGCTCCGCCGGATTCGGCATCGGGCTGCGGCTGGCCGGGACCGGCGGCGACGACTCCTTCCACGAACTGGTGGTGCGCGCCGAACACGGCTGCGTCGCGCTCTACCCGGCGGGCCCGTCCTGCGTCCTGGCCGTCCTGGCCGGGCCGCACCCGGACCTTCAGCGGCTGCACACCGCGGCCCGCGCCACCGCCGCCCGCGTCGCGGACCTGCTCGCCGCAGCCGGCACCGACCTGGAGGTGTGAGGACCGCGGGCCGTGGGCGCCCCCGGCCGGTCAGGCGGCGGGCTGCTCCGCGGGCGGGGTGCCGGCCTCCGGCACCGCCGCCTGGGCGCCGGCGCCGTCGCCGTCCGGCGGGGGCGGCGCGTCCAGCCGGGCCCAGATGCACTTCCCGCGCTCGGTGTAGCGGGTGCCCCACTGCGCGGCCATCATCGCCACCAGTTGCAGGCCGCGGCCGAACTCGTCGTCCAGCAGCGGGTGCCGCACCCGCGGGGTGGCCTGCGAGCCGTCGTACACCTCGCAGATCAGCGCGTGCTCGATCCGCAGCAGCCGCAGCCGTACGAAGCCGCCGCCGGCCGTGTGCGGCTCGGGGGACTCGTCCAGGCCCAGCCCGATCCGCAGGCTCAGCCCGCCCTCCAGCCCGAGGCCGCCGAGGTCCTCCAGCCCCGGGCCCTCCGCCGGCCCGGCCGCCGCCTCCTGCGGGGGCTGCGGCACCAGCCCGACCGCGTGCCGCACCGTGTTGCCGATCAGCTCGCTGACGATGAGGGTGGCCGCGTCGGTCAGGTCGTCCAGGTGCCAGGACGCCAGCTCCGCCGCGGTCAGGTCCCGGGCCCGGCCCGCGGACTCCGGCGCCCACGGCAGGTCCCACGCCGACATCCGGTCCGCCGGCACCCGCTCGGTGCTCAGCGCCAGCAGCACCGCGTCGTCCTGCCGGTACGGGTCCGGCGGCAGCTGCGCCACCACCGCGTCGCACAGCGCGGCCAGCCACCGCCGCGCCGGCCCGCCGCCGGCCGGCGGCGGCTCGGCGGCGGCGTACCGGCCGACCGCCTCGGTCAGCTCCTCGGCGTCCGGCGCCCGCGAACCGAGCAGCCCGTCGGTGTACAGCACCAGCACGGTGCCCTCGGCGAGGACGGTCTCGGTCACCTGCGCGGGCACCTGCGCCATTCCCAGCGGCGGCCCGCTGGGAATGGTGAGCCGCCGCGCCCGCCCGCCCGGCTCCAGCGCGATCGGCGGGGCGTGCCCGGCGCTGGCGATGCTGCACGACCCGGACGTGGGGTCGTAGAGCGCGAGCAGGCAGGTCGCGCACACCACCGGGTCGTCGACGCGCGGCGCGAGGCGCACCACCACGTCGTTGAGGTGCGCCATGATCTCGTCCACCGGCATGTCCAGGGCCGCCACGGTCAGCGCCGCGTGCCGGATGATGCCCATCGCGATCGCCTGCTCCAGGCCGTGCCCCAGCACGTCGCCGATCACCGCCAGCGTCCGGCCGCCCGGCAGCGCGATCGTGTCGTACCAGTCGCCGCCCAGCTCCTGGCCGTCGGCCGTACGGTAGCGGGCCACCGCGCGCAGGCCCACCGTGTCCGGCAGCCGGCCCGGCAGCAGCTCCTGCTGGAGGCGCTCGGCGCGGTGCCGGGCGCTCTCGTAGAGCCGCGCGTTGCCCAGCGCCTGGGCGATGATCACGCCCACCGTGCCCAGCAGCGTCTTGTCGTCCTCCGTGAAGGGCCGCGACGCGCTCCAGCCGATGACGCACGACCCGACCGTGCGGTCGCCGACCGCCAGCGGCAGCACCGCCCACGCGCCCACCCCGTCCAGCTTCGCCAGCCGGCCCAGCAGCCACGGCGCCGTGCCGGGCGCCGCCTCGCCCGCGGCTGCCGCGGCGGCCGGCCGGTCGGCGCGGGAGACGAAGCGCGGCTGGTCGGTGACGCCCGGCCCGCCCGCCGGGGCCGCCACGCCGCCGAAGCCGGGGCCCGCCGCACGCTCCTGCTGCCGCCGCTCCGCCTGCCGCAGTTGCAGCTCGTGCACCTCCTCGACCAGCGCGGGCACGAAGCCGACGTCACCGATCAGCCGCGGCGACACCCCCGTCAGATCGTGCACCACCAGGCCGTCCGCCCGCACCAGCGGCAGCACGTGCCGCACCACCGCGGCCACCACGTCCTGCGTGTTGAGCGCCCGGACCAGCGCCGCGTTGAGGTCCGCGACCTGCCGGCCCCGCGCGGCCGCGGCCTGCTCCGCACGGCGCCGCTCGGTGGTGTCGGACATCTGGATCGACATGAAACCGCCGATCTCCACCGCCCTGACCAGGTAGGACGCCGAGCCGCGCGGCGCCGGCCGGTCCACGTCGACCTCCACGGTGGCCGCGGAGCCGGGCGCGGCCCGGGCCCGGTCCAGCAGCTCGGGCAGGCCCCGGTCGCGCAGCAGTGGCTCGGCGTCCCACGGGGTGCGGCCGGTGGGCGCCCCCGCGCTGTCGCCGCCGAGTTCGCGGGCGGCCAGGTTCGCCCACTGCACCCGGTCGTCCGCGGCGACCACGTAGATCGGGTCCGGGTTCAGCTCCAGCAGCCCGGCCAGCCACTCCAGCTGGCTGCGCCGGGCGGTGACGTTCCACACGGTGCCCACCAGCCGGATCGCGCGGCCGTTCCCGCCGCGTTCGCACGCGGCCCGCAGCTCCAGCCAGTTGACCCGGCCGGCGCGGTCCAGCACGCGGTGCTCGACCGCGTACGGCCGCCCGTCGCACAGGGACTCCTCGATCGCCTCCTGCACCGCGGGCCGGTCGTCGGGGTGGATGCGCTCCATCCACGACTCGATCCGGTGGTCCCAGGCGCCCGGCTCCAGCCCCGCCAGCTCCACCAGGTCCTCGGAGACCTCGTCCATGTCGACCAGCCCGCTGTCCAGGTCCCAGCTCCAGGTCCCGACGCTGATCTCCCGCCGCACCTGCCCGGCCGCGCTCTGCGGCTCCTGCCACCAGGGCGCCGTGCCGCTGCGCCACCGCCGGGCCACCGGCAGCCGCACCCCCACCAGCGCCGCCACGTCCGCCAGGAACCGCTGCCGGTCCGGCCCCGGCTCCCGCTCCAGCAGCACCGACAGCACCCCCACCGACGCGCCGTCCACCGGGATCGGCGCCGACAGCACCCCGCACGCCCGCAGCCCCGTCGCCATGCCGCCCGCGCCGCCCGGACCCGGCTCGGGCCAGTGCGGCGCCCACTGCACCTGCCGCCGGTCCATCGCGCGCACCGGCGCCAGCCGGTGGTCGCCGGGCTGCTCCCAGGCACGCGCCACCGGGTCAGGCACGCCGCTGGCCGCGGCCAGCCGCAGGGCGCCGTGCTCGGGGCCGACCAGGTGCGCCAGGCCGCCGACCCCGCCCAGCCCCGCGACGCACTGCTGCACCGCCAGCCGCAGGATCTCCGTCTCGCCCAGGCCCTCCGTGGCGTCCAGCACCGCCAGCCGCAGCGCGTCGGTGGCACCGGCCGGCGCGGCGCCGTCGCCCTGCGCGGGACCGCTCATCGCCACACCTGCCTCAGCTCGCTCCGGGCCGCCGGCCGTTTCGCCCCGAAGGTCACGGTACGAGCCCGCCGCGGTAATCTCTCGCCGCGCGCACGCAGCAGAAGCGCCCGGCCGCAACCGCGGGCGCCCCCCGCCGCCGTGCACGCGCCGGCCCGGGCGCCCCCGCGTGCCCGCCGCGACCTGGGCCATCCGGCTGACAGCGGCCCCGGCCGCCCCCGCGCCCGCGGACGCCGGAACGGCGGGTGCCGCCGGCCGCCCTCGGGCGACCGGCGGCACCCGCCGTACCCGGCCCGGGTGCGCTGGGGGCCTACGAGCCCGCGCTGCCCAGGGTCAGGCTCCAGGACGTCGGCGCGGTGTCCTGGATGTGGCCGTCGACCGGTGCCGCGCCGGTCGGGCCGACGTCGTCGTAGGGGAAGGCGTACCCGATCGAGGCGTACTGGTGGACCAGCCGTGCGTAGTGGTTGGTCACCGGGTCCTGGTAGTAGCCGGACGCGCTGACGCCGTCGGGCTGGTTGTCGCCGCCGGACACCAGCAGGGAGCTGCGGTTGAGGGCGGCCGCCAGCCGTGCCGCGACCGCGCCGCGCGCGTCGGACCCGGAGTTGTACAGCGGCCCGCTGGCGCAGCCGAAGATGTCCGCCGCGCTCGGCCTGGTGAACGGCACGCCGTCGTCGTCGAGCCCGGAGAAGACGAACGCGTCACCGGACACCGTGCCGGAGTACGTGCCGGAGCTGCCCTGGGCGTTGACGGTCAGCGGGGTGGACGCGTAGTGGCTCCACACCGCGTCCAGGTAGGAGTCCCAGTAGCCGCCGAAGTCGGTCGGCGCGTGGGACGGCGCGAGCACCCGCAGCGGGGCGCCGCCGGAGCCGGTGGCGACCAGCTGGTCCCAGGGCGCGCCGTCGCTGGCGTGCTGGGCTTGGAGGCCGGAGGCGATGGAGGCGAGCGCGCCGTCCGGCAGCGGGCTGACCGACTGGTTGCCGCCCGCGCCGGTGCTGGCCATCGCGATCGGCAGCGACACCATGTCGACGTAACTGATGTTGGCGTAGAGGTTGGCGCTGTTGAAGGTGAACTCGGCGAACGTCCACTGGGTCTGCCAGTTGGGGTCGGAGCTGGTGAACCCCGGCTGGACCAGGCCCGGTACGCCCCCGTCCGCGCCCGGCGGGTTGACGAAGAACTGGATGCGGTCGCCGATGGAGAACCAGACGCGGCCGCCGATGACGTAGTCCTGGAGCCTGACCGTGGTCGCCGCCGAGCCCGAACCGCCCAGCGGTATCGCGTAGTCGGGCGTGGGGGTGAGCACCGACGACGGGCTGGGCAGGCGGTTGAAGGCGCCGTCGGCGCCGACGAAGCCGGGCCAGCCGGAGTCGTCGGCGCCGCTGATGTACGCGTAGACGGTGTCGCTGCCCGACTTGTTGGCGAGCGAGACCGGCAGCGAGACGCCGGCCGCCGACGCGTGGGGCGTGAGCGCGGCGAAGCCCGCCGCCGAACCGGCGGCGGCGACCAGGCCGGTGGCACCGATCCGTTTGACGAATGAACGTCGAGAGAGCACTGACTCCTCCTGCGGGGTGGGGGCGCGGGCGGGGCGCTGCCGCGGCGCGGACACCGTGGCGGCACCCCGCCCGCGAACCCGTCGGTAGGAATGCGAGGTTCCACTATTGGCCTGAACCAAAGGCGGAGACAAGGGGGTCGGGAGATCGCGTTCCGTTGTGCAGGGGGTGTGCGGGGCTGGTGTTACTGCGACACGCGGACGTAGTCGACCAGCATCTTCTGCGGGAAGACCGAGGTGGCGTCGGGTGCGCCGGGCCAGTCGCCGCCCACCGCGTTGTTGAGGATCAGGTAGAACGGGTGGTCGTAGATCCACGGCCCCCTGGTCTGCTCCAGGTTGGCCTTGTCCACGGTGAAGAACGCGGTGCCGTCCACCGAGAACGTCATGTGGCTGGAGTCCCAGTCCAGCGCGTAGGTGTGGAAGGCCGAGGCGAAGTCGCTGCCGGCGACGGTGTAGGGCGAGCCGTCGCCGTTGCCGCCGTTGTAGGCGGGCGCGTGCAGCGTGGAGTAGACCGAGTCCGGCACCTTGCCGACGTGCTCCATGATGTCGATCTCACCGCACTGCGGCCACGGCGTGCCGGTCTTGAAGTTCGAGCCCAGCAGCCAGAACGCCGGCCACAGGCCCTGCGTGCCGCTCACCTTGATCCGGGCCTCCACGTGCCCGTAGGTGAAGTTGAAGTGGTCGGAGGTGTTGATCCGGCCCGAGGTGTAGCCGGTGGAGGTCTTGTCAGCCTCGATCACCAGGTCGCCGTTGCCGTCCATCTTCGTGTTGTCGCCGTTCGTGTACGTCTCCAGCTCGCCGTTCTGCCCGGTGCCGGGGTCCTGGCTCCACTTGGTGGCGTCCGGCTCGGTGCCCGCGGCGCCGTTGAACTCGTCGTCGAAGACGACCTTCTCCGGGCTGCCGGGGTTCGGCGGCGCGGCCGGCGGCGGCGTCGGGTCGCCGCCGGTGCCGTACACGTCGAAGTCCCACAGCGAGTAGCCGTAGCCGTTGCTGCGCGCGGTGCCGTACATCCGCACATACCGGCCGGTGCCGTCGACGGAGAGGGTCTCCTTGAAGCCCTTGCCGGTGGTGGTGGAGTAGATGCTGGTCCAGTCGGTGCCGTTGGCGGAGGTCTGGATCTGGTACGCCGTCGCGTACGCCGGGTCCCACTGGAGGACGACCTGCGTGATGTGCGCGCTCGCGCCCAGGTCCACCTGGAGCCAGCCCGGGTCCACCCAGCCGTTCACGTCGCTGGTCGCCCAGCGGGTGGCGGAGTCGTGGTCGAACGCCTTCGCCGGGGTGCAGCCGCCGCAGTTCGCGTCGTCCTGGTAGCTGGAGGCGGTGGCGGGCTTGCCGTAGGACAGCAGGGTGGAGCCGGGAGGAGTGGTGCCGCCGTCCCCGCCGCCCGTGCCGCCGCCGTCGCCGCTGCCGCTGCCGCCGGTGAAGACCTGGAACTCCCACAGCGAGTAGCCGTACTGGGTGGCCCGCGCGGTGCCGTACATCCGCACGTAGCGGCCGGTGCCGGACAGGGTGATCAGCTCGGTGCCGCCCTTGCCGGTGGTGGTCGAGTAGGCGCTGGTCCAGGTGGTGCCGTCGGTGGAGACCTGGATCTGGTACGCCGTCGCGTACGCGGTCTCCCAGCTCAGCTGGACCCCGCAGACCGGCTGCGAGGAGCCCAGGTCGACCTCGAGCCACTGCGGGTCGGCGGCGGCGCTGGACCAGCGGGTGCCGTTGTCGCCGTCGACCGCCGCGGAGGCGGGGGTGCCCGCGTTCTCGGTGGAGGAGGCGGTGGCGGTCTTGTGCAGCGCCGCGTTCGTGGTGGAGCAGGCGGTGCCGGTCGCGCCGGCGGTGCCGTACACCTGGAACTCCCACAGCGACACGCCGTACTGGGTGGCGCGCTGGGTGGTGTAGAGCCGGACATAGCGCCCGGAACCGTTTACGGAAACCGTCTCGGTGCCGCCCTTGCCGGTGGTGGTCGAGTAGGCACTCGTCCAGGTGCTGCCGTCGGCGGAGGTCTGGATCTGGTAGGCGGTCGCGTACGCGGTCTCCCAGCGCAGCGTGACGGAGTCGAGGGTGGCGCTGGCGCCCAGGTCGACTTCGAGCCACTGGGGGTCGGCGGCGGCGCTGGACCAGCGGGTGCCGTTGTCGCCGTCGACCGCCGCGGAGGCGGGGGTGCCCGCGTTCTCCGTGGAGGAGGCGGTGGCGGTCTTCCCCTGCGACAGCAGGGCGCCGGCCGCGCGGGCCGGGGTCTGGGTCGCCACCAGCGCGCACGCGGCGATCAGCGCCGCGACGCACGCGAGGACGAGGGAGCGGGAGAAGCGTCTTGGGGTGGGGGGTGCGAGCACGAGTGGGGGGTTGCCGGTCACGACCGTCTCCTGGAAGTGGGTGGCGTGGACGGGGAGTTGGGAGAGCGCTCTCTGATTGCTGTGATGATTACGGCGCTGTTGCCGACCCGTCAAGAAAGTGAACGAGATTGGGTCGCGGGGCGCCGGGTGCGTGCAAGACCTGACGCGGCGGCAGGTGTGGCGGTCCTCCAGCGGGTAGGGGAGTGCGGGGTGGCCGCGCCGTCCGTGCGGGGCGGCGCCCGCCCGGTCCGCCCGCGCGCCCTCGCGTGCCCGGCGCGGATCGACCCTAGGCTGGCCCACCAGGCGGTCAGCGGAGCCGGAGACACCGAGAGCGGGAAAGTACACGCGATGCCCGACGTACCAGAGCCGATGGTCAAGCTGGTCCGCTGGACCGCGGAGCCGGTGGCGGCGCAGATCGGCCGCTCCACGACGGCGGCGGTCATCTCCTACGTCGTCGCGGTGTGGCTGCTGCCGCAGCCGGTCCCGCTCACCGCGCCGCTGACCGCGCTGCTGGTGGTGCAGGTCACCTTGTACTCCACCTTCATGACCGGCATCCGGCGGGTCAACGCGGTCGTGGTCGGCGTGGTCATCGCGATCGCCTTCAGCTCGCTGGTCGGGCTGCGCTGGTGGAGCCTGGGTCTGATCATCCTCACCGCGCTGCTGGTCGGACGGGTGGTGAAGGTCGGGGAGTTCGAGGCCGAGGTGGCGATCTCGGCGATGCTGGTGCTGGGCGTCACCAAGGTGGCCTCCACCGCCTGGGACCGGATCTACGAGACGCTGATCGGCGCCGCGGTCGGGCTGCTGTTCAACCTGCTGTTCGCGCCGCCGGTGTGGGTGCAGTCCGCGGGCGGCTCGATCGAGGCGATGGCCCACCGGATGGGGCGGCTCTTCCGCGACATCGGCGGCCAGGTCGCCGGGCACCTGCCGGTCGAGCGGGCGGCGGCCCGGCTGCACGAGGCGCGCCGGGTCGACCACGACATCAGCGAGGTGGACGCGTCGCTGCGGCAGGCCGAGGACAGCCTGCGCTTCAACCCGCGGGTGCGCGAGGGGCTGCTGTCCCGGGTGGCGCTGCGCACCGGCCTGGACACCCTGGAGATCTGCGCGGTGGTGCTGCGGGTGCTCTCGCGCACGCTCACCGACCTGGCGAAGAAACGTACCGACGAGACGCTCTTCGCCCCGGAGATCGGTGAGGAGCTGGAGCGGCTCTTCGACCATGTGGCCGCCGCCGTGGAGAGTTTCGCGGTGCTGATCACCACGCAGGTCGCCGCCAGCGCGCAGACCGCGGAGGACGGGCTGACGCAGGCGCTCGTCGACGCCGGCGAGGCCCGCGACAAGGTGGCGGACCTGCTGCTGGCCGGGGTGCAGTCGCATCCGAGGCAGTGGCAGCTGCATGGCGCGCTGCTGGCGGAGGTGGACCGCATCCTGGACGAACTGGCCGTGGAGAAGCGCTCCGAGCGGCTGGTGGAGGAGCTGGACCGGCAGTCGAGAGAGCTGAGCGAGCGGCATCCGCGGCTCGTGATGCTCAGCCGCCGGCTCCGCGGAAAGACGGTCATACAGCGCGCGTCGGCTCCGGTCCGGGCGGCCCTCCGCCGGCAGTCCGGCTCGGACGGCTGAGCCCGGCGCGGGTGCGGGCGCCCGCCCGTACCCGTACCCGTCGCCGCCCCCGCCCCGCCCGGGTCCGTACGCGCCCGCGCGCGGCGGCGGCCCGGCCTGCCCGCGCATGAATAGGTGCTGTCGCAAGGATGGACGCCGCCGTAGCACGTCTGTAACACTCTGCCACACACGCGCAAATTATGAGCAGATCCACGATGGATCGGTGTGACTGGGCCGCAACTTCACGGTGTTGGGCCCGCATGTTTCGGATCGTGCACGCAGTGAGTCTCCTTTTCCGGACCACGACACGTAAGGAACGCCCATGAGACCCAAGCGCTCCATTCCACGGCTGGTGGCGGGGGTGACCGCCGCCGGCCTGCTCCTGCTGGGCGTGCAGGCGCTGCCCGCCGCCGCCGCGGGCAGATCGGCACCGGTGGCGGCGAAGTCCGCCGCCGCGAGCAGTACCGACGGGACGCACACCGCCGCCCGGCTGGACGACGGCAACCAGGGCACGTACTGGGAGAGTTCGGGCCGGAAGCTGCCGCAGTGGGCGCAGGTCGACCTCGGCGCGGACCGGGTCGTCGACCAGATCCGGCTGAAGGTGCCCGCCTCCTGGAGCCGGCGCAGCGAGACCATGGCGCTCCAGGGCAGCGAGGACGGGACCGGCTTCAGGACGCTGGTCACCTCCGCCTCCTACACGTTCGACCCGGGCCGGGACAACACGGTCACGGTGTCCTTCCCGGCGCAGAAGGCCCGCTACATACGCGCCGAGGTGTCCGCGAACACCGCGGGGAAGACCGCACAGCTGTCGGAGCTGACCGCGCTCGCGGCCGCCGCCTCCACCGACAACCTCGCCGCGGGCCGGCCCACCGCCGAGTCGGGCCACAACGACGTCTACCCGTCGGGCAACGCGGTGGACGGTGACGCGAACACCTACTGGGAGAGCACCAACAACGCCTTCCCGCAGTGGCTGCGGGTGGACCTGGGCAGCGCGGTCCCGGTGAACAAGGTCGTGCTGAAGCTGCCGCCGGCCACCGCGTGGGCGGCCCGCACCCAGACGCTCGCGGTGCAGGGCAGCACCGACGGCAGCACCTTCTCCGACCTGGCCGCCTCCGCCGGGTACACCTTCGACCCGGCCACCGGGAACACCGTCACCATCACCTTCGACACGGCCACGGCCCGCTACGTGCGGCTGAACGTCACCGGCAACACCGGCTGGCCGGCCGGCCAGATCTCCGAGTTCGAGGTGTACGGGCCGACCACCGGCGACACCCAGGCGCCCTCGGCGCCGACCGGCCTGGCCTACACCCAGCCCGCCTCCGGCCAGATCAAGCTGACCTGGAACGCGGCCACCGACAACGTCGGCGTCACCGGCTACGACATCTACGCGAACGGCACCCTGCGCAGCTCGGTGAGCGGCACCACCCTGTCCTACACCGACAGCCAGGCCGACACCGCCACCGTGACGTACACCGTCAAGGCGCACGACGCGGCGGGCAACCAGTCCGCGGCCAGCAACAGCGTGACCCGTACCGGCACCTCGGGCGACACCCAGGCGCCCTCCGCGCCGACCGGCCTGGCCTACACCCAGCCCGCCTCCGGCCAGATCAAGCTGACCTGGAACGCCGCGAGCGACAACGTGGCCGTTACCGGCTACGAGGTCTTCCGCAACGGCACCAAGGCCGCCACCACCGCCGGCGACACCCTCGCCTACACCGACAGCCAGCCGGACACGGCCACGGTCACGTACTACGTCCGGGCCGTGGACGCGGCGGGCAACGAGTCGGCGAACAGCAACACCGTCACCCGCAACGGCACCTCCCCGCCCACCGGCGGCACCAACCAGGCCGTCGGCAAGCCGATCACCGCCTCCTCCACGGTGCAGACCTATGTCGCCGCGAACGCGAACGACGACGACGTGACCACCTACTGGGAGGGCAGCGGCACCAGTTCGCTGACCATCCAGCTCGGCGCGAACGTGGACACCAGCCAGGTCGTGGTCAAGCTCAACCCGTCCAGCGCGTGGAGCGCGCGCACCCAGACCATCGCGGTCGACGGCCGCGAGCAGTCCGCGACCGGCTTCAGCCCGCTGGTGGCGGCCAAGCAGTACAGCTTCGACCCGGCCACCGGCAACAGCGTCACGATCCCGGTGTCCGCGCGCGTCGCCGACGTGCGGCTGACCTTCAGCGCCAACTCCGGGGCGGGCGGCGGCCAGGCCGCCGAGGTCCAGGTGATCGGGGTGCCCGGGCCCAACCCGGACCTGACGGTGAGCGCGCTGACCGCCTCGCCCGCCGCCCCGGTCGAGACCGACCCGGTCACGCTCGCGGCCACCGTGAAGAACACCGGCACCGACGCCGCGGCGGCCACCGACGTCAACTTCTACCTCGGCACCACCAAGGTCGGCAGCGCGAAGGTCGGCGCCCTCGCGGCCGGCGGCAGCACCACGGTCACCGCGGCGATCGGCGCCCAGAACGCCGGCAGCTACCAGCTCACCGCGAAGGTCGACGAGGCCAACGCGGTGATCGAGCAGAACGAGACGAACAACAGCTACACCGCGCCGAACCCGCTGGTGGTCAAGCCGGTCGACAGCTCCGACCTGGTGCCGGTCACCGCCTGGTCGCCCGGCCACCCGTCCGCCGGCCAGAGCGTCGGCTTCACCGTCGCGATCCGCAATCAGGGCACCGTCGCCGCCGCCTCGGGCGCGCACGCCGTCACCGTCTCGGTGCTCGACGCCGCCAGCGGCGCCGTGGTGAAGACCCTCACCGGCTCCTACAGCGGCGCTATCGCCGTCGGCGCCACCACCACCCCGGTGGACCTGGGCAGTTGGACGGCCGCCGACGGCAAGTACACCCTGAAGACCACCGTCGCGGTCGACAGCAACGAAGTCTCGACCAAGCAGGCCAACAACACCGACAGCCAGGCGTTCTTCGTCGGCCGCGGCGCCAACATGCCGTATGACGCCTATGAGGCGGAGGACGGCACGGTCGGCGGCGGCGCCACCGTACTCGGCCCCAACCGCACCATCGGCGACCCGGCCGGCGAGGCGTCCGGGCGCAAGGCGGTGCACCTGGGCGGCAGCGGCCAGTACGTGCAGTGGACCACCCGCGCGGCCACCAACACCCTGGTCACCCGCTTCAACATCCCCGACGGCACCGACTCCACCACGCTGGACGTCTACGTGGACGGGACCCTGCTGAAGACGATCAGCCTGACCTCGAAGTACGAGTGGCTCTACGGCGACGAGACGAGTCCCACCAACTCGGCCGGCTCCGGCGGCCCGCGGCACATCTACGACGAGGCGAACGTGATGCTCGGCACCACCGTGCCGGCCGGTCACACCATCAGGCTCCAGAAGGACGCGGCGAACACCGCGGCCTACTACAACATCGACTACATCGACCTGGAGCAGGCCACCGCGACGCCGAACCCGGACCCGGCGAAGTACGTCGTGCCGGCCGGCTTCACCCAGCAGGACGTGCAGAACGCGCTGGACACCGCGCGGCAGGACACGACCAAGCTCGGCGTCTACCTGCCGGCCGGCACCTACCAGACCGCCAACAAGTTCACCGTCTACGGCCGGGCGATCAAGGTGATCGGCGCGGGCCCGTGGTTCACGCAGTTCACCACGCCGCAGACCCAGGAGAACACCGACGGCGGCTTCGCGGTGCAGAGCACCGCGGACGGCTCGACCTTCACCGGGTTCGGCTTCTTCGGCAACTACACCAGCCGGATCGACGGCCCCGGCAAGGTCTTCGACCTCACCGGCGTCTCCGACCTGACGATCGACAACCTGTGGATCGAGCACACGATCTGCGGGGTGTGGGCGACCAACGTCGACGACTCGCACTTCACGAACCTGCGCATCCGCGACACCTTCGCCGACGGCGTCAACCTGACCAACGGCTCCACCGGCAACACCATCAGCAACGACGAGGCCCGGTCCACCGGCGACGACAGCTTCGCGCTGTTCCCGGCGATCGACAACCACAACGAGCAGGAGACCGGCAACACCTTCACCAACCTCAGCGTGCAGACCGTGTGGCGCGCCGCGGGCCTGGCGGTCTACGGCGGTGGCGGCAACACCTTCAGCAACCTCTACATCGCCGACAGCCTCACCTACCCCGGTGTGACGATCGGTTCGCTGGCCTTCGGCGGCATCCCCGCTCTGGGCTTCGAGTCCTCGCCCACCACGAACTTCGCGGACATCACGCTGGCCAGGGACGGCGGCCACTTCTGGGGCGCCCAGGTCTTCCCGGCGCTGTGGATCTACTCGGCGGAGTTCACGATGCAGGGCCTGCGGCTGAGCGACATCGACATCAGCGACCCGACGTACGCGGGCGTGATGTTCCAGACCAAGTGGAACGGCAGCACCTCGCTCAACCCCATCAAGGACACCACCCTCACCAACCTGTCGGTGACCGGCGCGCACAAGAGCGGCGACACCTACGACGCGAAGTCCGGCTTCGGCCTGTGGGCCAACCCGCAGCCGGAACCCGGCCAGGGCCCGGCCGTCGGATCGGTGACGATCAACGGCCTGACCGAGAGCGACAACGCGGTGGACATCGAGAACACCACGTCCACCTTCACCATCAACGTCACCAAGTAGTCCCGCAGCACACTCCCTGGGCGGGCCCGCGTTCGCACCGCGAGCGCGGGCCCGCCCGCGTGGCGGTCACGGCTGCCGGGCGGGCCGGGCGGGAAGAATGCGAGCGCTGCGGGCATTGCCCCCGCAGTGACCTTCCCGCCCTGTTCCCGTCTGGAGATCCGATGAACACCGCTGAAGTCCTCGCCGACGCCTACGGCCGCATCAAGGAGGTCGTGCACGCCGCCGTCGACGGCCTGACCGCCGACGAGCTGGCCGCACGCCTGGACGACGAGGCCAACTCGATCGGCTGGCTGGTCTGGCACCTCACCCGGGTCCAGGACGACCACGTCGCCGACGTGGCCGGCCGCGAGCAGATCTGGACCGCCGAGGGCTGGGAGCAGCGCTTCGACCTGCCGTTCCCGGCCGGCGCGATCGGCTACGGCCACAGCGCCGCCGAGGTCGGCCAGGTCCGCGTCGCCGACCCGGCGCTGCTGACCGGCTACTACGACGCCGTGCACGCGGCCACCCTCGACTACCTCGGCGGCCTGTCCGACGCGGACCTGGACGAGGTCGTCGACGAGCGGTGGACCCCGCCGGTCACCCTCGGGGTGCGGCTGGTCAGCGTGATCGGCGACGACCTCCAGCACGCCGGGCAGGCCGCCTACGTGCGGGGCGTGCTGCTGCGGCGCCGCTGAACCGGGGCCGCCGGACCGCGCCGGAAAGGGGGGAGTGCGCCGCCTCGCGCGTGCGCTCCCCGCACCCCGTCGACGCCGCCGAACCGCCCTGCACGGCAGTGATGTTGAATGATAGAGTTTTACTTAACCTAAGTTAACTAACGGCTCTCTCCGGGTGGGGTGTGACCGCCGCATGGCGACCGAAGAAGACTCGACGACCCGAATACAGCGGAGATCCCCGCGTATCGCCGCCGACCATCCGCACTACAAGTGGGTGGCCCTGTCCAACACGACGCTCGGCATGCTCATCGCCACGATCAACTCCTCGATCGTGCTGATCTCGCTGCCGGCGATCTTCAACGGCATCCGGCTGGACCCGCTCCAGGCCGGCAACGTCAGCTACCTGCTGTGGATGCTGATGGGCTACATGCTCGTCACCGCGGTCCTGGTCGTCACCCTCGGCCGGCTCGGCGACATCCTCGGCCGGGTCAAGATCTACAACGCCGGCTTCCTGATCTTCACCATCACCTCGGTGATCCTCTCCGTCGACCCGATGCACGGCGGCGGCGGCGCCCTGTGGCTGATCGGCTGGCGCGTCGCGCAGGCCGTCGGCGGCTCCATGCTGATGGCCAACTCCGCGGCCATCATCACCGACGCCTTCCCGGCCAAGCAGCGCGGCATGGCGCTCGGCGTGAACATGGTGGCCGGCATCGCCGGCTCCTTCATCGGCCTGGTGCTCGGCGGCCTGCTCGCCGAGTGGAACTGGCGCTCCATCTTCTGGGTGAACGTACCCATCGGCCTGATCGGCACCGTGTGGGCCTACCGCTCCCTGCACGACACCGGCATCCGCCGCCCCGCGAAGATGGACTGGTGGGGCAACATCACCTTCGCCGTCGGCCTGACCGCCCTGCTCGCCGGCATCACCTACGGCATCCAGCCCTACGGCGGCCACACCATGGGCTGGACCAACCCCTGGGTGCTCGCCGGACTGATCGGCGGCGCCGCGCTGCTCGTGGTGTTCTGCCTGATCGAGTCCCGCGTGGCCGAGCCGATGTTCCCGCTCAAGCTCTTCCGCAACGCGGCCTTCGCCGGCGGCAACGCGGCCACCCTGCTCGGGTCCATCGCCCGTGGCGGCCTCCAGTTCATGCTGATCATCTGGCTCCAGGGCATCTGGCTGCCGCTGCACGGCTACAACTACGCCGACACCCCGCTGTGGGCGGGCATCTACCTGCTGCCGCTCACCGTCGGGTTCCTCGCCGCCGGCCCCGTCGCCGGTGCCCTGTCCGACCGCTACGGCGCCCGGCTCTTCGCCGCCGCCGGCTTCGTGGTGATGGCCGGCTCCTTCGCCGGGCTGCTGCTCATCCCGACGAACTTCAGCTACTGGGTCTTCGCCCTGGTGGTCTTCCTCAACGGCCTCGGCGGCGGCCTGTTCGCCGCGCCCAACACCTCGATCATCATGGCGAGCGTGCCCGCGGAGTCCCGCGGCGCCGCCTCCGGCATGCGCGCCACCTTCCAGAACGCGGGCATGGTGCTGTCCATCGGCGTGTTCTTCTCGCTCATGGTCGCCGGGCTGGCCCGCTCGCTGCCCCACACCCTCAGCACCGGCCTGACGGCCCAGCACGTACCGGCTGCCAGCGCCCACCAGGTGGCCAACCTGCCCCCGGTCGGCACCCTGTTCGCGGCGTTCCTCGGGTACAACCCGATCCAGCAGCTGCTCGGCCCCGACCTGCTGGGGAAGCTGCCCAAGGCCAACGCGCAGACCCTCACCGGGCGGGAGTTCTTCCCGCACCTGATCTCCGGGCCCTTCCACGACGGCCTCGTCGTGGTGTTCGCCCTCGCGATCGTGATGTCCTTGGTCGCGGCGGGTGCGTCCCTGATCCGCTCCCGCAAGGTGCCCGAGCAGCAGGGCTGAACCGTACGGCCGAAGGAGGCGTCCCCGCCATGACCGAGCACGAAGGGCGCGGGGGCGCCTCGCCGTCCGCTGTCGCCCTGATCGTCGCCCGCCTGTACCGCCAGCTCGCCCAGGCGTCCGCGGACGACCTGAACCTCACCTACGCCCAGCTGTCCGCGCTCGCCCGCATCGAGCAGTTCGGGCCGATCCGGCTCGGTGAGCTCGCCGCCCGCGAGCAGGTCTCCGCGCCCGCCCTCACCCGCACCGTCCGGCCGCTCGCCGCCGCCGGGCTCATCGGCAAGGAAGCCGACCCCGCCGACGGCCGCTCCTTCCTCGTGAGCATCCACGAAGAGGGCCGCGCCCTGCTCGAACGCATCCGCCGCGAGCGCGCCGAACTCCTTGCCCGCCGCATGGCCCGCCTCACCCCCGCCCAGCACGCCCACCTCACCGCCGCCCTCCCCGTCCTCGAACAACTCCTCACGGAGGGCCCGCCCCCCGAGTGACCGCGGCCCCCCGCGCGCCTCATCGGGCGTGCAGCGAGGGTGGGAGCCGGGTGCCGGTCAGCGCTACGCGCCGGTTCAGCGAGGGCCAAGTCCTGTCCGGCCGTCGAGGAGTTCGCGGACGACGTCCAGATGGCCGGCGTGCCGTGCGGTCTCTTCGACGACATGCAGGATGATCCCGCGCAGGTCGGCGAGCTCGTCGCCCACAGGTTCGGGGTGGCGGCCCAGCGGGGGTGCCGACAGCGGGGTGCGGTCGATCACGGCGTCGGAACGGCGGCACTGGTCGTCGTAGAAGGCGAAAACGACCTCCGGTGCTCGCGGGGTCGTCAGCGGGGCATGGTCATCGGGCCACGGCAGCGGCTCGGCCGCTCCGGTGACGACCTCCTGGAACCAGTGCCTCTCCGCGTGCCCCAGGTGTTCTATCAGCCCGAGGGGCGTCCAGCCGGAGGGCAGGACCGGCGTGGCCAGTGCCTGCGTGTCGAGCCCGTCGACAATGGCCAGCACGCTCGCCCGCTGCGCCGCGAGGAACGCCGACAGCGTCTTCTTCTCCCTGCTCTCTGTGGTCATGCGTGCATGCTGCCAGCAGCCACTGACAAGCGCGGCTCGCGACCGGCCCACCGCCGGCGGGGCGACCCGGGGGCGACGGAACACGGGGACCCCCGGAGGGTCAGGGCACCCGGGAGCTGCCCGGCTCCAAGGGAGGGGAGGAGAAGCCGCAGTTGGGCGCGCACTGCGGCTCCGCCGTGTCCGGGGCGCCCTCGGCGAGCACCGCCCGCGAGGGTACGAGGAAGGCGGCGAGCGCGGCGCCGGCCGCGCACAGCCCCGCGCAGATGCCCATCGCGCGGCCGAACGCGGCGTTGACCGCGTGCGCGGAGGTGTACGCGTGGTCGGAGAGCCCGACGGCGAGCGGGAGCGCGGCCACCACGAGGAGTTGGGCGACCCGGGCCGCCGCGTTGTTGACGCCGCTGGCGACCCCCGCGTGGTCCACCTCGACCGACGCGAGCACCGTCGCGGTCAGCGGCGCCACGAACAGGCTCATCCCCAGCCCCTGGACGACGACCGCGGGCAGCACGTCCACCAGGTAGGAGGACGTGCCCGGCGAGATCCGGGTGAGCAGCAGCATGCCCGCTGCGGCGACGAGCGGCCCGGCCGTCAACGGCAGCCGCGGCCCGATCCGTTGGGAGAGCGCGCCCGCGGGCGCGGAGAGCAGCAGCATCAAGGCGGTGACCGGCAGCGTGGCCAAGCCCGCGCGCAGCGCGCTGTACCCGGCGGCGATCTGGAGCTGCACCGGCAGCAGGAAGAACACCCCGCCGATCGCCGCGTACAGGCACAGCGTGACCACGTTCATCGCGGTGAACAGCCGTGAGGAGAAGATGTCCAGCGGCAGCATCGGGTGCGCCCGGACCCGTTCGGTGCGCAGGAACGCCGCCCCGCACAGCACACCCGCGAGCACCGGCAGCCCCACGCCCAGCAGCGAAGGACGGCTGGACGCGGAGATCAGCGCGTACGTGATCCCGGCCAGGCACAGCGCGGCCAGCGCCGCCCCGGCCACGTCGAACGAACCGGACGCCTGCCGGTCCCGGCTCTCCGGCACGTGCCGCGCGGCGATGAGCAGGACCACGGCGCCGAGCGGCACATTGATGAAGAAGATCCACCGCCAGCCCGGCCCGTCCACCAGCCAGCCGCCCAGGAACGGCCCGACCGCGCCCGCCACCCCGCCCAGGCCCGACCACGCGCCGACCGCCTTCGCCCGGTCCTCCGGGCGGAACGTGGACTGCACCAGCGCCAGCGAACCCGGCGTCAGCAGCGCCCCGCCCACGCCCTGGAGCGCCCGGGAGGCGATCAGCATGCCGGCGTCCTGCGCGATCGCGCACAGCGCGGACGCCAGCGCGAACCACACCACGCCGACGGTGAACACCCGCCGCCGCCCGTACCGGTCGCCGAGCCCGCCGCCGAGCAGGATCAGCCCGGCCAGCGTCAGCAGATAGCCGTTGACCGTCCACTGCAACGCCGCCAGCGACGCGCCGAGGTCCTCGCCGATGCGCGGCAGCGCGATGTTGACGATGGTGCCGTCCAGCATCGCCATGCCCGAGCCGAGCACCGAGCAGGCCAGCACCCACCGGCCCGCGGACGACGCCAGCCGTACCCCGCCCGGTGCTGCCGGCAGTCCAGCCGTGGCCATCGCCTCCGCCTTCCGTCCGGCGCCCGCCGAAGCGTCACCATCGTAGGCCCGGCGGGCGGACGGGGGATCTGCGGCGGGGCCGTGTCGGCCCGGCGGCGTGCGCCGGGCGAGAATGGACGGGCAGGTCAGGCCGCCCCGCACGGCCGCACGACCCCCGACAGCCCGCAGTGAGAAGGAGTGCAGGATGCCGCACGAGCGCGCCGGAACCCCCGCCCGCCCGGAGGACCTGGTCGACGTCCCCCGGCTGGTCACCGCCTACTACGCCCTGCACCCCGACCCGGCCGAGCCCGGGCAGCGGGTGGCGTTCGGCACCTCCGGCCACCGCGGCTCGGCGCTGGACACGGCGTTCAACGAGGACCACATCGCCGCGACCAGCCAGGCCATCTGCGAGTACCGCGCCGCGCAGGGCACCGACGGCCCGCTGTTCCTCGGCGCCGACACGCACGCGCTCTCCGAGCCCGCCCGGGTCACCGCGCTGGAGGTCTTCGCCGCCAACGGCGTGACCGTCCTGATCGACGCCGCCGACGGCTACACCCCGACCCCGGCCGTCTCGCACGCCGTCCTCACCCACAACCGCGGGCGCACCGCCGGCCTCGCGGACGGCGTCGTCGTCACCCCCTCGCACAACCCGCCGCGCGACGGCGGCTTCAAGTACAACCCGCCCACCGGCGGCCCGGCCGGCTCCGACGCCACCGGCTGGGTCCAGGACCGCGCCAACGCGCTGATCGCCGACGGGCTGCGCGAGGTGCGCCGCATCCCCTACGCCCGGGCGCTGGCCGCCGACACCACCGGCCGCCACGACTTCCTCGGCGGCTACGTCGACGACCTGCCCGGTGTCCTCGACCTGGACGCGGTGCGCGCCTCGGGCGTCCGGATCGGCGCCGACCCGCTCGGCGGCGCCTCCGTCGACTACTGGGGCGCGATCGCCGAACGCCACCGCCTCGACCTGACCGTGGTCAACCCCCACGCCGACCCGACCTGGCGGTTCATGACGCTCGACTGGGACGGCAAGATCCGGATGGACTGCTCCTCGCCGTACGCCATGGCGTCGCTGATCGCCCGCAAGGACGAGTACGCCGTCGCCACCGGCAACGACGCGGACGCCGACCGGCACGGCATCGTCACCCCCGACGGCGGGCTGATGAACCCCAACCACTACCTCGCGGTGGCGATCGACTACCTGGTCGGGCACCGCGAGCAGTGGGACCGGGGGCTGGCGATCGGCAAGACCCTGGTCTCCTCCTCGATGATCGACAAGGTGGTGGCCGGGCTCGGCCGCACCCTCACCGAAGTGCCGGTCGGCTTCAAGTGGTTCGTGGACGGGCTGCTCGGCGGCACCCTCGCCTTCGGCGGCGAGGAGTCCGCGGGCGCGTCGTTCCTGCGCCGCGACGGCAGCGTGTGGACCACCGACAAGGACGGCATCCTGCTGGCGCTGCTCGCCGCCGAGATCACCGCCGTGACCGGCCGCAGCCCGTCCGCGCACTACGCCGAGCTGACCGGGCGGTTCGGCACGCCCGCCTACGCCCGGATCGACGCGCCCGCCGACCGCGAGCAGAAGGCGGTGCTGGCCAAGCTCTCGCCCGACCAGGTGCCCGCCCGCGAGCTGGCCGGCGAACCGGTCACCGCGGTGCTCACCGAGGCGCCCGGCAACGGCGCCCCGCTCGGCGGCATCAAGGTCTGCACGGACAGCGCCTGGTTCGCCGCGCGCCCGTCCGGCACCGAGGACGTCTACAAGGTCTACGCCGAGTCCTTCCAGGGCCCGGAGCACCTGGCGCGGGTGCAGGAGGAGGCCAAGGCGATGGTCTCCGGCGTGCTCGGCGGCTGACGGCCCGCCGGCCGGAGGCCGTGGCAGGTCGCAGGGCGGGGCGGCCCGGGCGCGGATGTCCCGGGCCGCCCCCGGTGCTCGGGGCGGCCCTGCGCCGGGCTGCCCCTCCGCCGGCCGCGCACGGCCCCGCCTACGCCAGCTGCGCCGCCTGGAGCCCGGCGTACGCGCCGCCGCGGCGCAGCAGTTCGGCGTGCGAGCCGATCTCCACGATCCGGCCCTCGTCCATCACCACGATCCGGTCGGCGTTCCTGATCGTGGACAGCCGGTGCGCGACGACGAAGACCGTACGGCCCTTGACCAGCCGGCCGAGCGCCTGCTGCACCAGGGCCTCCGAGCGGGAGTCGAGCGCGGACGTCGCCTCGTCGAGCACCAGCACCCGTGGGTCGCGGATCAGCGCCCGGGCGATGGCGAGGCGCTGCTTCTGCCCGCCGGACAGCCGGGCGCCGCGCTCGCCGACGACGGTGTCCAGGCCCTGCGGCATCCGGTCGATGAACTCCGTCGCGTTGGCGTCCCGCAGCGCCGCCCGGACCCGCTCGTCGGGCACGTCGGCCATGCCGTAGGTGACGTTGTCCCGGACGCTGCCCTCGAAGAGGATCGACTCCTGCGGCACCACCGACAGGAAGCTGCGGTAGTCGCGCAGGTCGAGGGCCTCCATGTCGACACCGTCCAGCAGGATGCGGCCGCCGGTCGGCCGCAGGAAGCCGATCACCAGGTTCAGCACCGTGGACTTCCCCGCGCCCGAGCCGCCGACCAGCGCGATCGTCTCGCCGGGGCGCACCTCCAGGTCGAAGCCGTCCAGCGAGGGCCGGTCGCTGTCGGGGTAGGTGAGGGTCACGTCGCGGAACTCGAACCGACCCAGGACGCCGGCGACTTCGGCCTTGCCGTCGTTCTGCTCCAGGTCGGGCGCCTGGAGCACCTCGCCGATCGAACGCACCGACTCCAGGCCCTTGCCGATCTGCGGGGCGAGCGTCAGCAGCGTGGTCACCGACCCGGTGAGGCTGGAGAAGTACGCGGAGAGCATCACCACGGTGCCGGGGGTGACGCTGAACCAGCCGTAGTACGCGACCAGCGCGGAGCCGGCCAGGCAGGCGACGCCGATGGTGTTGAGCAGAATCCAGGCGAGCGAGCCGAACCAGCCGTTGAGCCGGTCCAGCCGCAGCCCGGCGTGCAGCACCTCGCCCAGGGTGCGGTCCATCCGGTGCAGGGCGGTGTCCTCCAGGCCGTGCGCCCGGGTGATCGGGATGAGCGTGGTCATCTCGCTGACCCGTGAGGAGAGTTGCTCGACCTGCTGCCGGAAGAGTTCGTTGCGGTCCTTGATCCGGCGGCGCAGCCTGACCACGAGCGCGGCGGAGGCGGGCACCACGACCAGGTAGACCGGCAGGAACACGGGTGCCTGGATGCCGATGACCACCAGCCCGCCGGACAGGGTGGCGATCGCCGCCAGTCCGTTGTCCGCGGTCTGCTGGGCGGCGGTCTCGATGGTCTCGACGTCCCGGACCACCTTGGTCTGGAGCACACCCGCGCTGACCCGGGAGTGGTAGCCGATCGACAGCTGCTGCATCCGGTGGCACAGCGCGCTGCGCAGCCGGGTGCCGGTGCGCCGGACCGAGCCCTGCATCAGGTGCACATAGGCGAGGTTGAACGGCGGGTTGAGCACGAGGATCACCAGCAGCACCGCCGAGTTCCACCACAGGACGGAGATCGGCTCGTGCTTCACCACCACGTCCACGACGTTGGCGGTGATGAGCGGCAGCAGCCACACGGGCGCGTGCTTGGCGAGGAACGCGGCGACGGCGACGCCGACGCGGCGCCGGTCGGGGTGGAAGAGGTAGAGGAGGGTACGGAGGGGGTGCTCGCCACGGTAGCGGTGGCTGAGCGTGCCTTGCGGCAACGCCATTGCGGGGCTCCTCGGATCACGGCTTCGCGGTGATACGGCAGGGTGCGGTACGGGAGCGGCACGGCACGGGCGGGCTTCGGCGCTGAAGCGGGCGTGCGGGATGTGCGCGCGTACACCTTAGGGGTGAGGAGCCGAGCTGCCACCGGCCGTGCGGTGTCGTCCCTGGCCGCGGGGGCGCGGAAACCGATCGACCGGGGCGCGGTGGCTGGTGGTGGGGCCCCGGCCGGCGGCCCGAGGAGGGGTGCCGCCGGCCGGGGACGGCGGGTCAGCGCGGGCCGGCGCCGACGGGGCCCGCGCTCGCGGCGGTGCGGGAGGCCGGGCGCGCCTTGCGGTAGAGCAGCGCGCCGCCGAGCAGCAGCGCGGCGCTGGCGCCGGCGGTCCAGCCCAGGCCGTCGGCGCCGGTGTGGGCGAGGGAGGGCAGGGCCGAGGAGTCGGCGGTGTCGGCCATGTCCGCCCGGTCGTTCGGCGGCGCGGGGTTCGGCTGGTGGGCCGGCGGCGGGGGAGTGGCGGTGCGGGGCGGAGTGCTGCTGTTGACCGCGGTGTTGCCGAAGGCGGGGTTGCCGATGCCCACCACGTTGACCGAGTTGCCCGAGATGTTGACCGGGACGTCGACCGGCAGTTGGAGGGAGTTGCCGGACAGCACACCGGGGGAGCCGGTGGCGTGGGAGGCCGCGTGGGCGCCCCCGGTGGAGTGGGAGGCGGCGGTGCCGGACTCGTCGGCCGGCTTCCCGGCGTGCTTGGCGGGCCGACCGTCGGTGGAGGCATTCGACGCGGGGGCCGCCGGGACCGCCGCCGTCGACGAGCCGGACGAGGTGTTGGCGCAGGTGTTGCCGAAGGTCGGGTTGAGCAGCCCGACCACGTCGACGGTGTTCCCGCACGCGTTGACCGGCACGTGCACCGGCACCTGCACCGAGTTCCCGGACAGCACCCCCGGCGAGCCCGCCGCCTGCGCCCCGGCCCCGGCGTCCGCCTGCGCGGCCCCGGCGGAGGCGAGCACACCGCCCGCGACCATCGCCGTGACCAGTCCCTTTCGGGCGACCTTGTTCATACCCTCACTGCCTTCCGGAACATAGCGAGCGCTATGCCCGCACCGGGGACAACGCCCGCACACGCCCGATCGAGTCGCATCCACCCGCCTTTTCATTCCAACGAGTGATCCCCCACTGGCACCCCCTGCCGCCTGCCGGTATGGGCGGATGGCCTGCGGCGGCCGCGAAACGCCAGGTCAACGGCGGCCCAGGGAAAAGGGCATGGATGTTCCATGACCTCGGGGGGAAAGGGGGAGCGGCGCCCGCGGGCCGGTCGGCGCCGGTGGCGGCTCGCGGGTGGGACCGGTCGTCGGGACTCCCGTTGCCGGGGTCCGTACCGGTGAGGTGTACGCGGGCGGCGGGTCGCGTGGACGTGCGCGACCCGCACCCGCGGGGTCGCCGTCCGGTACTCCGTCGTCCGGTCGGTGCGTCAGACTTCGTTCGGTGCTGCGGTGTTGAAGGGGAGGTCAGGCCGCGCTGGCGTCCTGCGCCGGGGTCGGGTCGAACGGATCGACCGCGATCGTGTCGATGTGGCGGCGCGCGGCTGCGAGCGCGGCCCCGATCTCCCGGGTGCCGGTCGAGACGCACAACGTGTACGTGGTGTCCTGCAACTGCTGCCGTACCAGGGGGTCCACGCCCTCCGCACGGTCCGACCCGTCCGCGCGGCCCTCGTCGACGACGGCACGGAGCGTCTCGTAACGCTCCACCAGGTTGCGCAGGACGGTCGGGTGGGCCATCAGCATGAGTTCGCTCCTCGGGGGTCGATGAAAACGCCACACACGAGGGCCGTTTGCCCGATCCTGACCGCCGCATGCGAAATTCACGCCGAATTTACGTCGATTCGCGCATGAGACGCGTCACAGAACGGCCTGCTTCGGACACCCGTGGGTCGGCCGGGAGTTGCGATGTGCGTGAGGCCGGAAGCCGCCGACAGCCGCTGCCGGCCCGCCGGTTGCCGCCCTGACGGCAGGGGCCCGCCCCCGGAGGTCGTCCGGGCGGCGGGCGCCGCTCACGGGTCCGCGTCAGTCGATGCTGCGCAGGATGTGCGTCTCGCTGGGGTCGTCCTCGTATCCGGCGAGCCGGATCGGCGCGCACCTGGACCAGACGTCCAGCGGGCGCTCCTCCTCCAGCAGGGACGTGCCGTCCCGGTCGCGCTCGGGCTTGCTGTCCTCACCGTCGTTGCGGGTGAACCTGTCTGCTGACACCGCGCACTCCTTAGCGTCGCGTGGTCCGGTAGCGCCGGACGCGGCCGAACCGCGTCGCGTCATGGCGCCCGGGGGGAAGTCCTTCTCTGTCGGGCGGTGCGGACGCGGTGGCGCCTGATGCCGGTGCCGGAAGTGCAGCCGAGTCGGCGACGGATTCCGGGACGGGCCGCGGGGCCAGGTACTTCCCCGACAGCCTGCTCGTCCCGTTCAGCCTATGCCGCCGTACGCTCCGCCACCACCCGGTTTCGATCCGCATCCGCCACCCGGGTGGACGCGTCACCCGTGCGCCCACCCGGCGGACCCGCCGGTCCCCCGTCCGGCCCAGGTTGCTACGGTTTCGCGTGCTCAACAGCGAAGAAGACGACCGCGCCACCGCCGAGCCGACCGGCCCCGACACCGCGCCCGGCAGCGGCCCCGAGACCGCGCCCGGCACCGCGGCGGCCGGTACGGCACCCGCCGCGATACCCGCCCAGCGCCGCTCCCGGCTGCTCGCCGACGTCTCCCCGCTGCGCGAGCACCCCGACTTCCGGCGCCTGTGGTTCGGCAACGCCGTGTCCTACATAGGCCAGCAGATGACCGCCATGGCCGTGGCGCTCCAGGTGTACGCGATCACCGGCTCCAGCTTCTACGTCGGCCTGGTCGGCCTGTGCTCCCTGGTGCCGCTGATCGTCTTCGGCCTCTACGGCGGCGCCGTCGCCGACGCGGTCGACCGGCGCCGGCTGGGCCTCGTCACCGCCAGCGGCGCCACCGTGCTGTCGGCGGCGCTCGCCGTGGTCGCGATTCTCCACGTCCACCGGGTGTGGCCGCTCTACACGATCGTCGCCCTCCAGGCGGTGTGCTTCGCGATGAACTCGCCCGCCCGCTCGTCCATGATCCCCCGCCTGCTGCCGCCCGAGCGGCTGCCCGCGGCCAACGCGCTCGCCTCCCTGTCCAGCGGCGTCGGGCAGATGGCCGGGCCGATGCTCGGCGGCGTCTTCGTCGGCTTCTGGGGCTACCAGGCCGCCTACCTGATCGACGTCGCCGCCTTCACCGCCTCCCTGTACGCGATGTGGCGGCTGCCCGCGATGCTCCCCGGGGAGCCCGGCGCCGACCCGGCCGCGGCACGGCGCCGGCCGTCCGTCGTCGAAGGGCTGCGCTACCTCGGTGCGCGCCCCAACCTGCGGACGACCTTCATCTC
The DNA here is from genome assembly GCF_037034245.1 of Streptomyces sp. CA2R106. Classification (NCBI taxonomy): domain Bacteria; kingdom Bacillati; phylum Actinomycetota; class Actinomycetes; order Kitasatosporales; family Streptomycetaceae; genus Streptomyces; species Streptomyces sp. CA2R106. The sequence goes on from NZ_JBAGKC010000006.1 coordinate 338,645, forward strand.
CGACCTCGCCGCCATGGTGCTCGCGCAGCCCCGGGTGCTGTTCCCCGCCGTCGCGGGCCTGTGGTTCGGCGGCGACACCCGCACCGTCGGGCTGCTGGCCGCCGCGCCCGCGGTCGGGGCGCTGGTCGGCAGTGTCTTCTCCGGCTGGCTCGGCCGGGTGAACCGCCAGGGCTTCGCGGTGCTCGTCGCCGTGGGCTCCTGGGGCGCGGCCGTCGCCGTCTTCGGGCTGACCCGCAGCCTGCCGCTCGGCCTGTTCTTCCTCGCCCTCGCGGGCTGCGCGGACACCGTCTCCATGGTCTTCCGCAACACGATGCTCCAGTCCGCCGCGCCCGACGACATGCGCGGCCGCCTCCAGGGCGTCTTCCTGGTCGTCGTGGTCGGCGGGCCCCGCCTCGGCGACTTCCTCGCGGGCTCGGTGTCCGACCTGCTCACCCCGACCGCGGCCGTGGTCGGCGGCGGCCTCGCCTGCATCGTCGCGATCACCCTGATCGGCCTGTTCCAGCGCTCCTTCCGCCACTACGACGCCCGCGACCCGGTCGCGTAGGCCGTGTCCGGCAACTGGCGTCGTCCCGCCCGACGGGCGGGGGACGGCGGAGCCTGGTGCTCCCCCACGCCCCACGGCGTGTGAGGCTCCCCCAGAGCACCGGGCGGGATCGGTCGGACATGACCTGGCACCGGCGAGGGCCGCGGCTTCGCGGTCCAGGGCCGGGTCGAGAGTGAGGGCCGCGCGGGCGAGGGCGGCGAGGTCGGCCGGGAAGCGGCCGGTGGGGCGGCCCGGGAGGCCGGTGCGGGCGTAGGCGCGGGTGAGCAGGGCGTGGGCGGTGGCCGGGTCGCCGCGGTGCAGCGCCTTGACCGCGGCGACGCCGTTGGCCAGGGCGCTGGCCGCGGGCCGCCAGGGGTGGCGGACGGCCGGGGCGCGGGGCGCGGCACCCGGCGCCGCGGTGATCTCCAGGTCGAGCCGCCAGAACGGCGGCAGCCCCTCGAAGGCGACGAAGAGCAGCCGGTGGCCGGGGTCGCCGGCGCGGTCGGGGTCGCCGCGTACCGACAGCACCGGGCGCACCTCGGCGAGCACCTCGCCGGCCCGGTCCACGCAGCCGCCGAACTGCTCGTCCGGCACCGTCCACCACGCGTCGATGTCGCTGTACGGGTCGGCCGTGCCCGTGGCGAGCGACCCGCGCAGGTCGGCCCGGCCGCCCGGGCAGGCCCGCGCCAGCACCTCCAGCACGTGGTGGGCCACCGCCGCGCGCACCACCGGGTCGAGCCCGGGCGCGGCACTCACGCGCGCGCGTCCACGTAGACCCACCGCCCGCCCTCGCGGACGAAGCGGCTGTTCTCCCGCTGCTCGCCGTCCCGCCCGTCCAGCCGGTAGCGGGCGCGGAACTCGACGGTGCCCTCGGTGTGGAAGGCGCTGCCCCCGGTGCTGCCGAGGATGTCCAGGCCGGTCCAGCGCACCGCCGGGTCGAGGTCGAGGTCCGGCGGCCGGGTGGCGGCGGCCCAGGTGCGCAGCAGGTACGCGGTGTCGCCCACGGCGAACGCGGCGTAGCGCGAGCGCATCAGCCGCTCCGCGGTGGGCGCGGGAGCACCTGCGTGCAGGGCGCCGCAGCACTCCCCGTAGCGGGCGGGCAGCCCGCAGGGGCAGGCGGCGGTGGCGGCGGGGGCGTCCCGGCCGGCGCGGGGCGCGGCCGGGCGGGCGGTACGGGCGGGGCGTCGCGGCATGCCCCGATTGTGCCGCAGGCGGCCGGGCGCGGATCACCCGGAAGGTCCGCGCCCGTACGGCCCATCAGGGGGTTTTGGCCGGCACACAGTGGACATGTGCAGGGCGTGGTCCGCTGTGTCCGCGGACCGTCCGTCGCCGGTCCACCCGGAAGGACAGCAACCGTGAGTACCGCGCAAGACCAGCAGGAACCGCCCGTCGACCCGTCCTCGCAGGTCGCGGTCGTCGTGGACAGCTGCGCACGACAGGACGCGGCGGCCGTGTTCGCCGCGCTCCAGGCCAGCTTCCCCTCCGACCGGGCCGCCGACGACGCACCCGAGGAGACCGAGGGCGAGCACCCCACGGTGTGGTCGGCCACGTTCGACGTGTCCCGCACCCTCGGCCTGGCCGACCCCGGCCGCCTCACCGCGCCCGTCACGCTGACCGCGCAGGGCGGCTATCTGGCCGTCGACCGGCTGCGGGAGGGCCTCGCGGAGGCGTTCGCCGTCCGCGTCGTCGGCACCGCGGCCGGTGACCAGGAACAGGAGGCGAAGCTGCGGCTGGAGAACCGGTAGGACCGGTCGTCCGCGGCCCTCAGCGCGCGGCGGCGGCCGCCTCGGCGACCGTGGCCGCCGCGTCCTTGTCGAGCGAGGCGCGCACCAGCGACGCGGCGAGCACCGCCGGTTCGGCGCCGTCGGCGAGCCGCGTCAGCTGCTCGGGGGAGTCCGGCAGGCCGAGCAGCCGGGCGCCCTGGAGCGCCTTGGCGTCGAGATAGGGCGCGTACTCGGGCCAGACGGCCTGCGCCTCGCGCAGGAAGATGTCCGCGCCGGCGGGCCCCATCCCCGGGAACTCCCGCAGCTCGCGGCGCAGGGCGCCGACGTCGCCGTCCGCGCGGGCGCGCATGCCGCGCAGGTCGCCGCCGTACTCCGCGCTCGCCAGCTCCGCGCCGTCGCCCAGCTGGGTGGCGGTCCGCTCGTCATAGCGGCGGTAGCCGCCGCGGCCGAGCGCGTCCACCCGCTGCTGCCAGGTGGCCCGCGCCATCGCGCGCGGGCTGCGCATCCCGGCGGCGGACAGCTCCTTGGCCGCCGCGACGGCGACCCCGGCCCGGATACGGGCGCTGAGCAGGCTCGCCAGGACGAGCAGGCGGTAGAGCGGTTGCGGGGTGTCGGTCAGGCGGATACCCGCCTCGTCGGCGTAGGTGCGGCCGTAGGTGCGAAGCAGGGCGCGTGCCGTGTCGCGCCGGGTGGTGCGGGCCATGGCGGCTCACCTCTCGTCCGGTGCTCGGTCGGTTGCTCCGGTCGTATCTCGCCCTCGGGTACCCGCTCGGCGCGGCCGCAACCGGGGAGGCGGGGCCCGGGCCCCGGCACCTCAGCCCGCCTGCCCGCCGTGGACCGCGCGGACGGCGGCCACGGTGTCCGCCTGGTCCGCCGTCTTGTCCGGGCGGTAGCGCAGCACCCGGGCGAAGCGCAGCGTCAGGCCCGCCGGGTAGCGCGGGGAGGTCTGCACCCCGTCGTAGGCGACCTCCACCACCAGCTCGGGCCGCACCGTGACCAGGTGGCCGTCGTCGGAGACCGCGCGGGCCAGCAACTGCTCGGTCTGCCAGGTCAGCAGCGCGTCGGTCAGGCCCTTGAAGGTCTTGCCGAGCATCACGAACGAACCGTCCTCGGCCCGCGCCCCCAGGTGCAGGTTCGACAGCATGCCGGTCCGGCGGCCGTGGCCCCACTCCACCGCGAGGACCACCAGGTCCAGGGTGTGCACCGGCTTGACCTTCAGCCATGTCGCGCCGCGCCGCCCCGCCGCGTACGGGCTGCCCGCGCCCTTGACGACGACGCCCTCGTGGCCGCGCTCCAAGGTCGCGGCGAAGAACTCCTCGGCGGCGCGCACCTGCTCCTCGTCGCCGGGGTCCGCGACGGTCAGGCGCCGCACCCGGTACGCGGCCGGCACCAGCGCGGCCAGCGCCGCGTGCCGCTCCCCGAAGGGCAGGTCGAGCAGGTCCCGGCCGTCGACGAAGAGCACGTCGAAGAAGACCGGGTGCACCGGCAGGGCCGCCGCGGCCGTCGCCACGTCCACCCGCGAGCCGACCCGGCCCGCGGTCTCCTGGAACGGGCGGGGCCGCCCGTCGGCCGCCAGCGCCAGCACCTCGCCGTCGAGCACGAACCGCTCCGCGGGCAGCGCCGACGCCGCCGCCACCACCTCCGGCAGCCGCGCCGTGACGTCGTCCAGGGTGCGGGTGAAGACCCGTACCCGGCCGCCGTCCCGGTGCACCTGGACCCTGATCCCGTCGAGCTTCTCCTCCACCGCACACGGCCCCAGCCGCGTCACCGCGTCCGCCACGCCCTTCGCCGAGCCGGCCAGCATCGGCAGCAGCGGCCGCCCCACCGTCAGCGCGAACGTCGCCAGCGCCTGCGGGCCGCGGTCCAGCAGCGCCTGCGCCACCGGCTCCAGCGCACCCGCGAGCATCACCGCCCGCCGCACCTGCGGCGATTCCGCGCCCGTCGCCGCCGCCAGCCCCTCGACCGCCGCCGCGTCGAGCGCGCCCTGCCGCACCTCACCGGTGAGCAGCCCGAGCAGATACTCCTGCTCCGGCGCCGTCGCCAGCCCGAACAGGTCCTGGAGCAGCGCCCGGCGCCCGGCCTGCGCGCCCTGGCCCGACACCTCCCCGACGGCCGTCAGCGCCGCGTCCACCGCCCGCACCGTTAGCGTCGGCTCCGCCGCCGGGGCGGCCCGGTCCCGCAGCGCCGCCCAGCCGATGCCGAGGCGGCCCTGCGGCAGGCGGCCGGCCAGGTAGGCGATCGCGATCGGCGCGTCCTGCGGGCTCGCCGCCCGGAAGAACTCCGCGAGCAGTTCCGTCTTGCGGGTGTGCGCGGAGGTCCGCGCGACCTCCCGGGAGACCCGGGCGACCTCGGAGAACAGCATGCGACCATCCTGCGCCGCCCCGGACCGCCCTGCCTCGCCCCTGTAATCGAATGTGCGTACGAATATCGGTTACGCTGCTGGTATGCACCATCAGCAGGCGTCCCTGTTCGGCATCGGCGAGCCCGGTCTCGGGGACCTCGCCGCCGTCCGCCGGACCCCGCTGGGCTCCGGCGCCTGGATCGACACCCTCCCCGGCTGGCTCACCGGCGCCGACGACCTCTTCGAACGGCTCGCCGCCGAAGTGCCCTGGCGGGCCGAGCGCCGTGTCATGTACGACGACGTCGTGGCGGTGCCCCGCCTCCTCGCGCACTACGGTGCCGGGCAGGAGCTGCCCGACCCCCTCCTGGACCGGGCGCGGGACGCCCTCGACGCCCACTACGCCGACGAACTCGGCGAGCCCTTCGCCACCGCCGGGCTCTGCTACTACCGCGACGGGCGGGACAGTGTCGCCTGGCACGGCGACCGCACCGGGCGCGGCAGCCGCCACGACACGCTCGTCGCGATCCTCTCCCTCGGCGAGCCCCGCCCGCTCCTCCTCCGTCCCCGCGGTGGCGGCCCCGCGCAGCTGCGGTGCCCGCTCGGGCACGGCGACCTCATCGTCATGGGCGGGTCCTGCCAGCGCACCTGGGACCACGCGGTGCCCAAGACCCGCGGGGTCGTGGGCGGACGCATCAGCGTGCAGTTCCGCCCTTCCGGGGTTCGCTGAACCCCCCCGGGGTGGGGTGCGCTGCGGCTTCCGGGACCTTGCGGTCCGTGGTGGCTGGTCGCGCAGTTCCCCGCGCCCCTGGAATGCGCTCGGGCCCTCCGCGGATCGTGGTTCCTGCGATCGGTCGGCGTGAAGACCCTCAGGCGCGCCACAATCCGCGGAATACCCGCACATACCCAGGGGGCGCGGGGAACTGCGCGACCAGCCACGGCG